>JBJMQW010000259.1:0-36522 GCA_045802495.1 Allostellaceae bacterium | reverse complement strand
TCGACCGCGCGCCAGAACCGCGCCTGCTGGCGGATGTTGCTGGCGCCGATCATGACCATGCCTTCCTTCGCGTCATAGGCGCTGTTTGTGGCGAAGGGCTGCTTGTTGCCGTGCGGCCTCGGCTCGGTGCCGTTACGGAAATACCCGGTCAACAGCGACGCCTGCATCATCATCGCAACCCCGAGCATCGCGAGGTCGATATGCTGGCCCTTGCCGGTGCGTTCGCGCTGGAAGAGGGCGCTGGCGAGCGCAAAGGCGCCCATCGTGCCGGTCGCGTAATCGACCGCCGGCGCGCCGATCTTGATCGGGTTGACTTCCTCGGTACCCGTCGAGGCCATGATGCCCGAGGTGGCCTGGATGACATGGTCGTAGGCAGTCTGCTTGCGGCGCACGCCGTCCTGGCCGAAGGCCGAGATCGAGCAGTAAATGAGGCGCGGGTTGATCTTCGTGAGCGCCTCGTAGCCGAGACCCAGCGCCTCGAATGCCCCCGGCCGGTAGTTCTCGACCAGCACGTCGGAGTGGGCGACCAGCTTTTTGAGGATCTCGCGGCCTTCTTCGGTCTTCAGGTCGAGCGTGATCGAGCGTTTGTTCGAGCCTTGGGTCAGGAAGGACGTACCCATGTTGCGGCGGTTGAGCGCGCGGTCGGTGCCGGTCTCGCGGCTTTGATCCGGCTCGTCCGGATGCTCGACCTTGATGACATCCGCGCCCAGCACGGCGAGTTGATAGGCCGCGAAAGGCCCCGCCAGCACATGCGTGATATCGATGATGCGAATGCCCTCGAACGGTCGAGTCATCAACAGCGCTCCTCGGTAGATCCTGTTGCTGCATCGTGACATCCGCGTCGCGCGAAAGCCATACAAAGCTCGATGGCTTGCCTGCCCTCTGGCTAGGCATCAAACTGCTGCACACAGCTGTGCAACCGCACGCAGGAGAAAACGCATGGAATTGAACGGGGCGGTCGCATTGGTGACGGGCGGCAATGGGGGCCTCGGCCAGCGCATCTGCCACGCCCTGGCAAAGGAAGGCGTGCATATCGCCGTCATGTACGCGCAGAGCCGCGACCAGGCGGAGGGCGTCGCCCGCGAGCTCACATCGCGACAACAGGTCAATGCCGCGGCCTTCAAGTGCGACATCACCAACGGTGCGGCGGTGGAGCGGGTGGTCAATGAGGCGACCGGGCGCTTCGGCCGTCTCGACATTCTCGTCAACGACGCCGCCTACAACATCGCAATACCGTTCCCCGACCTCGACAGCATGACGATGGAAGAGTGGGACAAGATCATCGCCATCAACCTGACCGGACCCATGCGTCTGATGAAGGCGGTGGCGCCCGTCATGAAGGCGCAAGGGCGGGGCCGCATCGTCAACATCTCATCGGTGTCGGGCATTGGACCGACCGGCTCGTCCATCGCCTATGCCGTGTCGAAGGCGGGCCTCATCCACCTGACGCGCTGCATGGCGGTGGCCTTGGCCCCCGAGACCTTGGTCAATTGTGTGGCGCCGGGCCTGCTCGAGGGCACCCGTGCGACCGCCAATCTGCGGCCTGAATTCATCGAGCGCTCCTCGTCCACCTCGCTTCTGAAGAAACCCGCTGACAAGGACGACTGCGCCGATATGGTGGTCACGATGTGCCGCACCGAGACGATGACCGGCCAGACGGTCGTCATCGATTCCGGCCGCTATTTTCATTGACGCAGCGCAGCCGCCCGGCTCTCGACAGGGCGAATCAGGCGCCCTTCAGCGTGATGTCCTCATAGGGCGAGGTCCAGGGGTAGCCGTCCATCGAGCCGAGCGTCGAATTGGCGACCCGCGGGCCGACGCCGCTCAGCGCAGCCAATTGCCAAAGTGGCGCGGCGATGACCTTTTCATGCACGAGCTGCTGCATCCGGTGCAGCAGCTCCTCGCGCTTGGCATGGTCGAGCTCGGCCGCCTGCTGCGGGAACAGCGCGTCGAGATCAGGGTAGCTGCCGTAGGCGTAGGCGCCGCCCTTGACGACAAAGGCTTCGAGCCGCGTTGCCGCATTGCCGAACGCAGCGCTGCCGCTCAGGATCAAGCCTTTGAACTTTCTTTCGGAATAGCCCTTGTAGAAGGCGGCGCGCTCGATCGGCTGCAAGCGGGCGCGGATGCCGGCGGCGAGCATGCTGTTGACGATCGCCTCGCCGATATTCGGAAAGGCGGCGTCGCAATAGAGCGAGCCGGCGTCGAGCCCGCCGGCATGACCGGCCTCGGCCAGCAGCCGCTTCGCCTCGGCGATGTCGAAGACCGGCGCGGGCGGCTGCCAGTAGAACTCGAAATGCGGCGGGACAAAGCTGTTTCCGTTCAGCCGCGAATGTCCAAAGGTGATCGCATCGTTGATTCCCTTGCGGTCGATCGCCAGACTCGCGGCGCGGCGCACCCGCACGTCGGACCACGGCGATTTCGGGTCCCACTGCTCCGGGAAATAGACCCAGAACGGCGCGGTATGACTGACCGCCAGAGTGAGGCCCGGCGAGCGCTGCAGCTCTTCGGCCAGCTGGCCGGCAATCCAGTAGATCCCGTCGACCTCGCCGCCTTTCAACGCCGCCAGCCGGGTCGTCTCGTCCGGGACGCTCTTCAGCACGATGCGTTTGATGCTGGGCTGCTTGCGCCAGTAGCGCTCGTTGGCCTCGAGCGCCAGCTCGACACCCGGCGTAAGCGAGACGAATTTGTACGGCCCGGCGCCGATTGGCGCCTTTTTGAAGCCCTCGTCGCCGACCTTCTCGACGTACTTCTTCGGCACGATCCAGCCGGCGCCGGTGGCGCTGCCGTAAAATGTCAGAAAGTCGGGCCACGGCTCCTTGAGCCTGAACTGCACGTGGCGGGCATCCGGTGTTTCGATCGCGGCCACCCGCGCCTTCATCATGTCGTGCGAGGCGCCGCGGTAGCGCTCGAACGAGAATTTGACGTCCTCGGCGGTGACCGGGTCGCCGTTGTGGAACATGATGCCCGGGCGCAGCACGAAATCGTAGCTGAGGCCATCCTCCGCCGCCGAACAGGATTCGGCGAGGCTCGGCGTCAGCAGCTTTCCCGGCATCGGCTTTACCAGCGCGTCGTGCAGCGCGTAGAGGACAATATAGGGCGTGATAATGCCGGAGGTCTCGGCCGGGTCGAACCAGGTCGGCGCCAGCGAAACGTGCACTGCCCAGGTCAGCTGGCCCTGCGGACCGCTCGCGGCCCCGGCAAGGCGCGGCTCGCCGGCGGCGAGGCCCCATGCGGCGAAAGCGAGAAGCTCGCGGCGGCTCAGATCGCCGGCCGTGCGGGCGGGGTTCGTCGCGACACTGGCGCATTCACGGTTTCGCACGGCGCTCATGTTTCCTCCCCGTCCGACGCCCCGCTCGACGGCGGGAATTGGTCGCAAGTGCCGGATTCCGGCCCGCGAACGCATCCTTGTGGCGCCGCTCACTCTGCTCCCGAGGCGCGCGACGATCAACTTCCCTGATGCTATTGTGAGCGAGCAACCGATCCGAAAGGCCGCTCGCGCATGGACATCTCCGGCAAGACCGCCATCGTCACCGGCGCCGCTTCCGGCATCGGTCTCGGCATTGCGACCGCGCTCGCCGAGGCCGGCGCCAATGTGGTCATGGCCGATATCCAGAAAGCTGCGGTCGAGGAGGCGGCTCACGGCCTCTCCGGCACCAACAAGCGGGTCATGCCGGTGCGGATCGACGTGACGCAGGAGCAATCCGTGCTCGATGCGCTAGGGGAAGCCGAACGCAATTTCGGCAAGCTCCACATCGCCTGCAACAATGCCGGCGTGCCGATGCACGGCACCCGGCTGATCGACGTGCCGCGAGGCGATTGGGAATTTGTGATCGGCGTAAACATTTGGGGGATCATCCACGGCATCCGCCATTTCGTCCCCGCCATCCTGAAGCACGGCGAAGAAGGGCATGTCGTCAACACCGCCTCGGTCGCCGGCTTCCAGAACCGCCGCGGCACCAATCAGGGGCCGTATTCGATGAGCAAATACGCCGCTCTCTCACTGTCCGAAGCGCTGGAGCACGAGTTGGAGGGTACCAATATCGGCGTCTCGGTGCTGTGCCCGGGTCCGGTCAACACGAACATCCCACGCGGCGCTCGTAATCGCCCGGACCACCTAGGCGGGCCGCAGATCCGCGCCAATGAAGAAGCGGTATTGGCGGAACGCCTCGCTACGACAGGTCTCGATCCGAAGAGGGTCGGCGAGCGCGTCGTGGACGCGATCCGAACCAAGACGTTCTACGCGTTCGTCAGCGCCGTTCCCGCCGACGTCATCAGGGCCCGCCACCGCCGCATCGAGGAAGCCCTGAGCAGTCCGTGGGTTACCCATTACTGAACGCCCGCCGAAGCGGTAATTCACGGTGTCCGCGGAAGCGCGCCGGAGTCCGAGCCTCAGATATAGCCCGCGGAGGGATTGAAGGACACACCGGCCGCCAGCAGACCGGTGCCCGGAACAAAGCACACCTCCAGCCGGATGCCGTCCGGATCCTCGAAGAGCACGTAGTAATAGCCCGGGGCCCAGCTGCCTTCCTCCGGTCCGCGTATGATCGTCGCGGCCATCTCCTTGAGAACGCTCGCGCACCGGTCCACATCCTCGCGCGAACGGGCTCGCAGGCAGAGGTGGTGCAGGCCGACGCGCTGCTGAACGAAGCGCTCGGAAGCCAGCGCCGGGTCGCAAGGTTCGATGCCGATCGCCGTCCGACCGCCGACACAGTAAAATAATTTGTCGCCGTCGAATACCGGTGTCATGCCGAACTCGGGCAGCAGCTTGCGATAAAAATCGCGGGCGACGTCGAACCGGCTCACCGTCAGGATGACGTGGGCCATGCCGTTGATCTCGATGGTCATTGCTCGTGCTTCCCGTCGTCCACGTAGGGCTGGCGGCCAAAATGGCCCTCACGCGCTTGGCATTGCAAGGAAGAGCCGGCGACCACGCGGCCCCTTTATGTTATGCTCGACACACACAGAGGGAGTTCAAAAAAATGGCCGATGCCAAGCTCGCGCCAAACCTGCCGGATTGGATGGTGGAGCATGCCAACCGCTATCTCTCCAGCGGCGGCACCGAAGGGCACATGCACAAGCCGACCCAGCCGGGCCGGCCGGACATCACCGTACCGTCGCTCTTGCTGACGACGATCGGCCGCAAGTCAGGAGAGCGGTTCATCTTCCCGCTGTATTACGGGAAAGCCGGCGACAGCTATATCGTCGTCGCCTCGAAAGGCGGCGCCCCGCAGCACCCCGGCTGGTACCGCAACCTCCTCGCCAACCCCGAGGTCGAGGTGCAGGTCGGGACCGAGAAGTTTACGGCGCGGGCCCGGACCGCCACCGGCGAGGAGCGCGCGCGGCTGTGGGAAAAGGCGCTGGAGTTCTGGCCGCCCTATGCCGATTACCAGAAGAAGACCGAGCGCGAGATCCCGGTCGTCGTGCTCGACCCTGCCCGCTGACTTGAACCGCGCCGCCCAAGCTGCGCAGCAACCGTATCCTCGGTGCGCATTGGAAAGCGATGGGGCCCCCACCCTGCTTGCCCTCTGAAAGCCCGCCTACAGGATCTGCCCTGACACTCGGAGCCTTGCACCGCGTTACCGGCGCGACCTGACGAGAAAGCGGCAACCGTTTCCTGCGCTGCTTGGCCGCATCGCGGACCAAAGCTGGCTACAATAAGGGCGCAAAGAGCAACTTAACGGCTTGCACCGCACTTGACGATGGATTGGCAAGCCAGGGCCTTCTCACTAGACTTTCTGGTTAAGGATATGGTGCGGACTTAAGCGGCGTTTCTCGGTGCCATCCTCTGTGCCGGAGGACTCCATGCATGACTGGCCTTACGCGACGCCCGATGCGCCGCGCGATCCCGCACCGAATGCGCGGCATCGGCCGCGCCGCTCGGCCTTGCCGTGCTGGCTGGTGCCGTGCGCCGCGGCGCTCGTTTCTTCCTGTCGCCAGGCCGGCGTGCTTGATCCGCAGGGACCGGTCGCGGCGCAGCAGCTGCTCTTGCTGATCAATTCGACGGCGATCATGCTCGTCGTCGTGGTTCCCGTGATCCTGGCGACTTTGGCGTTTGCCTGGTGGTACCGGTCGTCAAACCTCCGCGCCAGCCGCAGCCTGGACGAGTCCTTTGAAGGGCGTCTCGAGTTCGTCCTCTGGTCGATCCCGGCGCTGATCGTGATCCTCTTGAGCGGGGTCATCTGGATTGGTTCCCATCAGCTGGACCCGCGGGCGCCGATCTCCGCGAATGCCGACCCGCTGCGGGTGGATGTCGTGGCACTCGATTGGAAGTGGCTGTTTATTTATCCCGATCAGCGCGTTGCGGCGGTCAATCAGCTCGTCATTCCGGCCGGAACCCCGATCCACTTTCGGCTCACCTCGGCGACGGTGATGAACTCCTTCTTCATCCCGCAGCTCGGCAGCCAGATCTACACGATGGGCGGCATGACCACCCACCTCAACCTGCTCGCGGACAAGCCAGGCGAATATCCCGGCTTCTCGGCAAATTTCAGCGGCGACGGCTTTGCCGAGATGCGGTTTATCGCCAAAGCCGTGCCGGCGGGCGATTTCAACGCCTGGGTCACGCAGGTGCGCGGCAGCGGATCTGCGCTCGACGATGCCGGCTTCGCCGCATTGGCGAAGCCGAGCAAGGCGGTGCCGCCGACGACCTATCGCTCGGTCGAGCCCGAACTGTTCGAGCGCATCATCGACCAGACGACGGCGGCGCCCGAAAAGGCGCGCGCGGGCGCGGCCTGGTTTCCGCCGGTGCGAGCAGGAGGCTGACATGCTGGGCAGGCTGAGCTGGGCAGCAATTCCTCTGGACCAACCGCTCCCGCTTTATGCCATGGGAGTGGTCGGCATCGTCATTCTGGCCGTACTGGCGCTCGTCACCATCAAGGGCTGGTGGCCTTATCTGTGGCGCGAGTGGATCACCAGCGTCGACCACAAGCGCATCGGCGTTATGTATGTGATTCTCGGGCTCGTCATGCTGCTGCGCGGCTACTCCGACGCGATCATGATGCGCACGCAGCAGGCCATCGCGGTCGGCAATGCGCAGGGATACCTGCCGCCTGATCACTACGACCAGATTTTCTCAGCTCACGGCTCGATCATGATATTTTTTGTGGCGATGCCGCTCGTCATCGGGCTGATGAACTTTGCCGTGCCATTGCAGCTTGGTGTCCGCGACGTCGCCTTCCCGACGCTCAATTCGGTCAGCTTCTGGCTGACGGCGACGGGCGCGCTGCTGATCAATATGTCGCTCGTCATCGGCAGTTTCGCGCGCACCGGTTGGATGGGCTATCCGCCGCTCTCCGAGCTCCCGTTTTCCCCCGACGAAGGCGTCGATTACTACCTGTGGTCATTGCAGATCTCGGGCATCGGCACGTTGCTGACTGGCGTCAATTTCGTGACCACGATCCTCAAACTGCGCGCACCGGGCATGACCTATTTCCGCATGCCGGTCTTCTGCTGGACCGCCCTCGCGGCAAATTTGCTGATCGTCGCCGCCTTTCCGATCCTAACCGCGACCTTCGTGATGCTATTGCTCGACCGTTACTTGGGCATGCATTTCTTTACCAATGACGCCGGCGGTAACCAGATGATGTATGTCAACCTGTTCTGGGCGTGGGGCCATCCCGAGGTCTACATTCTGATCCTGCCAGTGTTCGGCGTATATTCCGAAGTGACTGCGACCTTTTCTGGCAAAGGACTGTTCAGCTACCGCTCGATGGTTCTCGCGACCTTGGGAATCTGCATTCTCTCTTTCATGGTCTGGCTGCATCACTTCTTCACGATGGGGGCGGGCTCCGATGTCAACGCTTTTTTTGGCATCATGTCGTCGATCATTGCGGTGCCGACCGGCGTCAAAGTCTTCAACTGGCTGTTCACGATGTTCCGTGGCCGGCTTGTGTTCAAGACGCCGATGCTGTTCACGATCGGGTTCATCGTCACCTTCGTTATTGGCGGCATGACCGGCGTGTTGCTGGCGGTGCCGCCGGTCGACTTCGTGCTCCACAACAGTGTCTTCCTGGTGGCCCATTTTCATAACGTGATTATTGGTGGGGTGGTATTTGGCGCACTGGCGGGGTACAATTATTGGTTTCCGAAGGCGTTCGGATTCACCCTCGACGAACAGTTTGGCAAGGCCAGCTTCTGGTGCTGGCTCATCGGCTTCTATCTCGCCTTCATGCCGCTCTATGTACTGGGTCTGCATGGCATGACCCGGCGTCTGCAACACATCCCCGACCCGACCTGGCAGCCGCTGCTGCTGGTCGCCGAGCTTGGGGCCGTCGTCATTTTCCTCGGCATCGTCTGCCAGATAGCTCAGCTTTATGTCAGCATCCGCACGCGCGAGCAGCGCCTCGACCTGACCGGCGACCCGTGGAACGGCCGAACCCTGGAGTGGTCGACCTCGTCGCCGCCGCCGGCCTACAATTTCGCCGTGCTGCCCCGAGTCGAAACGATCGACGCGCTCTGGCACATGAAGCGCACGGGGCGGGCCCCAGGAGGACCAATTGGGGTCGAACCGGTCTATGAGCCCATCGAGATGCCGCGCAACAGCCCCGCCGGTTTTATCACCGCGTTCTTTGCAGTGGTCATGGGCTTCGCGCTGATCTGGCACATCTGGTGGATGGCGATAGTCGGCGCCCTCGCCGCCGCAGTCACGGTCTTGATAGCCGGCTGGAGTGATGAGCGCGAGCGCGAAATCACCCCGGCCGAAATCGCGCGAATGGAACGAGCCCGATTGGGGACCTGAGGCAGCCCGGATGACAATAGCAACGATCGAGACGGTTCCGACCGCAGTTCCGACCGAGCTCGCGCGCGGGCGCGGTGGTGGCGGGCCGGCCCCGAAACGCATCGTCGTTGCCTACGGGTTCTGGATTTTCATCCTCAGCGACATCGTCATGTTTTCGGCGCTGTTCGCGGCCTATGCGGTATTGTCGGGCAATACCGCCGGCGGGCCGACCGGCCGCGAGCTGTTCAACCTCCGCAATGTCTTCATCGAGACGATGTGTCTGTTGTTCTCGAGCTATACCTGCGGGCTCGGGGCGCTCTCCGCCGAACGGCGGCAGCCAGGACGCTTTCTGGTCTTTGCTGCTCTCACCTTCTTGCTCGGTGCAGCCTTTCTTTTCATCGAGGCCTCGGAATTTGCCGGCATGGTCGCGAAGGGCGCCGGCCCCTCGCGCAGCGGCTTTCTGTCCGGTTTCTTCACTTTGGTGGGGACGCACGGCGTGCACGTCACCAGCGGCCTCATTTGGCTCATCTATCTAGTGGCTCAGGTCATCGTGAAAGGCTTGCGCGCTGCCGTGCTCCGGCGCCTGTTGTGTTGGAGCCTGTTCTGGCACGCGCTCGACATCGTCTGGGTCGGGGTATTCACGTTGGTCTATCTGATGGGAGACTTCCGGTGATGGACAGTCATGATCGCCTGTTCGACGACCGCACGCCGGGTGTCGAAGAATATGAGCCGACCGCTAGCGTTCTGTCGTACACGGCGGGGCTCGGGCTCGCCATTCTGGCGACGATCGCTTCGTTCGTCGTCTCGCAGACCAATTTGCTATGGGCGCCCGGCATTCCGGTCGGGCTGGTCGTGCTCGCCTTTGCACAAATCGGCGTCCACCTCGTGTTCTTTCTGCATCTCGGCAGCGGACCCGATAATACGAACAATATTCTGGCCCTCGCCTTTGGCGTGCTGATCGTCTTTCTCGTCATCACCGGCTCAATCTGGATCATCGCCAATCTCAACGCAAATATGATGCCGATGTCTTAGACATGCCGCGCTGCCCGGGCGGCGAGTGACGGAACCGGTCACGATTGGGGCATCGGTGCCCGACGAATGATACGGCCAACGGTTTGCACCGTTAGGTGCAGTGCGAGGCGTTAAGCTGCCTCCCCGGGGCCCGCAAGAGCCTGCTCCTCGCCATCAAGCGGCAGACTTTTTTCCTGCCGCAGCGTCGAGTTCCCGGATCTGTCGGGCGGCACGGATCAGGTCGGCGTCATCCACCAGCGACGCCGCTTCCCTCTCTTCGGCCTGTGAGAGGAGCCCGCGGAACCGCAACGGCTTTTCGAAGAACGCCAAGGCAATGTCGAGCGGCTTCTGCCCCTCGTCGACCCAAAGCGGAAGCTGCTTGGCACGCAGGCTCGGACGGATGTGATAGTGGCTGCCTACGCTGAAGGGATCGAAGCGGAGCGCTTGCTCCCGCTTGCCCGCGACAGCGACCACAATCGAGCGCCGTACGATGCCGTCCGCCTCCCGGCCGAGCAATTGCCGGTTGGGGTGGAACATTATATGCAGATACGGCCCGGCATTGATTTGGTGCCATCCATCGCCGTCCTCGGGCATGGTCTGCTGCATCCGCTGCGGTTGCTGCTGTTCCGATTTCATCCACGTCTCCTCTCACCAGATGTGCGTGTCCGACACTTCGCGTGTGCGGATGCACCGACCCCGGTTACGCACGCTTTTTGTTTACGTCCGCGAAAGCGGACATCCAGAGCCCGTGCCCTGGCGTTAACAGGGGGCGGTCGCGCCGTGCCCGCGGCTCCTGGACCCCCGCTTTCGCGGGGGCGACAGGGAAGGGGTCCAACTTAGTGCCGCTTGATCAGCCTCGGCCGTTCCGCAAAAACTTGCCGGGCAGGGCTCCCGTAGGCTCGCCGTTTTCAAAGGTGATTTGGCCGTTGACCAGAATCCAGTCGTAGCCTTTGGACTTCTGGATGCGCCGCCATTCGCCCCCGGGCAGATCTTCGGCGACTTCGGAGGGCAAAACTTCCAGCTTATCGAGATCGTAGATCACGATGTCCGCCGGGGCCTGCTCGCGGATCGCACCGCGGTCCTTGAAGCCGCCGAGATGGGCCGGCAGATAGCTCAACTTGTAATGCGCGTCCTCCAAACTTACCGTCTTCTCGTCGCGGACGAGCCAGGTCAACAGATCGGTCGGATAAATCCCGGCGGTCAGAAACTTGACATGAGCGCCGCCGTCCGAGACCCCGGCTACGACGACGTTGGAATCAACTAGTTCGGTCGTGAACCGCGC
Organism: Allostellaceae bacterium; assembly: GCA_045802495.1. Lineage (GTDB taxonomy): Bacteria > Pseudomonadota > Alphaproteobacteria > ATCC43930 > CGMCC-115725 > AP-15. Next base: position 25,513 of record JBJMQW010000259.1, on the reverse strand, counting down.
CGTATCGCGCCCCTGAGTCGGCGCAAAGAACTCCGTCTCCAGATCGTCCTCGACCACCATGTCGAGCAGCGCGTCGATCACATGCTTGCCTTGAGCATCAGCGATCTGCTGGACGGTCTGTCCGGCCAGCGAGGAGTTGGAGTTCTTTGCGCCGGGCAATAGCGCGATCAACCGTCCGTCCTTGACATTGACGACGTACGACTTCATCCGGAGCCCGGCGGCGTTCAGGCACTTTCCGCCGTCTTTGTCGTAGCGGTAGCCGTGAGTGCGGCAGATAAAGGCCGGGCCGGCCTCCTGGACCGTGCCGCCCTGATGCGGGCACACGCGTGACAACAGCTTGTAGCCATCCCGGTTCTTGATCAGGAAGTAGGACGCACCGGCCACCTCGACCGGCGCGGGCAGGGTCGGAAATGCTGCCTCTGCACCGATATCGATCTTCACGTTCCTGGCTTGCACGACCAGGCTGCCGACCGAACGCGCAACCACGGTCGTCGGCCGGATCCCGGAATCCCATTCCTCCTTGAGGCGGCGGCGCATCTCCGGATCCTGCATCTTGGCCTTGCGTTCGTCTTTTGTGCCGAGAGTCACTTCCCGCCACGCCTCGGTGTCATCGAACAGGTTCCAGTCGACAAAGGTCATCTCGAACCCGCCGCGCCGGGTGACACCCTGGCCATAGACGCGCAGCCCGCGCTCCGCACAGCTTTCCAACCATTTAATCCGCTCGCGGTGCATTTCGGGATGCACCGCGTTCGGCGCGACGGCCTGGTACAGGATCGGCCGCTTCGCCACCGCGGCGACTTTTTCAAAGAACTGCTTGGTCGCTTCAGCCAGCGGACGACCCTCTTCACCGGTCTCCTGATACGCCAATTCGATGAAGCCCTCGTCACGGTCGGCCAGGACCTTGGCGAAGGTCAGGATTTCATGCTCCGAGAGCAGATCGGTGACCATCGGGGTTCCGTCATAATCCCGCTGGATCGATTTCGGGCCCAAGACCTGGGCCGACCAGCCGCACGCCCCCGCATCCATCCCCTCATGGATCAGCCGGCACATTTCCTCGAGTTCCGCCTCGGTCGGCCGCCGCTTCTTGGCTTCCTCCCAGCCCATCACCCACGCATAGAGCGGGGTCAACGGCACGTAGGTCAGGCAGTTGACGCCTTTGGGCGTGCGGGTCAGGCTGTCGATGAAATCGGGGAACGTCACCCAGTTCCACGGCATGCCCGCCTTCATAGCGTCATAGGGGATCGCCTCGTTGCGGGTCATGCTGAGCATAGCCCGATCACGGTCCTCGACCCGTGATGGGGCGAATCCGAACCCGCAATTGCCCAAGGCGACCGAGGTCACCCCATGCCACCCGGAAAGCGTGCAGTACGGATCCCAGAAAATCTGCGCGTCATAATGCGTGTGCAGATCTACAAAGCCGGGCGCGACGATGCGGCCCGCAGCGTCCAGAATACGCTCGGCGGTTTTCCCTTTCAGGCCGCCGATCTGGGCGATCTTGCCTTCCTTGATCGCGATGTCGCTGACATAACGGGGGGTGCGCGTTCCATCGACGACCGTGCCGCCTTTGATGATAATGTCGTAATCTGCCATCTAGGTTACTCCCTTATGAACCGACATTCCCCGGATCCCTGGCCCACTTTGCCATGTTCCGTCTCATCGAGACGCACCGCAACTAAATTCGATCGCAACCATTCCTGCTGGCGGCGAACCGCAAGGTTGTCGCCTCCTAGGGTCGAAACTGCGCGAGCAGATACGAAAATTGGGCTGAACGCCTGATTCAAAAAGCTTCGGGAAATTCTGCAGGTTTGGCTTAGGATCGCGAGGTTCGCACGCGTCTGATCGAGACGCACACGGGCGTGTGACATCACACTGTAGAAGGAGAGATTGCGATGCCGTTCTACCAAAAAGGCGACGTCCGCATCCGCTATGAGGAGGCTGGCTCCGGCTTCCCCTTGCTGGTTACCCCCGGCGGCGGCCTCAATTCACGGGTCAGCAACTGGCCGACAGCAGTGATCAACGCGATGGAGGAATTCAAAAACGATTTCCGCTGCATCACGATGGACCAGCGCAACGCCAATGGCGGCGAGTCGTTAGGCCCGGTTCCGACGGAGAACGCCTGGGACGCCTTCGCCGACGACCAGCTCGGGCTGATGGACCATCTCGGCATCCGCGAATTCTTCTACATGGGGTACTGCATCGGTGGCTGCTTTGCCGGCAAGCTCCTGCAGCGGGCACCCAACCGAGTCGTCGCAGCCGTGTTTTGCCAAACCGTCGGGCAGCGGCCGGAAGACCCGGATGTTATGTACCGGCACAGCACGGAGAACTGGCTGCCTGATTTCCGCGCCCGCCGGCCGGAGGTGCCGATGGATACTATCGACAAGTACTTCCACAGCCTGTGGCGCGCGCATCCCGATTTCCTCTTCAGCGTGCCGCGCGACTTCATCAAGAACTGCCGGACGCCAATCCTGGTCCTGCCGGACGACACGCCGTCGCATCCGCTGCAGACCTCGATCGATGTCGCCTCGCTGGCACCCAATGCCGAGACGACGGTTTTTCCGTGGCGCGAGCCGCCCGAGCTGAAGGAACGGACGATCAACCGGGTGCGCACCTTCCTGCGGACGCACCAACCCCTGAGAGCAGCCGCCCAATAAGACAGCACAAGGAGAATCTCCGATGCCGTTCTATGAAAAAGGCCAAACGCGCATTTATTACCAAGAGGTCGGCTCCGGCTTCCCGCTGATGGTCATCCCTGGCGGCGGGCTCAACTCGACGGTCGCGGGGCTCGCGAACCATCCCTTCAACCCGATGGAAGAGTTCAAGAGCGAGTACCGCGTGATCTCCGCGGATCTGCGCAACGCCAATGGCGGCCAGTCCTCGGGGCCGCTCGAGACCGACCGACCGTGGGACGCCTACACGGACGACCATATCGGCCTGATGGACCACCTCGGCATCCGGGAGTTCATGGTGCTGGGCTTCTGCATCGGCGGCCCGTTCATCTGGAACCTGCTGAAGCGGGCGCCGGGACGTGTCGTCGCCGCCGTACTGACGCAGCCCTCCGGCTTTCGGCCGACGATGCCCGACCTGTTCTATCAGAACAACATCAAGGGCTGGGCGCCGGGGCTGTGCGAGCGGCGGCCGGACATTACGATGCAGCAGGCGGGCAGTTTCCTCGAGAACATGTACCGCAGGAACGCCGACTTCGTGTTCACGGTGACGCGCGACTTCGTGCGCCAGTGCCAGACGCCGATCCTCGTATTGCCCGACGACGTGCCGGCTCACCCCTATGCGGTGGCATTGGAGAGCGCGCATCTCGCGCCCAATGCACAGGTCAGCATCTATCCGTGGAAGGCGAACCCCGAGCAGATCCAGCTCGCGCTGCGCCACGTGCGCGCGTTCCTCAAGGCAAATCGCCCGGCGACAGCCGCGCATCAACATTTGGCTGCCGCCGCCCAATAGCCGCCTTTCCGTTGATCCTCCCTGGCTAGTCTCGGGGCCTCCCCGCCACGCGCGGAACGCGATTTGATTGTCGGGCGTTCACTCCGCGACGAGACCCTTCTGCTTCTTCGCGGAGATAGCGATGGGAACAAGGTTCAAGGTTTTGGCGGCCACCGCGACCGTTCTGGCGATAGGAACGTCGAACGTGGCGATGGCGAAATACCGTTGTGCGCCGGGCTACACGTATCGTCACGGCGTCTGCCAACCGGTGCGTCACCTAGGGTACTCGAACCCGGTGTCTGGTGCGGTGTCCGGTGAGGCGGCCGGGGCTGCGAGAGGGAATGCGACCGGCGGCCCCGTCGGCGCGGTAGTCGGCGGGGCGCTAGGCACAGCGAGCGGCGCTCTTACCGGCACCGCCAACATACTCTCAGGGCATTAGCGCGGTAGTAACGCCATAGGGCGGATGACCCCGGCAAAGCCTGGGTTATCCGCCGCTGGCCGGCCTAGATTGGTGGAATCCTCCTGAATGCCCCGTCTGGGCGGGCGCCCACAGATTAAGTCCGTGCTCTGAAGGCCCATGTCCGGCAGGAGGCGAGCGATAACCCGCCGTGACGGGTTACTCTAACCCCGTTGTTCGGTGCAAACGTCTCGGGCCGGAACTTTTTCTCCGGACGCGCCGGCATCGGTATCGCTATGTTCAAGCTTTTCGGCAACCAGCGGATGCGGATTTTGCGCGGCCGTCCCGGCGCTTCCGTAAGGCCGCGTCAATATTTCGAGCAGATGCCCGTTGGGGTCTTCGAAATAGACACCACGCCCATCGTCCCAGTGATTGATCTGATCGCGTTTCTTCTGGTGCGGATCGGCCCAGTAGGGCAGCCGACGTTGCTCAATGCGCCCAAAGATCTGGTCGAACTCCGTCTCGCTGACCAGGAACGCATAGTGCTGCGGCTTAATGTCATCGGTAGAATCCATAAAATCCAAAGTCAGCTCGTCGCCGACGGTTACGAGCGCAAATGGACCAAGCAGAACCGGGGGCGCCAGCCCGAGGATCTCGCTGATGAACAAGGCCGACGCCTTCCTGTCTCGCGCGGCCACGATCGTGTGATTGAGCTTTACCGACATTGTCTCGACCAACTCCCTCGCTGTCACCGAGAATAACGAGACCCGACCGAACTCGGTTGCAGCGCGGATTGCAGGCTGAGCTGAAAATCACGCGAACGCTTTCAATGGTCCCTGCCCGCCTCGCGCGCGCCACTCACCGTGCTCCCCAATTGGGGGAGAGTTTTGTTGACGCGAGACGGGCTGCCGGTCAGCCCACGCGCACAAACTTGTCGACGCCGCGGTTCTGGGTGAGCCCGGCATAGATGTCGCCGCGCGAATCGACGCCGATGCCGTGGACGTGGCGGCTTTCGAGCTTGGCGAGCACGGTCCCGTCGGGCGCACGAACTGTGCAGTAGGCCGGGTTGCCGTCGGCTTCCTGTTCGGCGATGTAGTAGTTGCCGTCCTTGCCGCGGCTGATGTCGTTGGGTCCGCCCATCCCGGTCCACTCGCCGAGATAGTCGCCATCCGGCGTGAAGAACTGGATGCGCCGGTTGGAGCGGTCGGCGACGAGGAGATTGCCGCTGTCGTCGAGCGCGATCGAATGCGGCAGGTGGAACTGGCCCGGCGCGCTGCCCGGCGCGCCCCATGAGGCTTTGAGCTTGCCGTCCGCCGAAAAGCGGTGGACGCGGGCGTTGCGGTATCCGTCGGTGATGTAGATGTCGCCGTTCGGATGCGGTAGCATCTCGGTCGGATGGTTGAACGGCCCGGCCGCGCGCTCGACGAGCCAGTTGGTGACCTTGCCGGTATCCGAATGCTGACCCGCGGTGCCGAGCGCCAGCTTGACCTTGCCGTCGCGCGAGAACGATTTCGCGACCGAGTCCGAGCGGTCGGTCGTGTAGACCGTATCGCCGACGACCTTCAGCCCATGCGGGTCGGTCACATCCCCCGCCCCCCACGAGACGAGATGCTTGCCGTTGCGGTCGAAGACGACGACCGGCGGGTCCCGCCGCTGAAACACATAGATGCGGTCCTCATCGTCGGCCGCGACCCGGCTGATGAGCCCGAACGGCTCGCCGTCGGGCGATTTGAAGAAATCGCGGATGACCTCGTAGGTGTACTTGCCTGTACCGACTTGTGCCATTGCCGTCTTCCTCCCGGAAAAATGAGTGCCGTAGGGCGGATGACCCCGGCGGAAGCCGTGGGCAATCCACCAATTCTACGATGCTTTGGCGGGATGTGCTGTGCTTTTCCGCCCTACATCCTTACTCGCCGCGTCACGCCAGTGCCCTCCCTAGCCCCGCGGTCCTGGCCGGGCTTGTCCGGCCATCCCCGGGAGCTCTGCCGGCAGGCCGCGGCTTCGGCGTTCGACCTGGGTCGGGTTTCATCGTAAAATCGCTCTTTCCGTGGAGGCAGGGAGAGCCATCGCAGGATGAGGCTTGTGCAGCGGGCCGCTCTAAGCCTCACGAGGGCGCTGGGCCCGGCGAGACGACGCAGCTTTCCAACCGGCGGAGACGGCAACGGCTCCTTGCGGCGTGCTCCTCTCATCGGGTGGTTGCGCAGCGCCATATCACCGGACCCGATCGGACGCCGCCCGTCCCGCCGCCTGACCTGGCCGCTGCGTTTCCTGCTCCTGGCGTCCGTTACCGTGCCGCTGCTGCTCCTCGCTATCGCGGCGTGGCAGAACCTTCGGCTGGTCCAGGTTCGGGCTGGGCAGCGCGTGACAATCGAGACCGGTCAGCTTCACGAGCACGCGCTCACCGCTCTTGAAACCTATGCTCTGGTGCTTGCTTGGATCGACGACCGGATCCGTGGCCTCGATTGGGACCGCATCCAGCACGATGACGGGCTGCAGCAATTTTTGTCGGGTATCGGGGCATTGCCCCAGATCGGCGCGGTCTTGATCATCGATGGGTCGGGTCGGATACGAGCGAGCGATCGACCGCTTGCGGCGACGCCCGCCGACGCCTCCGATCGCGAAGCGTTTGTGGCGCAACGGGAGCGCAATGCCGGCATCTTTATCGGGCGGCAGCCAGTCGTTGAGCCCACCCAACCCTCATTCGATATCAGCCGCCGTCGCTCCATGGCCGACGGAAGCTTCGATGGCGTGATCGTGGTTTCCGCCCGGCCGACTTATTTCGGCGATTTTTTCAGCACCGTATCTCGACACGAACACTCTTCTGCCTCTCTCGTGCGCAGCGACGGCACCGTGTTGATGCGCTATCCGTCATTGCCGGCGCCGCTGGTCTTCAATGCAAACCGCCCGATCATGAAAGCGATCGCTTCCCAACCGGACCGCGGCTTGTTCTGGGGAAGTGGGGGTATCGATGGTATCGAGCGGCTCTTCGGCTATCAGCGGGTCGGGGGGTATCCACTCTATGTCGCATTCGGCATCCCGGCGGGCGGCGTCCTTGCCTCGTGGCGCGGTAACCTCATTGATTATTTGCTGTTTGCTGCGCCGGCCTCGCTCGGCCTGCTGGGCATAACATTGTTTGCGGTGCGTCAGCTGCAGCGTCAGAGGGTGGCGAGTTGGCGATGGCGAACCACCGCGCAGCGACTGAAGCGGGAGATGGACCGGCGGACGCGGGCGGAGGCCGAGCTCCACCAGGCGCAAAGAATGGAAGCGTTGGGCCAGCTGACCGGCGGGGTGGCCCACGATTTCAACAACCTGCTGACCGTCCTGCAGGGCTGCCTCGAAATGCTGAGCGGCCATCAGCAGGATCCGAAGCTGCAGCGCAGGGTCGAGATGGCGCTTGCGACGATCGCGCGCGGCGAGAAGCTGATCGGGCAGCTCCTAGCATTTGCGCGGCGCCAGCCGCTGAAGGCCGCGCGCGTTGATATCAACGATTTGCTCGGCCGAATGACCGAACTGCTGGTGCAGACCGTTGGCCGTGACGTCCGGATCTCGAGCAGTCTCTCAGCGGACCTATGGCCCGTAGATATTGACGCCGCCCAGTTCGAGCTCTGCGTGCTCAACTTGGCGATAAATGCGCGGGACGCGATGCCGACGGGCGGAGTGTTGCGATTGCGGACCTTCAATGCGCCGATGCTCCCCGGTCAGTCGAACGACGAGGGTGTGAGCGAGGGTGGGAATTTTGTCGGCGTGGAGATTGCCGACACCGGGACTGGAATGCCGCCGGACGTGGTGGCGCGAGCGTTCGAGCCGTTCTTCACCAGCAAGGGGCCAGGAAAAGGCACTGGTCTCGGTCTCAGCATTGTGTACGGTTTTGTCCGCCAGTCAGGCGGCTCGGCGGCAATTAGCAGCGAGGTCGGGCGCGGGACCGCGGTGACGTTGCTTCTGCCGAGAAGCCAGGATTCCGGTGAAGCGAATGGCCGCGGCGCGACAGACTTGCCGCCGGCCAGCGCGGCATGAAACTCTGTTAATCGACCCGTCAGGCGTGAATTCGGAGGAAGCAAAATGCGGATCGTGATCGTCGGTCAGCAGGCATTCGGCAAGGCTGTGCTCGATGCCTTCATAGCGCGCGGTGACCAGGTTGCCGGCGTCTTCGCCGCGCCGGAAAGGCCGGGAGCCAGACCGGACCCGCTCGTCGTTGCGGCGCAGGAGCGCGGCCTGACCGTCCATCGACACGAGAAATATTCGAGCGATGAAGCCAAGCAGGCGCTCGCCGAACTCAATGCCGATCTCGGCGTCATGGCCTATGTTCTGTTGTTCGCTCCGCCGGAATTCTGCGCCATTCCGAAGCATGGGATGATCCAATTTCACCCGTCGCTGCTCCCGTTGCATCGGGGACCCTCGTCGATCCCGTGGGCGATCATCCGCGGGCGGTCGGAGACCGGCTTGTCAATCTTCCGTCCGACGCCCGGGCTCGATGAAGGACCCGTTATCTTGCAGAAGCGGGTGCCGATCGGCCCCGACGACACCGCCGGCTCGCTGTATTTCGACAAGATATTCCCGCTCGGTGTCGAGGCGCTGGTCCAAGCCGCCGATCTGGCGGTTTCCGGACGGGCGACCGAGACCACCCAAGACGAAGGCCGGGCGACCTATGAAGGGTGGGTGCGCGAGGCCGAGTCCCGCATCAACTGGGCGACCCATGTCGACTTCATCTACGATCTGGTCCGCGGCTGCAATCCGGCGCCGGGCGCCTGGACTACCCTCGGCGAGCGCAAGCTCTACCTGTTCGATGCCCGCAAGATCGTTGCACCGACATTCGGTGCGGTGCGCGGCCGCAAGATCGGCGAGGTGGTATCGGTCTCCGATGCGGGTACGAGAATTCTCGCGCAAGGCGGGTTCATCGAGGTCTCTCGGGTGCGCCTCGACGACGGGGCCAAGATCAAATCGACCGAGGCAGGAATTGCCGAGGGAACGATCCTCGGCGGGTAAATTGATCCCGAATGCCGGCCGTCTTCCGAACCCGCGGCTACCGATTTTTCTTCTACTCCAACGAGGGTAGCCCCCCGTGAGCCACCGCATGTCCATGTCGAGCGGGACGTCCGCGAGGCTAAGTTCTGGCTTCGCCCCGAGGTGGCGGTCGCTTACAATGATGGCTTCAATGCACGGACCCTGCGGGAGCTATTGGCCTTAGTAGAGGCAAAGCGTGAGCGCATCGAGAGGGCGTGGAATGAATTCTTCCGTTAGACCGATCAGCGTTCGCTTCGACGACGATAGCATGTGGGTGGAGCTATCCGACGGACGGATTCTCGGCATTCCGCTAGCATGGTTTCCCCGCCTGTTGCGCGCCACACGCGCACAGCGGGAAACGTGCCGGTTCAGCAGCCGCGGCCTTCACTGGCAAGCGCTGGACGAGGACATCTCGGTGGCTGGGCTACTCGCCGGACGCGGCGACGAGACGCATCCCCTGCCGAGCGCGGCACAGTGAAAGGATCGCTTCGATGATATTTCCCGCTCTGCCCTAATGGCCGAGAGGGCCGATAAGACCGGACATGCGCTGTTTTTCTTTAACAACCACCGAAGCCGGTGATTGAGTCCTGTAGGGCGGAGGATGCTCACTAAGCGCGCTCCTACGCCAATTCGCGATAGAGCGCGATATACTGCCGCGCTGCCGCTTGCCAGCTGAAATCCTGGGCCATCGCCCGCCGCATCATACGCAGCCACATCGGTCGCTCGTGGAAGAGAGCGACCGCGCGGGCTACCGCCGAAATCAGGCCTTGTGGGGATTCCTCGTCAAAGGCGAAGCCGGTTGCCGTGTCTTCCGCCAGGGTTACCGATGTTGCATCGACGACGGTATCGGCGAGCCCGCCTACACGGTGCACGAGCGGCAAGGTGCCATATCTCAGGGCGTAGAGCTGGGTAAGGCCGCAGGGCTCGAAACGCGAAGGCATGAGGATAACGTCCGAGCCGCCGATGATCAAATGTGCAAGGTCTTCGTCGTAACCGATTTCGACCCCGACTTGGCCCTTATAGGTTTGTTGTGCCATCGCGAGGCCGGATTCGAGATCACGGTCGCCGGAACCAAGAACCACGACCTGGCTGCCCCCGGCGATCATGTCGGGCAGACAGGCCGAAAGAAGATCGAAGCCCTTTTGGTGCGTCAGCCGGGTCACCGCCCCGAACAGCGGCACGTCCTCTAGCGGTTCGAGTCCGAGGCGGCGTTGCACCGCAGCCTTCGCCGCGCGCTTGCCGCCTGCGGCATCCGTGCTGGCGTAGCTTTGGGGCAAGATCGCATCGTGCCGGGGATCCCAGACCTCCGGGTCGACGCCGTTCAATATACCGGTCAGCCGGTCAGTGCGGTTGCGCAGCAGGCCATCGAAACCCCAGCCGAATGCGGGGGTCTGAATCTCCCGGGCGTAGGTCGGGCTGACGGTGGTCAGATGATCGGAGTAGAACAGCCCGGCTTTCATGAAAGCGACCTGGCCAAAGAACTCGACCCCATCAATCGAGAAAGCTTCGGGCGGCAATGCCAAATCGGCAAAGAACGCCGCCGGGAATATCCCGCGATAGGCGAGATTGTGCACCGTATAGACGATTGGGACGTGGCCCGATCTGGGCGGACTGACCGAGAGGTAGGCCGGAGCGAGGCCGGTATGCCAGTCGTGACAGTGGAGAATATCGACGCGCCAATTCGGGTCGGCGCCCTTGGCGAGCTCGGCGGCAATCCAGCTGAAGAGCGCAAAACGGCGATGATTATCCGGCCAGTCAAAGCCGTCCGGGTTCGTATAGGGACTGCCCGGCCGATCGTAGAACGCGGGATGATCGACCAGGTAGGCTAAGCGCTCGGTGCCGGGCAGCGCCGCGAGGCCTAGCCGCACTCGCTCCGTCGCGAAGGGCGTGCGCAGCCGTGAGACATCGGTTACCCCGTGAAACGCATCGAGAAACCCCGGAAAGCCTGGGAGCAACAGCCGCGTGTCGACGCCGAGCCCGGTCAGCGCCGGCGGCAGCGCCGCCGCTACATCCCCCAGCCCGCCTGATTTTACCCAGGGGTAAAGCTCCGCGGTAGCGTGCAGAACGCGCAGTCGCCTAGTTCCTGGATTTGTCGACCAGCCGGTTCTGTGCGATCCAGGGCATCATCGCCCGCAGTTTCTCACCGATTTTTTCGATATCGTGCTCGGCGGCGCGGCGGCGCAACGCTTTGAAGCTCGGCTGGCCGGCGGCGTTTTCGAGCACCCATTCGCGCGCGAAGCGGCCGGATTGGATGTCGGCGAGGATCTTTTTCATCTCGGCCCGGACGTGTTCGTCGATGACGCGAGGGCCGCGCGAATAATCGCCGTATTCAGCGGTGTTCGACACCGAATAGCGCATATTCGCGATGCCGCCCTCATAGATCAGGTCGACGATCAGCTTAACCTCGTGGCAGCATTCGAAATACGCCATCTCCGGCGCGTAACCGGCCTCGACCAGGGTTTCATAGCCGGCGAGGATCAACGAAGTCAGCCCACCGCACAGCACCGACTGCTCGCCGAACAGATCGGTTTCGCACTCCTCGCGGAACGTCGTCTCGATCACGCCGGCGCGGCCGCCGCCGATTGCGCAGGCGTAGCTGAGACCGATTTCGAGCGCATTGCCCGACGGGTTCTGTTCGACCGCGAGCAGGCACGGCACCCCGGCGCCGCGCAGGTATTCCGAGCGCACCGTGTGGCCCGGGCCCTTTGGCGCCACCATAAAGACGTCCATATCCGGACGCGGCTCGATCAGCCGGAAATGGATGCTGAGACCGTGCGCAACCGCAAGCGCGGTGCCGTCGCGCATGTTGGGCCGCAACTCGTTGTTGTAGAGCGCCGCCTGCAGCTCATCGGGCGCCAGGATCATCATGATGTCGGCCCACTTCGCGGCCTCGGCATTGCCCATGATCTTGAAGCCGGCGGTCTCAGCCTTTGCCGCCGAGGCCGAGCCCGGCCGCAGAGCGACGACGATGTCCTTGACCCCGCTGTCCCGCAGGTTGTTGGCATGCGCATGGCCCTGGCTGCCATAGCCGATGATCGCGACCTTCTTCGACTTGACCAGGTTCACATCCGCGTCCCGGTCGTAATAAACCCGCATAGTGCACTCCTCTTGTCTCTTTTGCTGGCGAAGGCCGAAGGCTAGATCCAGCGTGAGCAACGGCTCGCGCGATAAGACCTTCCGCCTAATCTAAAAGCTCGCCGGACCACGGGAGATCGCCACCGCTCCCGTGCGGGACACCTCCACAAGCCCGAGCGGCTCCATCAGAGCAATAAAAGCGTTGAGCTTTTCGCTCGCGCCCGTCATCTCGAAGACAAAGCTCTCCGTCGTCGAATCAACAACCCGAGCCCGGAAGATATCGGCGAGGCGAAGAGACTCGATGCGTCCCTCGCCTTTGCCGGCCACCTTGATTAGCGCCATCTCGCGCTCGACAAAGGGCCCCTCGTCGGTCAGGTCGTGGACCCTGTGAACCGGGACCAGCCGCGACAACTGCGCCTTGATCTGCTCGATGATCATCCGCGTTCCCGAGGCGACGATCGTTATCCGCGACAGGTTGTTGCGCTGATCGACCTCGGCGACGGTCAAACTCTCGATATTGTAGCCACGCCCCGAGAACAATCCGACGACACGGGCGAGAATCCCCGGCTCGTTGTCGACGAGCACGGCTAGGGTATGCCGCTCGATCTCCGGCATGCGGGCGTCAGACGAGCACCATCCCCTCTTCCGAAACCGGTTTTCTAGCTTCGTCCTCGGGTCCGAGCAGCATCTCGTTATGGGCGGCGCCTGACGGGATCATCGGGAAGCAATTCTCCGCCGGGTCGACCGCGACATCGAGGATGACGGCCCGGTCGACAGCAAGCATTTCATGGATCGCATCATCGAGCTTCGCCGGGTCTTCGACGCGCCGCCCGACCGCTCCGAACGCGTCCGCCAGCTTCACGAAATCGGGAAGCGCGGCGGTGTAGCTCTCGGAGTAACGGCCGCCATGTAGAAGCTCCTGCCACTGACGCACCATGCCCATGTACTGGTTGTTGAGGATGAATACTTTGACCGGCAACCGGTACTGGGCGATTGTCGACATCTCCTGGATGTTCATCAGCACCGAAGCCTCCCCGGCGATGTCGATCACGAGCGCTTCAGGATGGGCGATTTGGACGCCCATCGCCGCCGGCAGGCCATAGCCCATGGTCCCGAGACCGCCCGATGTCATCCAGCGGTTCGGCTCGTCGAATTTGAAGAACTGGGCCGCCCACATTTGATGCTGCCCCACCTCGGTCGTGATGTAGACGTCGCGCCCCCGCGTCAGCGCGTAGAGCCGCTCTATCGCATATTGCGGCTTGATCAGATCCCGCCGGTTCTTGTCGTAGCGCAGGCAGTCGCGGGCGCGCCAGCCCTCGATCGCCCGCCACCACTCGCTGCGGGCGGCGTCGTCGCGGCAGCGCAGGGCAGCCGGCCCGGCAGCAAGAACCGCTGACAGGGCCTCGCCGACATCGCCGATGATCGGCAGGTCGACGTGGACATTCTTGTTTATCGAGGATGGATCGATATCGATGTGAATCTTCTTCGACCCGGGCGAGAAGGCATTGAGCCGCCCGGTCACGCGATCATCGAAACGGGAGCCGATGGCGACCATCAGATCGCAATCGTGCATCGCCAGATTCGCTTCGTAGGTCCCGTGCATGCCCACCATTCCCAGGAAATGTGGGTCGCTCGCCGGGAATGCCCCCAGAGCCATCAGGGTCAACGTGCACGGCGCGTCGGTCAAGCGCACCAGGTCGGTAAAGCGGGCGCAAGCCTCGAGGCCCGAATTGATCAGCCCGCCACCGCCATAAAACAGCGGCCGCTTGGCACCGGCGATCAGCTCCACCGCTTCGGCGATCCGCGCCGGTTCGGGCCGGACCTGCGGACGGTAGCTTTTGTGCCGCACCTCCTCGGGTCCCTTGTACGGACCGGGGGCGAATAGGATGTCCTTGGGCAGGTCGACGACCACCGGACCCGGACGGCCGCTCTTCGCCACATAGAAGGCTTCGTGCAGTATCCGGGCAAGCTCATTGATGTTCTTGACCAAGTAATTGTGCTTGGTGCAGGGCCGCGTTATCCCCGTGGTATCCGCCTCCTGAAAGGCATCGTTGCCGATCAGATGCGTTGGGACCTGACCGGTCAGGCAGACGATCGGGATCGAGTCCATCAACGCGTCGGTCAATCCGGTCACCGCGTTGGTTGCACCGGGGCCGCTGGTCACGAGCACGACCCCGACCCGGCCCGTAGAGCGGGCGTAGCCCTCGGCGGCATGGACTGCGCCTTGCTCGTGGCGCACCAGGATGTGCCGCAGCGCATTTTGCTTGAACAACGAGTCGTAGATCGGCAGGACGGCGCCGCCGGGATAGCCGAAAACGACATCCACGCCCTGATCAGCGAGGGCTCTGATGACGATATCCGCTCCGCTTAACGGCTCGGCCGGCATGACGACCTCCTTCGGCAGTATCCCGCACGCGGTGGCGCGGGCCGCCGAGGATGGCAGCCAGGGCGGGGCCGCAAGGTAGTCAGCTAGTCTCGTGCGGTCAACAGGAACTGATCAATAAAGTGGCGTGAGCGGTGCAGCAAACTTTCCGAAAATTGCGCGTCCAAAACCACCCCCGCGCTGATTTGGTGGCGGAACCAGGTCATTTGGCGCTTCGCATATCGCCGGGTAGAACGTTGTGCCGCAGTGATCGCCTCACCCAACGACACCTCCCCCCGAAGATAAGACAACAGCTCGGGCAGACCCAGCGCCTTCATTCCCGGCAGATCGGGATCGAGCCGGCGCGCGGCGAGCGCCGCTGCCTCGGCAAGAGCGCCCGCTTCGAGCATCTGCAGAAAGCGCGCATCACAGGCGGCGTATAGCTGATCTCTTGGCGGCGCCAGCAATATCGTGCCGAAGCGATAGGCGGGGGAAGTGACTCCCCGTTGGTACCAACTCCCAATCGGGACGCCGGTGGCGCGCACCACCTCGAAGGCGCGCACCAGCCGCTGGCTGTCGCCAGAAGAAAGGCGCTGCGCAGCCGCCGGATCGAGTTGCGCCAGCCGCTCCTGAAAGCCCGCCCCGCCCAGCGTTCGATGCAGATCGATCGCTTCTTGCCTGATCTGCTCCGGAATTTCCGGAATAGGCGCGAGGCCCCGTTCAAGAGACCGCAAGTATAGTCCGGTGCCGCCGACCAAAATGGGTAGACGCCGAGCCGTGATCGCGGCAGCTATCTCTCCGAGAGCGAGACGACGCCATAGCGCCGCGGAGCCGCGCTCGGCGACATCGAGAAAGCCGTAAAGCCGGTGCGGAACCCGGCCCTCCGCAGCCTCGTCCGGACGCGCGGTCAGGACGCGCAGGTCGCGGTAGACCTGCAAGGCATCGGCATTGATGATTGCGCCGCCGAGAGCAGCGGCCAATTCGAGAGCCAGCCCGGATTTTCCGCTCGCCGTCGGCCCCGCGATGACGAGCACTGGAGGCTTGTCGCGGCGTCCCGCACCGGAGTAGGAGGGCGCCTTATGAGCGCCGTCCTCACCTTGATCGCCGGTTGCCGCAACACGCAGGGGCTCGATCGCATTGCCGAAATGATCGCGGACCGCACCGAGGCTACGACAGAGCCGGTATGGCTTTCGCCGGGTGAGGCCTGCGATCTCGTGTTCGAAGCCGGCGATCTTGCGGGAGTCGAACGGGTGGCGCGGAGCCTGATCGACGGCGCGGCTGTCGATGTTCTCGTCCAGCCGTCGGCAGGCCGGCGCAAGCAGCTTCTCGTCGCCGACATGGAATCGACGATCATCGAGAACGAAATGCTCGACGAGCTGGCGGATTTCCTCGGGCTTCGGGCGCAGGTTTCGGAGATCACCCGTCGCGCTATGAACGGCGAGATCGATTTTGTCACCGCCCTGAACGCGCGCGTCGGCCTGCTCAAGGGGAGTGGGTCCTGCGTTCTTGAAGAAGCCGCCAGCCGGATTCGTTTGACGCCGGGCGCGCGGGAACTGGTCGCGACAATGCGGGCGCAGGGAGCCGTGACCGCGCTCGTTTCGGGCGGGTTCACGATCTTTGCCGAAAGGATCGCGGTACAGCTGGGTTTTGATCACGTGGTCGCCAACCGGCTCGATCTGGCTGCAGGCCGCATCGCCGGCACCGTGCGGCCGCCGATCGTTACCGGCGAGACCAAACGCCAAGTGCTTCTCCGCTTGGCGACCGAGAACGGCATTCCGTTGGACCGCGCCTTGGCTGTCGGCGATGGCGCCAACGATTTGCCAATGCTGACCGCCGCCGGGATGGGCGTGGCATTTCACGCCAAGCCGTTGGTGGCGGCTCGTGCCCGATGGCGGATCGATCACGCCGGCCTCCGTGCTCTCCTCTTCGCGCAAGGCTATCGGCCAGACGAGTTTATCGGGTAGTGCCCTCGCCCGCCCTGCCTGTCGAGCACAGCAGTGCGGGAAAGGTTGGGCATCAGATTATGCTTCAGCTTTGGTCGAGGCGGAGAGCGATGAAGCGGAGATCCCCCTGACGCTCGACGAGCAGCAGGATCGATTTCCGACCCGATTTCTTGGCTTCCTCGATCTTGTTGTTGACCTCGACCGGGCTCTTCACCTCCTCCTGAGCCGCCTCCATGATCAGGTCACCCGGGCGGACGCCTTTGGCGGCGGCCGGGCTGTCCTTCGCGACGTCGACCACCACCACGCCCTTAGATTCCCCGGCAAGCGAGAATTTTTCCTTCAGGTCCGGGGTGATGCCGGAGAGGGTAAGTCCAAGGGTTTTGACGACGCCAGATTCGTCGGCGGCCTTCTTTTTCTGGCTCGGCTGAACGCTCGCCTGCTGCTGATCGCTCTCCTCGAGCCTGCCGACGGTTACTTGAACTGCGTTCTCCTTGCGCTTTCGCCATACGGTCACCGGGACGCTCTTGCCGACCGGCGTCTCGGCCACCAGCCGCGGCAGGCGCCTCATATCGGTGACGTCGCGGCCGTCGAAGCTCAACACGACATCGCCGGCCTGAATCCCGGCGGCTTGAGCTGGGCCGTTATCGCTGACGCTAGCGATCAGTGCTCCCCTCGCCTTATCGAGCCCGAGGCTCTCGGCGATCTCGTCGGTGACAGCCTGGATCCGGACGCCGAGCCAGCCGCGGCGCACATTGTGGTCCGGCTCATTCTGCAGCTCGGCGACAACCGGCTTGGCAAGATTCGAGGGGATGGCGAAGCCGATGCCAATCGAGCCGCCGGAGGGGGAATAGATCGCCGTGTTGATCCCGATGACCTGCCCGTCCATGTTGAACATCGGCCCGCCGGAGTTACCGCGATTGATCGAGGCGTCCGTCTGCAGGAAATCATCATAAGGACCCGAATTGATGTCGCGCTGCCGCGCCGACAGAATGCCCGCAGTGACGCTGCCTCCCAGGCCGAAGGGGTTGCCGATCGCTACCACCCAGTCGCCGACCCGAGCCGCCTCGCTGTCGCCCCATGGCACCGCGCTCAAGGGCTTGTCGGTGCTGACCTTCAGGAGCGCAATGTCGGTCTTGGTATCACGGCCAATGAGCTCAGCTTTCAGATTGGTGTTGTCGTGCAAGATGACTGTGATTTCGTCGGCGTCGGCGATCACGTGGTTGTTTGTCACGATATAGCCGGTGGGATCGATGATGAATCCGGAACCCAGCGAGGTTGCCTTGCGCGGCTGCGCCTCCGGGCGCCCGCCTTTCGGCACCCCATGATCAAAAAAGTCGCGAAAGAACTCTTCGAACGGCGAGCCTGGTGGGAATTGAGGGATCTCGGGTCCGGAATGCTCGCGACCTCGATCGGATTTCATCGACTGCGTCGTCGAGATGTTGACTACCGAGGGGAGCAGCTTCGCCGCGAGGTCAGCGAAGCTGTCGGGTGCCGGCCGGGCTGCCGCCGGATTGGAAAACAGAGACGCCTGGGCGATGAACAGAAGGGCAGCGGCTACGCTCGCGACCGCGCAGCGGGCCGGAATCGAGGAACGGGACGACACCGCGGTCAACTCCTAGGGCGAAGGCGGGGGGTTATTCTCGAACCCATCCGCTTTAAGATTGTCCAAATTATGGGGAAAACCTCGCGCAGGCCAGCAGCTTGATGCACGCTTCCGCTCTCTTCATCTTCGCACCAGCCAGACGAGAACGACCCCCGCGCAGGCGGCGGCAAGACCGGCCAGCCGCAGGGTTTGCGGAGGAACCGAGAGGGCTCGCGCCGCCGCCCGCTTCATTCCTTCCGGAAACAAGGCATAGAGAGCGCCTTCGATGACGAGCACGAGCGCGAGCGCCGTCCACAAATCCCTCATCACTCTGGGCGCGGTACGCGTCCGCCGGGCGTCACGCGCTTGTGGTGCGCCGGGTCATTTCGAACCGGCGGTCGCCGCCGTCGGCGCGCTTCCGCCCCCCACCCCGCCAGGCTTCTCGAAGAAACGGAAGAAGCCGCTCTCCGGCGACAGTACAAACGATGTATTGCGCCCGTTCAGCGCGTCGCGATAGGCCTGCATCGAGCGGTAGAAGGCAAAGAAATCTTTGTCCTGCCCAAAGGCGCCGGCATAGATCTTGATGCTCTCCGCATCGCCGTCGCCACGCACCTTCTGTGCCGCGCGCTGCGCCTCGGCGAGGATAACCGTGCGTTCGCGATCGGCGTTGGCGCGGACGGTTTGTGCCGCTTCGGCGCCCTCGCCGCGGTATTGCGCGGCCTGCTGCTGGCGCTCCGACTGCATGCGGGCGAAGATCGCCTCGCTGTTTTCTTTGGGCAGGTCGGCGCGGCGGATCCGGACATCGACGACATTTATGCCGAACGCCTTGCCCTCAGCGCTCATTTCATCACGAATCTTACGCATAATTTCCGCCCGCTGATCCGACAGCAGCTGGGACAACGTCACATTGCCGAGCACGCGCCGCAGGCTGCCGTTGACCAGCGCGGCGAGGCGGGCGCGGACACCTGCCTCGGTGCTTACCGTTTGGTAGAACAGCAGCGGGTCGGCGATCCGATAACGCGTATAGGTGTCGACGACTATCCGCTTTTGGTCCGAAACGATAACTTCCTCAGGCGGCGGCTCGAGATCGAGAAGGCGGTTCTCATAGTAGATGACGTTCTCGATGAAAGGCCGTTTCACTTCGAGACCAGGATTGCGGATGACCCGCCGCGGCTGCCCGAATTGCAGCACCAAGGCGATCTGGGTTTGGTCGACAATGAACAGCGAGCTCATCATGAATATGCCCGCGATCACCAGCGCGACCGCGGCGACGGTAAGGGTTCGGCGGTTCACCACTCCCTCCTCACTGACGGCCGCGCAAAGGCGGAATGGCGGGTGTCGGCGATGGCGCCGCGCCGCTTGCCGGAGGCGTCCCGGAACTGCTTCCCGGCGCATTGCCCACATTCGGCGCGCCCGCTTGTCCCTGGGTGTGCCCCAGGGCGGGCAGCGGCAGATAAGGAATCACGCCACTCCCGCCTTCGGCGGATTTGTCGATGATCACCTTGTTGCTGTTCTTCAGAATCTCTTCCATCGTTTCGAGATAGAGCCGCTGAAGTGTGACATCCTGGGATGCCGCGAAGGCGTGGTAGACCGACAGGAAACGGTCGGCATCGCCCTGGGAACGGGCCACGATCTCCTGACGGTAGGCTTCCGCCTGTTGCTTGATGGCGACGGCGTCGCCGCGCGCCCGCGGAATGATGTCGTTGCGGTAGGCTTCCGCCTCGTTGCGCAACCGCTCGCGGTCGGCGAGCGCGCGCTGGACGTCGCGGAACGCATCGATGACCGGGGCCGGCGGGTCGACCCTCAGCAGCTGCAACTGGGTCACCTCGACCCCCGATTTATAAGCATCGAGGATGCGCTGCAGCAGGCGGTGCGTTTCGGTCTCGATCTTTCCGCGCCCTTCCGAGAGCGCCTGAGCGATGGGTGTCTCTCCGACCACTTCGCGCATCGCGCTTTCGGCGGCGGACTTGACCGTCGCGTCCGGATCCCGGATGTCGAACAGATAGGCGTAGGCGTCCTTGATCACCCAGAAGACCGTGAAGTTGACGTCGACGATGTTTTCGTCGCCGGTCAGCATCAGCGCTTCTTCCGGCACTTCGCGCGTACCACCCCCGCGGACGGTTCCTTCGCTGGAGCGATAGCCGATCTCGGTTCTGTTGACGCGGGTCACGCTCGGCGTCAGCGCCTTTTCGATCGGGCTCGGGAGATGATAGTTGAGGCCGGGCTGGGTTGTCCGGTTATAGGCGCCAAAGCGCAGCACCACCCCGACCTCGTCGGGCTGAACCCGGTAAAAGCCACTGGCTAGCCAGATGACGACGATCGCGATCAGAACGACGACAAACCCGGTCCCCGTCTTAAAACCGCCTGGCAGAACTCGTCGAAAACGATCCTGCCCGCGGCGCAGCAACTCCTCGAAATCCGGCGGCTGCGGGCCCCGCCCGCGCGGGCCGGGCCGGCCGCCATTGCCACCCCAGGGGCCTCCGCCACGTGGACCGCTGCCCCAAGGACCACCGCCCTGACTCTGCCAAAACATCGACCTCAAACCTCTCAGCGACGTTTGCGCCGGGGAGCCGTCACCGAGCCGGACGGTCTCCATTGTTGCAACGCGCCCGGATGCGCGACCCGATAGAGAGCGAGCGCGGGTGTTGTCAAGCCGGGTCGCCGGTCCCAAATCCCGCATATCCGGCGAGACTCTGGCTTGGTGACAGGGGACGGCATCAGTCCATGCGGCGCACCCGGCCACCAGCTCGCTGGGTTGCTAATCTGCCTCAACCCGCGCTTCGAACCAAGCGCCACGATCGGAACCGCCGCCGCGTTGTCCGCTGTGCCCCGCGGGGAGAATGAAATGAGCGCCGTCACCGAACGACAAATCCTCGATGCGTTGGCCCGGGTGCAGGATCCGGACAAGGGAAACGACATCGTCTCACTCGAAATGGTCTCTGGCCTTGTGGTCCGCGATGGCAATGTCGCTTTCGCGATCGAGGTCGAACGCGAGCGCGGCCCGCAGCTCGAACCATTACGCAAAGCGGCGGAAAAGGCCGTGGAGGACCTCCCCGGGGTACTCTCGGTAACGGCGGTGCTGACTGCGCAGGCGCCGCCGCGCAGCCGCCCCGCATCGCAGCCCGCGGGATCGCCAGGGGCCAGGCCCCAGCGCGGCGCCGTTCGCGGCGTCGGCGCGATCGTCGCGGTCGCCTCCGGCAAGGGCGGCGTTGGCAAATCGACGGTGGCGGCGAATTTGGCGCTCGCGTTGCGCGCCAATGGGCTTGGGGTCGGAGTGCTCGACGCCGACATCTACGGGCCGTCGATGCCGCGGATGCTCGGGATCTCGGGCCGGCCTCGCTCGCGTGACGGCAAGACCCTGATCCCAATGGAGAATTACGGCCTTAAGTGCATGTCGATGGGGTTTCTCGTGCCAGAGGACACGCCGATGATCTGGCGCGGGCCGATGGTCATGAGCGCACTGCAACAGATGCTGCGCGAGGTCGAATGGGGCGAACTCGACATCATGGTCGTCGACATGCCGCCCGGCACGGGCGACGCGCAATTGACGATGGCGCAGCAAGTGCCGCTCGCCGGCGCGGTCATTATTTCGACCCCCCAGGACATCGCGCTCCTCGATGCCCGGAAGGGGTTAAATATGTTTAAAAAAGTCGACGTACCGGTGCTCGGCATCGTCGAGAATATGAGCTATTTCCTATGCCCCCATTGCGGCGGCCGCAGTGAGATCTTTTCGCATGGGGGCGCCCGCCGGGAGGCCGAGCGGCTCGGCACCGAGTTCTTGGGCGAAGTGCCGCTCGACCTCAAGATCCGCGAGACCTCCGACGGCGGCACGCCGATCACCATCGCCGAGCCCGACAACCCCCACGCCCTCGTGTTCCGCCAAATGGCCGCTCGTATCTGGCAAAAGGTCGCCGGCGCCGATGCCGAGCGCCGCCCGCCGCCGCGCATCGTCATCGAATAGGCGCACCCTTACCTCTCAAGCTTTAGCTCCCGAGTCGGCGCGCATTTTCGCGCGCGGAGGAGAACTCCTTCAGAACATCCCCTAATCATAGCCCAAGTGGCGCCGCAAATCCGTGTGCTGATTACAGGAGGTACAGGGTTCGAGCGCATGACGGGCGGCTACGGAAGCGGCCGGTGAGTCGAGGTTCGGGGGTAGAAGAGCCTTACGGCCCTTGGCGGTCTTGCCGTGGTGCTCAGTCGGCTGGCCATCTACAAGCGCGGCTCTGCCGGACGCTTTATAGACGCTCGGTCGGACGACTGCCTGACGGAGCACCGGCTAACCTTCCCTGGTAAGGGGGAAGCCAAGTCGCAGCATGTCAGAAGCGTTTGCCAAGAAAATCGGGTCCGTATGGTAGGCGAGACAGAGTGCTCGCCGGTGACGGGAGATGCTAGTGATAGCAATAGTGGGTGGGACGTCAGATACCGTGCTGACCGAAGGAATATTCGAGGCAGCTTGCCGGGAGGTAGAGCAATTTCGCCGGCAGCTGCCCGATCACTCAGAAAAGAGGCACTGGCTTTGGCGCTGCTGCTGTCGCTCGGGCTTTGGAGCGGCATCTGGGCGGTGGTCGCTCCTTTGATTGTGGGCTAGGACAGTTCGACTGACATGGACGGCCATTGCGACGAGTTCTCGCACTGGGGCTTACTAGAAGAAGAGCCCGCCGATTATTATCGCGCGGCCGCGACGCGAGCCCGCAAGTGGCTTGCGGAAGCTACAACGCCCCGACTGAAACAGCAACTTCGCGAGCTAATCGCTCGATGCGAAGACGCCGCGACGAAGGTCGCGCACGCTTCTGAGAATGATTGACCCGGCCACAATCACCATTGGCTTGCTAGATTCCGTCACACAGAACCTCTCTACAATTTGTAGAGCGAGGTCAGTGCGACTGCTCCGATCGGCATCGAGAAATCAACTCGAGGAAGCTAAAAAGGCGCTGAACGGCCGACCGCCCCGGTTGCCAAAAGCGACTGTGCGATGCTTTTGCGGAACCCGACCCGCATCTCGCGCGCCCATAACGCCATTACTGCGCCGCGGAATTCGGCTCGCCGAGCTGTTGCTCTTCTAGAGCCTTGAGCCGTTTCGCGGCGGCGGGGTTGCCGAGGTCACGGGCGCGCCGATACCAGGACAAGGCCAAAGCACGATCGCCAAAGATCCCGCGTACGCCGCCTTGGGCGAGAAAGCCCGGATCGAACGTCGCTCCGAGCCGCAGCGCCGCCGACCCGTCGCCCGCATCAGCGGCGCGTTCGTAAAACAGGCGAGCCGATGCGATGTCACCGGCGCCGATAAAGCTGTCGCCCCGGGCTACGAGCGCGGAGATTTCGCCCGGGCGCTGGGCCGCCCGATTTTCTGTCGGGGAAAGCGAGGCGACGCGGGAGGCCTCTTCGGGAGTTGTCGATTTCTTTTCCGCAGCAGACGAGTCGGCAGAAGCTTCCGGTTCTAGCGCTGAGTAGGTCAGGGGAGTTGCTGCGATCGGCGGTACCGCAGGCGCAACTGGGGCAGACTGCGTCACCCGCGTGATGCCTGCTGGGATCGTGCTTGCAGTCGATTGTCCTGCCGATTGCTCTTGCGCCGATGAACTATCGGTCGCTGCACTCGTCGCCAGCTCGTGGATCGCGCCGAGGTTCCGGGCGAGCCAAAAGGCTCCGACGCCCAGGGTGAGCAACACGCAAGCGGCTCTGAGAATCCTGAACACGCCATGCGAAATGCCGCGCGTCTGATCGGTTTCGTGCCGAGCCGCGAGCTGATACCGGAGAAATTCGATGCCTTCGTCTTGGCCGACCTCCTGAAATTCGAGCCGGGCGGCGAGCCCATCCCTCAAGAACTGCAGCGACGGGTTCTCCAATCGCGTAAGGAAATCAGAGCTTGCCAGCAGCACCGCTGCCGTGCCTTTGCGGGCGCCCTGCTCCACGAATTCGAGAATCTCCCTCAGCTGCAATTCGGAAAGGTCATCCACGCCGTCAAAGACAATTAATGACGACAGCGGCACCGGCGCTTCCGAAACCGTGGCCGCGCCGCTGCCGGTGGGTAATGTCGCGACCACGGAGCCGGCGCGGGAAAGCTCGTCGGACGTCAGTTCCGGTCCGCAGCGGATGTCGATCACCGGACGGCGAGGCTCTGTGACATTGCAGAGAGCCCGCGAAAGACGTTGTCGTCCCGCCGGCCGAACCCCGGTGACGAGCGCCGCGCGCCCTCCCGTACGGAGGGCGGTTATGATTTGATTCGCGAGAGCGAAGTAATGGGTCTCCGTCTCAAAATAATTGCAAGCCCCCTCGATTGCGGCAAGGCTATACGGCGGTTCGGGCGAAGCCTGTGGATTCATCGGATACCTCGGGCACCACGAGGGAAGAAACCGCATGGGGTGTTTCCCAAGGGGCTGCAATATTACATTAATATCCTCAGTGTCAGCAAAGCGTCGAAACCCTTCTCGGGGTACTAGTTCGGCACGTCTGCCGCACGCGGACCAGGTAGTGTCCGGAAACACCCGACCTCGCGGGGCTCCCGATCTCGATGGACCGCCGACAGCACGTGCCGCGGCCGGCACGCCCTCGCTGTAGCGGCAGGAGAAGCCGATGAATGGAACCAGCAACCCAATTCACCGCTGGCGCATCGGCGAGGTCGAAATCACGCGCGTGCTCGAATTCGAGGCTGCACTATTCGAGCCGGCCGTGCTTCACCCTGGGGTTTCTCCCGAGATCATCAAGAGGCATCAGGCTTGGCTCGAACCGAGATTGATGGACCCGGCCAGCGGCCTTCTGACCTTCGCGTTTCACAGCACAGTCATACGGACGCCGCGCGCGACCATTCTGGTCGACACCTGCTCGGGAAACGACAAAGAACGGCCGCACAAGCTGCGCTACCATAAGAAGAACTGGCCCTATCTCGCCAATCTCGCCGCCGCCGGCTTTGCGCCCGAGGACATCGACTACGTGCTGTGCACGCATCTGCATGCTGATCACGTAGGCTGGAACACACGGCGCCTCGGCGGCCGATGGGTGCCGACATTCCCCAATGCCCGCTACTTGTTCGCCCGAGAGGAGTGGGAGCATTGGCAAGTGGCTGAATTGCGCGCCGAGTACACCACCGATCCCTATTATGAGGATAGCCTGCTGCCGGTTATGGAAAGTGGCCAGGCCGAGCTGGTCGCGCCGGACCATGAGTTCGACGACAGCGTACGGATCGAGGCGTGGCCCGGGCACACGCCAGGTCATGTCTGCGTCGTGGTGCGGTCTCTGGGAGCGTCCGTGGTCCTCAGCGGCGACATCATGCATACCGCGCTGCAATCCGCCGAGCCTCGGCTCAACAGCTACTTCTGCGTTGACGCTAAAATGGCGCGAGCGACGCGACGCCGTTTTCTCGAAACCTTCGCTGATAGCCCGACCATGATTATCCCCGCTCATTTCCCGACGCCGACCGCCGGCTGGATACGGTCATACGGCGGATCGTACCGTTTTCACTTCGATCGCCTGCGGTGAAGCAGCCTTCGATCAGCGTCGAGCGGATCGGATCACCGGCCCGAGCGGACACGCTCGCAATGGTGCACCTAACGATTTGACCCGTAATTTCCTCCGGCTGTCGACAATGAGCGAGCGGCGACCCTAACGCAGCCCACGAAGTGGTGCAATGATCGCAGCCCGTCATGTAAACTCACTAACCAACTCTAAAAAAGGGAGTGTCCGACATGGCACAAGCAACGCAGCGGACAAGAATCACGGCAGGCCCG
>JBJMQW010000258.1:0-5356 GCA_045802495.1 Allostellaceae bacterium | reverse complement strand
GGCGGTCGGCGAAGAGGAAGTCGAGAGTCTCCGGCGGAGCGGCTGGTGGGTGCAGTCAACGAGCGCGCGAACCGGGGAAGGCGTCGAGGACGCTTTTAGGGCGCTCGCCGTCCGCGTCGCGCGCTGAGTCATGGAAGGGCTACCCACGACCGTCGCCAAGCAACTGCAGGCGTTTACCTATAGTGAGCGGGCGGTGGCCTATCTGCGACTCGATGCCGCGCTCACCTTGGTCGGCGCCGGCGGACATCTCGATGCCTACGGGCTCACGGATTTGCGCCTCGGTGAGCCGGCCGTCGAGCAGGCGTTCTTTCTTGAAGGGCTGCTGCCGCCGGTCGAGACGCCTTATGTCGTGCCTTCGATGGAGCTGGCCAGCGGCCGCGCGGCCGATCTCCATTTCCTTCTCAGCGACGACACGCTGTGGGTCGTGTTGCTCGACGTCTCGGCCGAGCGCGATGCCGCTCGGCGCATGCAACAAAAAGCCTATGACATGACGCTGGCGCAGGAGCGCGAGGCACAGCTCAATCGGCAGCTGAGGGCAGCCAATGCCGCCCTCTTGGCGACCCAGCGCGAGCTGGAAGCCTCGCGCGAGGCACTGGTCCGTGCTCATGATCAGGTGCAGGCGCAGGCTGCCGAGTTGGCCGTTTGGAACAAGACCCTCGAAGAACGGGTCGCGGCGCAGCTTGTGGAAATAGAGCAAATGGCCCGGCTCAAGCGGTTTTTCGCACCCTCGCTTGCAGAGCTGATCGTGTCGTCCGGCAACGAGCGCATCCTGGAGAGCCACCGCCGCGACATCGCTGTCCTCTTCTGCGACCTGCGTGGCTTTACAGCCTTTGCCGAACGCGCCGAGCCGGAAGAGGTCATGGCGCTGCTGCACGATTATCACGCGGCGCTCGTGCCGCTTATCCAGGCGTTCGAGGGCACACTCGACCGCTTCGTCGGCGACGGGTTGATAGTCTACTTCAACGACCCGTTGCCGTGTCCGAACCCGGCCGAGCGCGCCGTCAGCCTAGCGGTTGCCATGCGGAGCGCTGTGGCGGCGCTCGCGCAGACCTGGCGCCGGCGCGACTATCAGGTCGGGTTCGGCATCGGCGTTGCGCAAGGTTTTGCGACGCTCGGGCAGATCGGCTTCGAGGGACGCTTCGACTACAGCGCGATCGGCACGGTCATCAATACCGCCGCGCGCCTATGCGAGGCCGCCAAGGACGGCCAAATTCTGATTACTTCGCGAATTGCCGCGGCCGTCTCCGAGGTGGCGGATGTCAGCGAAATCGGACAGCTCACACTCAAGGGCTTGAGCCGTTCGCTCGCTGTCTGCAACGTGGAGGCGCTCAAAGTCGCCTAACGAGGATCGATGTGTGCGCAGGCAGGCGGACGTGCGATCGGCGCGACCTCATGATGCAATTTTAGAAGGCACCCGGAGGCGCTCCTGACCCCCCTCGTGCTCGTTGGCAGCTTGCTCGCCGTCGCCCTATGGGAATTCTATCGGCCGCGACGGCAGCGGGAGTCTCCAGCGCTGTGGCGGCGGCTCGGCAATATCGGCATCTGGCTCCTCAATACCATCCTCGCCGCCTTCATCTTCGCGCCGCCGGACAGCTTTCGGCCGCAGCTGGAGGCGGCCTTCGCTTTGACCTTGCCTTCCTGGCCAATCGCCGATCAGTGGTCGAGCTTTGTCGTAGCCTTCTTGCTGCTCGACTTTTTGAACTATGCCCTGCATCGCTGCCAACATGCGGTACCGTTCCTGTGGCGCTTCCACGCGATGCACCACTCGGATCCCGACGTCGATGCAACGACCTCGGTGCGGCATCATCCGATCGAGTATTTGCTCGCTGCGGGGTGCTATTGGCTAGTGGTGTTGGTGTTGGATATTCCCGTAATGGTCGTGGTGGGCCACGCGCTGGCCGTCTTCGCCGCCGCCGCCTTGACGCATGGCAATATTCGTCTTCCGGAACGGCTGGAGCGGCTTTTGCAGCCACTCGTGATCACCCTCGACTTGCACCTCGTCCACCATTCGATCTCATATGACGAGCAGAACGCCAATTTCGGCGCAGTCCTCTCTGTATGGGATCGGCTGTTCGGGACATTTTGCCGAGTTCCGCGCGCGCAACAGGACTGTATGGTCTTTGGCGTGCACGAATTGCCGCGGCGCGATTGTCTAAAGCCCTCGGCGATGCTCCTCACCCCATGGCGGATTACCTCGGGGGGAGAGCCTAGAACGCCCGGGCGCTTGTCCCGGTGAGCATGTCGGCCTTGCGGTTGAGCGCCGCGATCAGCCCATCGATCCCATCATTCTTCAGGATCGCCCCGAATTCGGATCGGCGAGTCGCTACCTCGCTGATCGCGCCGTCGAGATAGACGTCGGAAATCAGCCAGTTGTCGCCGGAGCGGCGCATCATGTAGTCGACTTTCACGGGCTCGCCATTGGCCTTGATGATCTGGCTCTTAACCATGACGCCGCCGGCACTGGGTTGCTCGCTGGTCACCTGCAGCTGTTGCCCGGCATAGCTGTCGAAGCGGTCGGCATAGATCGCCGAAATGTAGCGTCCGAAGCTCTCGATGACCCGCTGCCGCTGAGCCTCATTCATGCTGTCCCAGGATCGACCGACAGTCAGGCGAGCCATCGCCGGTATGTCGAAGCTGCGCCGAATGACCGGCTCCAGCTGCGTGAAACGGCCGCTCTGGCCGAGCGTCCGGCCATTCTTCATCGCGGAGATCAGCGCATCGTACAGCCCCTGCACGGTGTCGCCTCCGCTCGCCGGTGCGGCATGCACCTCGACCCGAGGAAGCGCCACAGTCAGCATGAGTGCCAGACCGGCAGCCATTGTCCTGTTTTTTGGGCGCACCCAGTCGATCATGATTTGCTCTCCCTGGCTCTCATGAGCCCGCACGTGCCTGCAAATTTAGATATTCGCCACTAAGTGATTCCATCCCTGCGGCTTTCAAGCGCATGGCTGGGCTGCGTCCGTCGATGCTGATACCGACCCGAACTCTTACTCGCATGGCCTGTGCAGGAAGGCAGGCCACCCGGAGCAAGTGCATGCTGCCGGAGTTGAGCTAAGAAGACGTTACTACGAAAAGATTTGTGTTTTCGACATGACACTCTCCAAGGTTGCTGCTCATCTTCAACCGACTTCGCGGTGATGCGCTCGGGCGGGTGTCGGCTATAGTGAGCGACCCGTGCGCGGTAAGTTTGTTGCGCTCGATCTGCGCCATTCGCGAAGCGAAAGGGCAATGCGCCAAATTTAGGGTCCTGCCATGGATAAACTGGACAAGAAGCTTCACATCAACTTCTGGTACATCATCGCCGCCGTGCTCGCGATGCTGTTGATCCAGGATTTTTACATCGAGAGCACAAAGCTCACGCCAGTCCCTTACAGCCGTTTTCAGACACTGCTTGATGAAGACAAGATCGCGAAGATCGCGATCGCCCAGAACTATATCAGCGGCTCGCTGAAGGAAGCGGAGCCCGATGGGCTCAAGGAGTTTGTCACAACGCGAGTCGACCCCGAACTCGCCCAAACACTCAACAAGCACGGCGTCACCTATAGCGGGGTGATCGAAAACCACTGGCTGAGGGATCTGCTGTCGTGGATCCTGCCGGCGATCTTCTTTGTCGGCATATGGATGTTTGCCATCCGGCGCATGGGCCAAGGGGGCCTCGGCGGGTTGATGCAGATCGGCAAGAGCCGCGCTAAGGTCTATGTAGAAAAGGAGACGAAGGTCACCTTTGCCGATGTCGCCGGCGTCGACGAGGCGAAGGACGAGCTGATCGAGATCGTCAACTTCCTGAAGGACCCGATCGGATATGGGCGGCTCGGCGGCCGGCCGCCGAAGGGCGTGCTGCTCGTCGGACCGCCGGGCACCGGCAAGACATTGCTGGCGCGCGCCGTTGCCGGCGAGGCCGGAGTTCCGTTCTTCTCGATCTCGGGCTCGGAGTTTGTTGAAATGTTTGTCGGCGTCGGCGCTGCGCGGGTTCGCGACCTGTTCGAGCAGGCGCGTCAGCATGCGCCCGCGATCATATTCATCGACGAGCTCGACGCACTCGGCCGCGCCCGCGGTCCCTTCGCTGGCGGAGGGCACGACGAAAAAGACCAGACGTTGAACCAACTCCTGTCCGAGCTCGACGGCTTCGATCCGTCGAGCGGCCTCGTCTTGCTCGGCGCGACCAACCGCCCCGAAATCCTCGACCCGGCCTTGTTGCGCGCCGGGCGGTTCGACCGGCAGGTCCTGGTTGACCGGCCGGACAAGAGGGGACGGGAGCAAATACTCGCGGTCCATCTGAAAAAGATCTCGAAACTCGCGCAGGACGTGAAGCCCGAGCAGATCGCGGCGCTTACCCAGGCTTTACCGGCGCCGATCTGGCTAACCTGGTCAACGAGGCGACCTTGCTTGCGACGCGACGCCGCGCGGAGGAGGTCGCGATGGCCGACTTCACCGCGGCGATCGAGCGCATCGTCGCCGGGTTGGAAAAGCGCAATCGGCTGCTTAACCCGCTCGAGCGGAAAGTGGTCGCCTATCACGAGCTGGGTCACGCGATGGTGGCGTTGGCGCTGCCGGGGACGGAGACGGTCCACAAGGTTTCGATCATCCCGCACGGCGTTGGTGCGCTCGGGTACACAATTCAGCGGCCGACGGAGGATCGCTATCTGATGACCCGCGCCGAACTCGAACACAAAATGGCAGGGCTGCTCGGCGGGCGGGCCGCGGAGCAGCTTGTGTTTCGCGAGATCTCGACCGGAGCCGCCGACGATCTCGCCCGCGCGACCGACATCGCACGGGCCATGGTGCTGCGCTACGGCATGAGCGACGCCCTCGGCAACGTCGCTTATGACCGCGACCGCTCGCCGTTCCTCCAGCCGAATGTTCCTGTGCCGCAGGAGCGCAATTACAGCGAGGAGACGGCAGAAGCGGTCGACGGGGCGGTGCGTCAGCTGGTCGACCAAGCCTTTCGCCAAGCCTCGGCAATATTGCAGCAGAACCGCGCTCTCCTGGATCGCACGGCGACAGCGCTGCTCGAAACCGAGACCTTGGACGAGCCGGAGATCGAGCGGTTGAGACAAGAGATAACAGCCGCGCCCATGCTCCCGGCACGCGACCCGCTACAGCCGGCCTCGACAGCGGCAAGCTGAGCGGCAGCGATGTGGTCGGGGTGTACGGCCTATCCGTAGGCTTCCAGGGTGATTGCATAGGCGGTCTCGCTGTGAACCGCGTCGTCGCCGATCGCGAGCGGCGCGTCATCCATTCGTAACGGCACAAAGATCGAGTCGAACGAGCGGACCAGGGACGGTAAGGGGCAAAAGCCAGCCATAGGCAGGCTCTAAGGATATGATCGTTTTAGGGTTTTTTTGGGAAATTGTTT
>JBJMQW010000257.1:0-7606 GCA_045802495.1 Allostellaceae bacterium | reverse complement strand
TCCGCGCTTGCGGCCGATCCAAGTTTCACCGCTGAGCCGCGCTTCGTCCAGTCTTCCCACGGCTGTTTCTACAACGCTTTGGGCCGTCGGCAGTCCCGGTATCGCCTCCAAGCGCAAAATGCTTTTGGTACATATCAGGAACATGCGGCGCGGCGCCAATCGAGGGCGCGGCATTCTCACTCCGGCCAAGTGCCACAGGTGACAGACGAAGGTGCGGGGGCAAGAAGGACCAACATTGTTGCAAGCGACCCCGCAAATTTCCTGCATGGCGTTAGCCGATCGGAGACCTACCTATTGCCCGTTCAACGCGAATTGGGAACCTCCGGGGCGAGGATAGGTGTTATGGACGCCATGGCAGAGAGTTCGCGCGTCGAGCTGATTAGAGATCCGCCGGTCGGCCTCGTCATGAGGAGCGATGGCGTTGATCGGTGCAGCATCGAGCTTTTGTTCGAGCGGATCGGAAGAGGACCGAGGCCGAGGCTTGAGGCGCTGCGGCCGCGCCATGTCGGCCAGGAGATCGATCGGTGCACGACGTGTTGATCCTGACGGGCATCTTCGGCCTGGTTACCGCCGCCGTGGCGCTGTGTCTGCACCGCTTGCGGATCAACCGACGCTATTTCGCCGGTCTCATCTCGATTGCCGTGACGCTCAGCTTGTTCTCGGTTTTTGCGTGGGCAGCGATCGAGATCGCCCGCGTCGCACCCCTCCCCCTCACTTGGGTCTTTGTATGCGCCTTTGCGTTGATCTTTGCCTCAAGATTGTATCGAGAGCTGCAATCTCCACCTGAGGACCGAACCAAGGCCCTCGACGAAAACAGCTTCAGCCCGGCCGAATAGCCGGGCGCGGCGGCGAGACTCTTGCCGCGCCGCCGCGGGTCGCGATATCAGGGCGGCAGACATGCCGACCCTGTTCCTCATCGTTTTTGTCGATCTTGTCGGGTTCGGCCTCGTCATCCCGCTTTTGCCGTTTTACGCACTGCGTTTCGCAGCCTCGCCGCAGCAGGTAACGTTGCTCCTCGCGATCTATTCGCTGATGCAACTTTTCACCGCGCCGCTGTGGGGCAGGTTCAGCGATCGCATCGGGCGGCGGCCGGTGCTGATGCTTAGCATGGCGGCCTTCGCTCTTGCATATTTGTGGATGGGCAGCGCGACGGCGCTTTGGATGCTGTTTGCGGCGCGCGGTTTCGCCGGCGCCTGCGCCGGAAACATCGCCGCCGCCCAGGCTTACATAGCGGATGTGACAAAGCCGGAAGAGCGGGCCAAGGGCATGGGCCTGATCGGCGCGGCCTTCGGGCTCGGCTTTATCATTGGACCGGCGCTCGGGGGGTGGCTGGCCGGAAATGATCCGGCCAGCGCCGACATCGAGACCCCGGCCTGGGTCGCGGCCGGACTGTCGTGCCTTGCTTTTTGCGGTGTTGTTCTGCTGTTGCCTGAGAGCCGGCCGGCCGCCGGCCGTGGAGGCCGGCCCTCGCGCAGCCGCTTCGCCGCGGTGCTCGGCGTATTGCAGCGCCCTATCCTGGCGCCGCTGATCCTGACCTTTTTTCTGGTCATTTTGGCCTTTGCCGGGATGGAGAGCACCTTTGCGCTGTGGGCGACCGAACAGTTTGGATGGGGCCCGCGCCAGGTCGGCTATGTCTTTGCCTATGTCGGCGTGCTCTCGGCTATCCTGCAGGGCGGGCTCATCGGCCATCTGGCGCGCCGCTTTGGCGAAGAGCGCCTGCTGCTGTGCGGCCTTGTCCTGATAGGCGGCGGGTTGCTGGTGTTGCCGCTGTCGCGAGACATGGCGGCGCTCAGCCTCGGCGTCAGCGGATTGGCCCTGGGCATGGGGCTTACGCAACCCTCGCTCAATAGCCTGATCTCGCGCCGAGCCGGGCGCGAGGAGCAAGGCGAGGTGTTGGGCGTATCGCAATCCGTTGGCAGTTTGTCGCGCGTTCTCGGCCCGGCAGCGGCCGGATTTTTCTTTGCCGAATTTGGCCGTCATGCCGCCTTCTTCTGGGGCGCAGGCCTGGTAGGGCTCGCCCTCCTCGTGGCGATAAAGGTGATCCGCGCGGTTGGCGCGGCAAGGCATCCGGACCCCGAGCATCTCGGCGCGCCGCACGAGAGGGGGCCCGCAGGATGAGCGCGCGCGGGCGTACCTTTCGTGGGCTCGGCCCACCGCAGCAAAAGGGACCGCTGAAGGATGAGTTGCGCGCCCTGCGTTGGCTCGCCCCGTATCTGTGGCCGCGCAACTCGCCGGAGCTGCGGGTGCGCGTCGTGCTGGCGGTTGTCTTTCTGCTCGCCGGCAAGCTCGTTAATATTTGCGTTCCGCTTCTCTACAAGCACGCCGTCGACGCGCTATCCCCCGCCAATTTGGCGGTCGCGGTTCCAATCGCGCTCATCATCGCCTACGGCGTCGCCCGGGTTATGGCGCAGGGCTTCAACGAATTGCGCAACGCCGTGTTTGCCAAGGTCAGCCAGCGCGCGATCCGCCGGCTGGCGCTCTCCGCTTTCCGCCATGTCCATACACTGTCGCTGCGTTTCCACCTCGAGCGCCGCACCGGCGGGCTGGCGCGTGCGGTCGAGCGCGGTACGGCGGGCATCGAGTTCCTGCTCACCTTCATGCTGTTCAACGTCGTGCCGACGGTTTTCGAGATCCTGCTGGTCTGCGGGATCCTGTGGCGGCTGTTTGATTGGGCGTTTGCCGCCGTCACTTTCGCGACGATCGGCGTCTACATCGCCTTCACCTTTTCGATCACGGATTGGCGCGTGCGCTTTCGGCGCGAGATGAACGAGCGCAACACCGAAGCCAATATCAAAGCTGTCGACAGCCTGTTGAATTTCGAGACGGTGAAGTACTTCGCCAACGAGGAGCACGAGGCTCGCCGCTACGACGCAGCACTGCGGGCCTATGAGCATGCCGCAGTCAAGAGCGAGACGACCCTGACCCTGCTCAATCTCGGCCAGGGCATAATCATTGCGCTCGGGCTCGTCGGGGTGATGACGCTGGCCGCAGAGGGCGTTTCGGCCGGGCAAATGACGGTCGGCGATTTCGTGATGGTCAACGCCTACCTGATCCAGCTCTACACGCCTCTCAACTTCCTCGGTATGGTCTATCGCAACATCAAGCAATCCCTGACCGATCTCGAGCAGATGATTTCGCTGTTGGCGGTGAAGCCCCAAATCGAGGACCGTGCTGGGGCGGCGGCGCTGACCGTCGCCAATGGCGCGGTTGCTTTCCGCCGCGTCGATTTCCGCTATGACCAGAGACGGCCGATGCTGTCGGATGTTGATTTCCAGGTCCCGCCGGGTGCGACGGTGGCGATCGTAGGGCCGAGCGGCGCTGGCAAGTCGACAATCGCTCGGCTGCTCTTCCGGTTTTATGATGTCGACGCCGGGATTATCGAAATCGACGGCCAGGATATCCGCGACGTTACCCAGGACAGCCTGAGGCACGCGATCGGCGTGGTGCCGCAGGATACGGTGCTGTTCAACGACAGTATTTACTACAACATCGAATACGGGCGACCCGGAGCTGCGCGGCACGAGGTGGAGGAAGCCGCCCGTCTTGCCCGCATTCACGATTTCGTCACAGCGCTGCCGGACGGCTATGACACGATGGTCGGCGAGCGCGGCCTGAAATTATCGGGTGGTGAGAAACAGCGCGTAGCGATCGCCAGGGTCATCCTCAAAGCCCCAAAGATCCTGATCTTCGATGAGGCGACTTCGGCGCTCGACACCAAGACCGAGCGCGAAATTCAGGCGAGCCTCGCTGAAGTCTCGGCCGGACGGACGACCCTAGTTATCGCGCACCGGTTGTCGACGATCGTCGATGCTGATGAGATCCTGGTGCTCGAAGCCGGGCGTGTCGTTGAGCGCGGCCATCACGCAGAGCTGCTGCGCCGTCGCGGCAGCTATGCAAGGATGTGGGCGCGGCAACAGGAGGCCGCGCGGCGTGAAGCAGCTATCGCCGCCGACTGACATAGCCCTAAAGGGAGACAAATGGCCCGCATCTGCAAGGTACTGATTGTCGAGAACGACGACGATGTGCGCGATCTGCTCGGCGACATCTTCGAGGATGACGGTTTTCGCCTTTCGATGGTGAAAACCGCTGCAGAAATGCGCGAGGCGCTCGACAATGATGACTACGATGTCGCGGTTATCGATCTGACCCAGCCCGGACACGAGGACGGGTTTGCTCTCGCGCAACTCGCGCGTGCACAAGGTTGCGGGGCGATCCTGGTTACCGGCGACCACCGCAATCTGGAACGCCTGCAGGCCAGCGGACAACATTTTCTGCTGAAGCCTTTCCAGGTACAGGAGCTGATTGATATCGTCGACAAAATCCTGATTGAGACGGCCGCCCAATGCGTGCGCCGAAAACGCAGCGACGGATCGGAATTTCCAATCCGACCGGAGTGACTGGCGGATCTTTGCTCGCTTCGCTCCGCCAGGGCGACCGACGGGCGCTCGCCCAGGCGGTAACTCTTACGGAGTCGAGCCGTCCCGAGCATCGGGAGGCAGCCGAAAGACTGATCGAAGAGGTGCTGCCTTATACGGGCGGATCGGTCCGCATCGGCATCTCGGGGCCGCCGGGCGCCGGCAAATCCACCTTCATCGAGGGCTTTGGTCTCGAAGGCATCGCGCTGGGGCGGCGCATCGCGGTACTGGCTGTCGATCCCGCCTCCAAGCGCGGCGGCGGCGCGATCCTCGCCGACAAGACCCGGATGGCCGAATTGTCGCGCGCGCCGGCGGCCTTTATCCGGCCCTCATCGGCTGGCGACAGCCGAGGGGGCGTCGCGCGCCGCACGCGGGAGACGATCCTATTATGCGAGGCGGCCGGGTTTGATGCGGTATTGGTCGAGACGGTCGGCGTCGGGCAGGCCGAGACGGCGGTCGCCGAGATGGTCGACATGTTCGTGCTGATCCTGCCGCCTGCAGGAGGAGACGAGCTGCAAGGCATCAAGCGCGGCGTCATTGAGCTGGCCGATCTGGTGCTGGTCAATAAGACCGATGGCGAGCTTGTCTCGGCGGCGCACCGCTCGGTCGCAGATTATGCGAGCGCGTTGGGGCTGATCCGGCCGCCTCTTCCCGAATGGCAGGTTCCGGTGCGTGCGATCTCGGCGCTCGAAGGCGCCGGCATCCGCGAGGTATGGGACGATGTCAGGCGGTTCCGCACTACCCTAGAGACGTCAGGCGCCTGGCTGCGCCGACGATCCGAGCAGGCTCGCGCCGCCCTATGGGCCGAAATCGGCGACAGCCTTCTCAATCAATTCCGTGCAGCTCCCGCAGTCGCGCGGCGTCTGGCCGCGGCCGAAGACGCGGTCACAGCCGGCACACGTACCCCGACGGCGGCCGCGCGCGGACTGCTCGCAGCCTTTTTTGGCGAAGCTCGGAATGATCCCAGTCCGTGACGAAGAAGCGGATTTCGCTCCAACGTTTGAAATAGCCGGGCCGCGATCGACCCGCCAGGCGGCGGTTTGTGCTATGCTCCGCCCGTCAAATCCAGCGGAGCCCGTCCTTGCCGCTCGACATCGTACGCAGCGTATGCCCGCATGATTGTCCAAGCGCGTGCGCGCTGGAAGTCGAGCGGATCGACGGGCGGATCGGACGGGTGCGTGGCGCCGCGAGCCAGGCCTACACGCACGGCGTCGTCTGCGCCAAAGTTGCGCGATACGCCGAGCGCCAGCATCACCCGGCGCGGTTATCACGGCCGCTGCGGCGAGTCGGCGAGAAAGGTATCGGTGAGGCCGCCTTTGAACCGATCTCATGGGACGCGGCGCTCGACGAGGTCGCCGAACAGCTGACGCGCCTTGCCCAACGTCACGGGTTCGAAACCGTATGGCCCTATTACTATGCCGGAACGATGGGGCTCGTGCAGCGCGACGGCATCAACCGGCTGCGCCATGCGATGCGCTATTCGCGCGAGCACCTGTCGATCTGCAGCATGTTGTCCGATGCGGGCTGGCTCGCCGGAGTTGGCGCCAAGCGCGGGGTTGACGGGCGCGAGATCGCCAAATCCGATCTGATCGTCGTCTGGGGCGGCAACCCGGCTTCGACCCAGGTCAATGTGATGACCCACATTGCGATCGCTCGCAAGGAACGAGGCGCCAAGCTCGTCGTCGTCGACCCCTACCGCACGGCGACCGCCGAGCAGGCTGATATCCATCTCGCGCCGCTGCCGGGCACGGATGGCGCGCTCGCCTGCGCGGTCATGCATGTGTTGTTCGAGGAGGGCTACACCGACCGCGATTACATGGCCCGCCATACCGATGATCCGAAGGCGCTGGAGGCGCATCTCGAAGCCCGCGACCCGGCCTGGGCGGCGCGGATCACCGGGCTTTCCGAGGAAGAGATCCTCGGCTTCGCCCGCCTCTACGGGAGGACCAAGCGCAGCTATATCCGCCTTGGCTACGGCTTTTCCCGGTCGCGCAACGGCGCGGCGCAGCTATTCGCGGTATCCTGTCTGCCTGCGGTGACAGGCGCCTGGGCATATGAGGGGGGTGGCGCGCTCTATTCGAACCTCGGCCTCGTCCCGCTCGACCTGACCTTGATCGAGGGCCTCGACATGCTGGATCCGAAGACGCGGATCCTCGATCAGTCGCGGATCGGCCCGGTGCTGACCGGCGACCGCCGCGACATCGGGGACGGACCACCGGTTACGGCGTTGTTTATTCAGAACACGAATCCGTTGGTCGTGGCGCCGGAATCGGGCCTCGTGCGCCGCGGCTTCGCCCGCGCCGACCTGTTTGTCTGCGTTCACGAGCAGTTCATGACCGAGACCGCAGCAATGGCCGATATCGTCCTCCCGGCGACGACTTTCCTGGAGCATGACGACCTCTATCCTGCTGGCGCCCACAGCTACCTTCAGATCGGTCGCGCGGTCCTGCCGCCTCATGGCGAATGCCGCTCGAACCATGAGGTGATCCGCGGGCTCGCCGAGCGGCTGGGCGCACAACATCCAGGTTTCGCGATGGACGCCGTCGAGCTGATCGACCAAACATTGCAGATAAGCGGCTTTCCGGATGTCGAGAACTTTCCGGAAGAAGGTTGGATCGATTGCTGCCCGCCTTTCAAAACCGCGCATTTTCTCGACGGCTTTGGGCACGCCGACGGAAAATTTCATTTCCGCGCCGATTGGCGGGCGATTGGTCAAGAATATTCGCAGCTGCCCGCCTTTCCCGATCATGTTGCCGTGATCGACGATGGCGATCCGGATCAGCCGTTTCGTCTCGTCGCGGCGCCGTCGCGATCGTTCCTCAACACCAGCTTCAACAACACGCCGTCGAGCATTGCCCGCGAGGGACAGCCGACGGCGCTCGTCCATCCGCAGGCGC
Source organism: Allostellaceae bacterium (assembly GCA_045802495.1). Taxonomy (GTDB): domain Bacteria; phylum Pseudomonadota; class Alphaproteobacteria; order ATCC43930; family CGMCC-115725; genus AP-15. The sequence goes on along the minus strand of JBJMQW010000257.1, from coordinate 294 downwards.
TGGCCGAATTCGGCCTTGGCGACGGCGGGCGCGTACGCATCGGCAACCAGCGCGGCAGCGTCGTCGTACACGCGCGGGCGTTTCACGGGTTGCAGCAGCGGGTCGTGATTGTCGAGGGGCTGTGGCCCAACCATGCTTTCGAGGAGGGGATCGGGATCAACCTGCTGACCAGCGCCGACCCCAGTCTGCCGCGTGGCGGCGCCGTGTTTCACGACACCTCGGTGTGGCTCCGCCCATGTGAGGGGCAAGCATGAGCAACGACAGCAACCGGCTTCCGACCGAAGCGCGTTCCGC
>JBJMQW010000256.1:0-5768 GCA_045802495.1 Allostellaceae bacterium | reverse complement strand
TGACTATCCGGCGTCCGACACCTTGATCAGTTTCCGCCAGACTAGCCCCAATCCACAGAGTCCTAGGCCAGCCATAATAAGGATCGCCACCGGAGGTCCAATTTGCGCCGATAAGATGCCGATCATCAGCACTCCGACGGGCCCGGTGCCGATGCACATGGTCACGATGCCCATCACGCGCGATCGCGTCGCCGGTGGGGCTTCGGTGAGAATCAGGGTCGTCTGCATGTTCGAGAAGGCGGCGGTGCCGAGCCCACCAATCAGCAACAGGACAAACGCGAGCGAGTACCACGGGGATAAGGCCATCGCGGCGAGCCCCGTCAGGAACAGGAGTGATCCGCGAAGCAGGGCACGGCGTCCATCCAGGCGCAACCTTCCGGTCGATAGCGGGATGCCGATCGCGATGGCTCCGAGAGGCTCGGCTGCGGCGAGGACGCCCACCAGGATAGGCGACACGCGATACACATCGAGCCCGATCGGTGCGATCAGCGCGGAATAGGAGAACGCAAACATGTTCATGATGATCGACACCAGGACGACGGCCAGTATCGCCGGATTCGCACGAGCCACCGCAACCGCTTCAGCAATGTCGAGAGCAATTCGACCAAACCGCAGCTTCCGCGGCTCCTGGCGGAAATCGAGGCCGCTGACGGTGATGCCCGCCGCGAGGTAGAGGGCTGCAGACAGAAAATAGGCACCGCCCAAACCTAACATCTGATAAGCCGCACCTCCGGCCAGCGGCCCCAATACTCGGGCGAAACTGTTGGTCAGCGAATCGAATGCAACGGCGGGAGCAACTTGATCGGGCCTGACAACCTCGCCGATCATGCGCCGGCGCACGGCGAGTTCCATCGCCCACACAATACCCGCGACGATGCCGCCGACGGCGATGTGCCAAACCTGGATCTGCGCGGAGAGCGCCAACACGCAGAGCATCGCCGAGCTTGCGGCCATGACAGAAAGCTGCGTCATGAGCAATCGCTTGCGATTGAGCGCCTCGCCAACCACGCCGGCGATCGGGCCGATGAACAACATCGGCAGGCTGCGGGCAACCGTTACCAGAGCCACCAGAACGGTCGACTGGGTGACCTCGTAGGTGAAGATCCCGGCGACCAGCAACTCGAGCCACCGCATCGCGTTGCCAATCCCGCCGGCAAACCAAAGGCGTAAATAGCTCGGGGTCGCGAAGAACCCGCGCGGCTCGATCGTTGATTCGAACTCGGAAGGGTCCGCTCCTGCTGGTCCAGCGCTGCCGCGCACGGCGAAACCACTCCTCCCAAACCAACCGTTTTCACTCGACCCTGCGTCGGATCGTCAAACCCGCCCGACTCCGCTAACGACCTCAGCGGGCGACTGTCGATCGGCATGTTCTTCATCCCGAATTCCGACGCGTCGTTTCCCGATCGCCGGGCACGGCGGAGCATCGAAAATCCGCCGATTATCGTCGCCGACTATCCTACCTCCCGGTTCGCCGGCGCTGGGAGCCAAGCCGCCGCCGAACAGCCCGCTCGCGGTCCGCGTACTCCTTCTTCCACTCGTCATTCAGCGGCATAGGCAGGGCCCAGGCTCGTACGCAAGCGCTGGCGCGCGACTAGGACGCTGATCAACGCCAGATGCACCAGGTTGAAGAGGATGCCGGCGGCGAAGGCGATCGCATAAAAGCCGGCGAAATCGTAGATTGCACCGGCGAGCCAGCCGCCAAATGCCATGCCCGAGCCGCTGAACAGCAGCAGGGTTGGAACGCGCCATGACGCTTCCGATGCCGGAAACAGCTCGCGCACAGCCAGCACATAGGCGGGGATGATGCCGCTGAATCCGAGGCCGAACACGGCCGAGACGGCGAAGAGCCCGGCCTCGCTCTGGGTCGCCAGGAAACCGACCATAGCTACGAGCTGGCAAACCGAGCCGGCGAAGATCGTGCGCAAGCCGCCGATCCGGTCGGCGACAAGGCCCCAAATCTGCCGACTCAGAAAAGCGAGGCCGAGCAGCATCGAGAGCATTGCCGCGCCGACTGATGCTGAAATCCCGACATCGGTGCACAGAGCCACAAGATGGCCTTGCGGCATCGCCATCGGCACGCAACAGCAGAAACCCGCGGCGGCAAGCATCGATAACGCAGTCGCCGGCCGTAACCCGAGCACCCGGGCGGCCGGGCGCGGGCCGGTAGTGTTGCTGCCCAGACCGCGAGCTTCGGGCGCGGGGCCGAGCATTAGCGCGGCGGCGGGCAGGATCAGCAAAACCTCGATCGCGGCAAAGGCAAGCATCGTGTTGCGCCAACCGATCTGCACCTCTGCTGCCGCGAAGATCGGCGCCCAGATCGCCGCCGACACGGACGAGCCGCTGCCGAGCAGGGCCAGAGCCGTGCCGCGGCGACGGTCGAACCAGCGGGACACGTATATGTAGAGCGGCGCATTCATCGCGGCATTGCCGAGGAGGCCGATAAAGACCCCATAACCGAGGAGCAGGCTGAGGGCGTTGCCGCTTTGCGCCAGCAGCAGACCCGTAGCAATCATCAGCGACCCGAAGATCACCGTTGCGCGAACGCCGAACCGCTCGGCGGCCTGCCCCATCGCGACGCCGCCGACGGACGCGCCGAGCCAGGCGAGCGAGTAAGCCAGCGCCGGCACCGAGCGCTCGCCACCGAGATCGGCCGCGATCGATTTGAGGCCGACGACCGTGATCGCCGGTGCGGCAAAGGAGACGGCCGCAATGCCGAGCGCCGTCAGGCACACGGCCCAAGACGCGCGTGTCTCGATTGTCAACCGGCCTTCGGACCGCGGAACGGCTGCCAAGATCGTCATCTGCCCGATGCTACCTGCCCTCCGGCAAATTGGCCAATGCCAGCCGCCCCTGGAGAGCGCCACCTCGCCATCGAAGACAGGTCCCTCTGTTCGCCGACACGGTGTCTCAGTCTACCGGCTGGCGCCGATCGTGTGGCACACTGTCACGACCGCCACCGCACACCGAACCGTGACCGGAGCCTACGCCATGCTGTACCGCGGAATGGACCGTGCCCAGCTCGACGCCGCCTATAACAACTCCGCAGCCGTCCCCGAGCGCGACGCGATTGTCGCGGATTGGGCGGCACGCAGCGCCAAGGTGCGGCGCGAATACGCCGACCGTCTCGATCTTGCCTACGGCGACACCCCGCGCAAGCGGCTCGATCTGTTTCTCGCCGCCGATCCGCAGGCCCCCACACTTGCGTTTATCCACGGCGGCTATTGGCAGATGAACGACAAGGAGAATTTCGCCTTCTTCGCCGAGGGCCTGCTTCCTCTCGGGATCAATCTCGCGGTCATCGAATACACGCTGGCGCCGGCAGCGCGGCTCGATCATCGTTGCCGAGGTACATCGTTCAGTGCGGTGGCTCACCGAGCATCTCGCCGAATACGACGCCGACCCGAACCGGCTATACGTCGCCGGACATTCGGCCGGCGGTCACCTGACCGCGACGATGCCTCTAGCCGAGGTGCGCGGCGGAATCGCTATCAGCGGCATCTACGACCTGGAGCCGATCCGGCTCAATTACCTCAACGAGAAGCTGGGTCTCGATGCGGCCGAGGCAGATCGCAACAGCCCGGTCCGGCATTTGCCGGCTACGGCCGGAGAGCTGGCCGTGGCCTACGGCACCCGGGAATTGCCCGAATTGTGCCGCCAGTCGATCGAGTATGGCTGGGCGTGGATTGAGCGGGGCCTTCCGGGGCGCCTGCTGCCGGTCGACGGCGCCGACCACTTCACGATTCTGGATGCACTGGCCCAACCGGAGGGCGTCCTGACGCGAGCGCTTCTGTTGAGGCTCGTCCGTTAGTCGCTGGAGCCGAGCCCCTCGATTTCCTCGTGCCGCATCTCCCACTGGGATAGCGTCGGTCTCGGGCATGGCTTCAGTTGGCACTCGCAGGCTTTCAGCAGTTTCGCGCCAGAATCGCGGCTCTGAGCGCCTCAGACAACGCGAAATCGCGTATTCAGGCGCCGGAAAAAGTCCGCCTCAACGGTTAATGTGTAAGCGGGCCGGCATGGACGGCCTTCGGTCGCGCCCATGCATTCCGGTCCGGCCGCCATGCGCTTGTGCCGGCGCAAACCTGAATCCTGAACTAGAAATAACGAGGTCAGGGGAAACAGACACCCGGGTGCATCCATCGCCCTGCACCGTTCACCACATCAATGAACAATGATGGTGAGCGGATTACGCCGTAGTTGCGCCCGACGGCGCTGGTCCTCCGCTCCCGTTCCGTTGGCCGACATCGGCTCAAGCCAGTCCGAGTTTAAGAAAAGCTCAGCCCTGTACTGGTCCGACGGTGTCGGCCATCCTGGCTCCCCGAGCTCCCAGGGGCTTCGGTTGTCCGGCGGTGCTTTCGCGTACCGTCTGATGCTCCATTTCCGCGTTGAGCTTGGCGCCAACCAGCACGACGATAATCGAAATCCACATCCACGTCATAAAGCCAATGATCGCGCCGAGCGATCCGTACGTCTTGTTGTAGCTGCCGAAATTCGCCACGTACCAGGAAAATAAGGCAGAAGCCCCGAGCCATACGATCGCAGCTAAGGCACTACCCCAGGTAATCCAGCGCCATCGTGGCTTCGTGCGGCTCGGACCGTATCTGTACAGTACCGCCAAGGCCAATGTCACCGCGGCAAACATCAGCGGCCAACGGGCAAGCTTCACGAGCACGTCTGTCAGCTGGGCAATCGGGAGATAATTGAGCACCACGGGTAGCGCCACGACTACTCCGAGCGAGATCAGGATAAAGCCAACAGCTAAGATGGTGATGGCCAACGTCACGCCATTCAGTGTTATGAACCCGCGCTTCTCCTGCTCCTCGTAAACGATGTTCAGCGCGTCAAAGACCGCTTTCACGCCGGAATTGGCCGTCCACACCGAGATCGAAAGGCCCAGCAGAAAGCTTAGCCCCAGTGTCGTCCCCCCTTGGGAAGCAAGGCGGGTCAGTTGGTCCCGAAGCACCTCTATTGCTCCGCCGGGGGCGACGCTGGCAATTGTGTCGAGATTATTGGTCATCGAGCCAGGGTCGGCAAACAGGCCGTAAATGGAAACCAGAGCCGCTATCCCCGGGAAAATTGCGAGAAGCCCGTAAAAAGTTACCCCGGCTGCGACCAATAAGATGCGGTCTTCAGATATGCCGCGATATACTCGTAGTAGAATGTCTTTCCAGCCCGAGACGGGAATTTCCGAGGGAGCGTTAGCTGAACGCCCGCGACCGCTCTCATGGGCTTCGTTGCCCTCACGGTGCACTTTCTCCTGTGACGATCGCTGGCCAAATCCGCCGGCGATCAACAGAGCACTTAACCCAATCACCCACAAAGGGGTCCGCACGGCGGTTGATGCCCCTGCGGAGGCTGAACGAGCTGCAGCATTGCTGGTCATGAAATCACGCGTTCCTGTTCAATTCACCGGAAACTGTGCCCGGGTGTCCGGTATCTCGCCCTCTGAGGCGTGACTGCCATGAGCGGCGGCGTAGGCTTTTGTAAACTCGGCGCCGACCAGGAAAACCTGAGCCGAATAGTAGACCCACAAGAGAATGATCAGCAGCGCCCCGGCAGCGCCATAACTCGAGGCGACGCCGCTGCTTCCAATATAGAAGCCGATCAAAGATTTCCCGAGCACGAACAACAACGCGGTGGCGACCGCACCCACACCGACATCTCGCCATGAAATCGGCTTGTCCGGCAGAATCTTGTAAATCGCAGCGAACAATGCCGAGATTAGTGATAGCGAGAGCACAAAATGCGCGATGGCAACCAGGATTTGCCCT
>JBJMQW010000255.1:0-7335 GCA_045802495.1 Allostellaceae bacterium | reverse complement strand
CTCGAATTGCGGCTCGCGGTGCAACTGCAGAATGAGCTTTTCGGCGACGGCCGAGCCCGACACGGCCGCGAGAATGAGTGCCGCGAGCAGCCCACGGGTTAACCATCGTCCGATGCCGGCCGACGCTGCGGGCGTGCAGATGCTTTTCCCCATTCAGTCCCCCAATCCCCCGACGGCGCGTCAAGAAATAGCCGGAGCCGCGCGTTCCGCTCAAACCGGCGGCCGCCGAACGCCGTAAGTGCGAGCGGGGAATGACACTTGCTCGAAGCGCCGGCCTGCCTATTTCGCGGCCAAAACTGCGAATCGCTGGCGGCGCTGCCACCTCCGTCGCATCCCAGATCAGCTACCCTTTTTCACAATCCGCGGTCCGGCGATCGCGTGTCCGCTAAACCTGCCAACGGAAGCGGTCCTCAATGCGGGCGCGGCGGATCGCGGCCAGGTCGAAGGCCGCGATGTAGAGCCCGGGTAAGTGACCAGCCATGGCGATGATCGCGCCGGATGGATCGACGGCGAAGGAATGGCCATCGCAGCGCGGAACGGGATAGTTGGCAACCCCAATCCCCATGACGGTTTCGAAGGCGCGTCCGCGCATTTGCGCGATGCGAACGTCGCCGCAGACGCGGTCCCTGGCGAGATCGCAGCAATTCGGCACCAGCGCAATCTCGGCCCCCTGGCGCGACAGCGAGCGGGCCGCCTCCGGATATTCGCGGTCCATGCAGATCATCAGACCCAATCTTACGGGGCCCTCGCCGGTCTCGATATCGCACGGCTCGAAATTCTCACCGCGCCCGCATGCCATCTCCGGGCTGTCGAAATCGCAAATATGCACCTTGCGATGGTGCAGGATCGGGTTGCCGCCGGGATCGATCAACAGGGCCGCATTGAACGGCTTCGGTTCGGCCGCTTCGAGAAAGGTGGCGACAACATATAGCCGATGGGTTCTCGCGCGCCGCGGAACTTGCCGACGAAATCCCCGTCAAGGCGGTGCGCGTCGGCACACCAGCGCGCCCTTGCGGCCGGATCCTCCGGATCGAAGCGAGCGTACCCGTTCGAATACATCTCGGGAAACACGACGATGTCGGCCGCCGCAGCCTTGGCCTCCGCGAGGATGGCCGCTGGCTCCCGGCCACTCGGATATTGCGCGAGCGCAACCCTCAACTGCGTTTCCATTGCGGTTCAACCCGGTCGTGAAGGCGAATGAAAAGAGAGCTCTAAAGTAGTGCCCCGATCCAAGTGTGCATTTTCTCCGCCGCACCGTCGCCGCATCAAATCCGGTCCCGACGATGATCAGATCGCCGCACGGCGAAACGACGAGGGCGGGCGGCCATAAGTCGCGCGAAACGCGTCGTTGAACCGCCGGATACTGCGGAACCCAGCAGCGAAGGCAATCTCCGAAAGCGGCATCGCCGTCTCGTCGATTAGCCGTTTTGCCGCTTGTACGCGCCGGGTCGCGGCGATCTCGCTGGGGGTCGCGCCGGCGTGATAAAGGAACAGGCGCAGCAGGTGGCGTGGGCCGATCCCGAGATGATCGGCAAGGTCTGCGACCGAAGCCTTATCGAGAAAGCCCTCCTGGATGAGCCGCATTCCCCGCGCCACTGTCGTAGCCGTCCCGTTCCAGGCGGGGCTGCCGGGCGCGGTTTCGGGTCTGCATCGCAAACACGGCCGAAAGCCCGCTCGCTCGGCGGCGGCGGCCGTCGCATAGAACTGAACATTCTTCGACTGCGCAGGCCGTACCGGGCAAACCGGGCGGCAATAAACGCGGGTCGTCCGCACACCAGTGAAAAACACGCCGTCGAATGCCGGGTCCCGCGCGAGACGGGCGCGATCACAAGCCTCCCAATCGAGACCCGGAACGATTTTGGTCAACATCGGCACGAAGTTAAGCGAAAGCAGTGCTGACAGGTAGCTGAAATCGGACTCGATCGGCCGATCACGTCCGATCGTGGCCAGCCTCGGCCGAACGGCGGGATCATTTTGCTGCCCATGCGAGATTCCTCCATGATCCGGACGGCGCCTGCTGCGAAGCTTTATTGGGGTTGGCTGGTCGTTGCGGCTGCCTTTCTCGTCGCCACATTCGGGTTCGGCCTAGGCTTTTACGGACCCGGCATCTACCTGGTCGCGCTCAAAGCCCGGCATGGCTGGTCCATCGAGGCGCTCTACGCGGCGGTCACCACGTATTACGTCCTTGGCGCCATGCAGCTCTTCTTTGTCGTAGGGCGCCTGTTTGATCGATGGGGAGTAAGAGCAGTCGTCACAGCTGGCGCCGTCGCCATGGCCTGTGGGGTAGTTTCGCTGACGTTAATAATCAGGCCATGGCAGGTCTATGCCAGTTTCGCCGTGATGTCGTTCGGGTGGGCCACGATGAGTGGCGCGGCCATCAACATCATTGTCGCGCGGTGGTTCGACAGGCGCCGCGGGCTAGCTCTGAGCTGGGCGATGAACGGCGCCAGCGCCGGCGGCGTGGTCATTGCGCCGTTGCTGATCCTGTCGATCTCGCGGCTCGGCCTTTCGGGCGGCCTCGCTTCGGCAGCGGCAGTAATGCTCGCCATCCTGATCCCGATCGCGATGCTGGTCCTGCGCTCGAGACGCCCCGACGAGCAGGAGCCGGCGGAGCTTCACGCAAGCCCGCGGCAACCCCACGCCTTCGCGCATGGGGGCGACGAGTTTCGCCTGACGACGATATTGCGCAGCCCGGCCTTTATCTCGACCTCGATTCCGTTCGCGCTCGCCCTGACGGCGCAGGTCGGGTTCCTCACGCACCAAGTCGCATTTCTATCGCCGGCCATCGGCACCTTGGCCGCCGGTTGGGCTGTCAGCTTGACGACGCTCGCTGCAGTTATCGGGCGCATCGCCATCGGATTTGTCGTCGACAAGTTTGATCGGCGGATTGTGACCTCTGTCAATTTCACCGTCCAGGCGCTGGGGATTGCAGTCTTGGCGATGAGCGCGGGACAATCGTCCCTCTGGCTTGGCTGCGTGATCTTTGGCGCTGGCGTTGGTAACACGACGTCCCTGCCGGGCCTCATCGTTCAGCAAGAATTCCCGAAACAGCATTTCGCGCGGGTCGTCAGTATTATCGTCGCAATCAATCAGTTCACCTTCGCATTCGGACCAACGCTGGTCGCCCGGCTCCAGCACGCAGAAGGTACCTACGCGCTGGCGCTGCTCATGTGCCTCGCGTTGGAGCTTGCGGCGGCAATTATTGTTCTGTGGCCCATCGCAATCCGACGCCGCGCGGCGGTCTAGGCCGGGGGCCTCATACCTCGCGTTTCCCGTCGTTCGCGCGAACGGGATGGGATCGCGGACATTGCTCATCCTCGACCTCCTGCGAGACGGATGAGCCGGTTGGTAAATCGACGGAGCGCGACAGAGCTCGCTCCGGGAAGCTGTCTGCTTTTAGAACGGCGGGACGAAGGCCGGCAACGTGATGCTGGCGGATGCGCGGCGCTGTTCCGCCCGACGCTTGCTGTCTTTAGCGCACGAGCTCGATCTCGCTCAGCCGCCACTCCTTGGTGAAGAAGGGTTCGAGCGGGCTGTAGAGGCGCAGAAGCGTGAACCAGCCCTTGCCGGGCAGGGTTTGAATCCAATTGCCCCGCTTCACCCCCTCGGGTTGCGTCGGACCGAAATAGACCGCTGTGGAGCCGTCGGCACTTGGCTCCGCGGCGGGGGAGGGATAGCTCTGGCTGCCGGCGCGCGGGTAGCGCTGCGCCGTCTGCAGCATCGACCGGGTCTGATTGTCATACACGGTGAACGACCAGAACGCTCGGGCAGGAATGTTTGGCGGCAGGGTCACCTTATAGGTCTTACCGCCGTCGAGGTAATTCTTGTTCGCATCCAAAAATCCCATCAGATACTGCGAGCCGACGTTGGGAAGCCGCATGATCATGCCCGGCGAGTCGAGCGTGTAGGCGTAGTAGAACGCCGTCCTCGAGTTCAGTGTGCGGGCGCCGGTCGGTGGCAGTGGCTTAAATGATCCCTCCTTGGTCAGTTCGGGCGGCGGCGTCTCGAAATTGGCGCCACCCTGCCACAACATATTGGACCACGCCGAGCCGGGATAGTAAGCCCAACCAGGAACATCGTTTGCGCGCCAATTGAGGGTGCGGCCAATAGCATTCCCCACAGCCGCCGCGTCGGTAAGGATCTTGCGCATCCGGTCGTCCGGCTTGAATTCCTTGCCCTTGGCAACGCCAATAGCGGCCAGTTCCCCGGCGAGCTCCGGGTTGTAGGAATCGGCAGGCTCTTGCTGAATTGCGTCGTTGATCATTGTAAAGAACGAAAAGTCGGTTGGCGGGATCGTATTGAACGATTTCCCGCTCCCCTCCACGAACTTGGTCTCAGGGACAGGTGGATTGACCGCTAGTCTGACCTTGCCTTCGAGCGCTGTCGCAATGCTGGTTCCAAAGCCTCCCGGCGTGTAGGGATAAATCTTGAGTGTTTTTTTGATCAACTCGACTGTTGGTTTCGGGTCGTTGTCCGTGAGAAAAGCGCGTGCGGCATAGAGCACTCGCGTCGTCTTCGATCGCGCAACGTGGAAACCGCTATCCGGCAGCGGGCCGTCATAGCCCGGGGGCAAGAGCAGGTATTTGCCGCCTTCGCCGCGGTCGGGGCCGGGGAACCCGATGTCGATCACCCACTGAAACCACATGTCGTTGATCGTGCCCAGCCCCTTTGGCGGCTGCTCGACCACCGTTGGACCTTTCGTCAGATCCACCACGGCCAAATAGTAAACGGTGTCGGCGTTAGCCGTCAGAAACAGCGAGTTTGCGTCCATCAGGTCCGAAAAGACGAGAACCGAGTTGTCGTTCGCCCCGACGCTGAGAAACCCCTGGCGGATCGCATAAGCGGATGCGCCACCGTAACTATTGAGAAACGCGTCCAGGGCATGCGTGAAGTTCATGGTGTCGAAAGCCTTCTCGACGGTTGCCGCACTCGGCGCGCCGTCCTTGAACTCGAGCGTGCCGATCCGCGACTCGAGCTTATCCGGCGTCGTGATCGCTGGGGGAATTCCTGTACTCGACTGGGCTTCGGCGAGGGAAGGCAGCGCCGTCCCCATACAGATCAACAACGTTCTAACGAGGCGGACGCGCAGGTTCATAGTCTCGTCTCTCTCCATTTGTCGGCGAAACGCGAAGCTCGATACCAATTGTCGGCAGCGACGGCAAATGCGAACGCGGAGCCGGTACGCGTCAATACCGCGCGTTGCCGGGGTGCGCGGGAGGGGGATGGTGTCGCGGACATTGGCGAGGACGGTGGCGTAGGCGAGGGTGCACTCGACGCCGAGGCCGAGGCCGAAACCGGCATGCGGCACGCTGCCGTAGCGGCGCAGGTCGCGGTACCAAGTGTAGTGGTCCCGGTCGATGCCGCGCTCGGTCATATTGCGGTCCAAGACGTCGAGCCGCTCCTCGCGCTGGCTGCCGCCGATGATCTCGCCGATCCCCGGCGCCAATACGTCCATCGCCGCGACGGTCCGGCCGTCGTCGTTGACGCGCATGTAGAAGGCCTTGATGGCCTTCGGGTAGTTCATCACGATGACCGGCTTCTTCGCGTATTTTTCGGTCAGATAGCGCTCGTGCTCCGACTGCAGGTCGACGCCCCACTGCACCGGGAATTCGAATTTCTCGTTCGCCCGCTCGAGTACCTGGATCGCCTCGCCGTAATCCATATGCACGAATTCCGAGGCGACGATGCCCTCGAGTTTCGCGACCAGCCCTTTCTCGATGCGCTGGTCGAAGAAGGCGAGGTCCTCCTCTCTTTCCTTCAGTAACGCCGCGAAAGTGTATTTTAAGAGCGCTTCCGCCAATGCTGCGTTATCCGAGAGGTCAGCGAAGGCGATCTCCGGCTCGATCATCCAGAACTCGGCGAGGTGGCGGCTGGTGTTCGAATTCTCGGCGCGGAACGTCGGCCCAAAGGTGTAGACCTTGGTCAATGCGAGGCAGTAGGCCCCGATCTTGAGCTGCCCCGAGACCGTCAGGAACGCCTCGCGGCCGAAGAAATCCTGCGCGAAATCGCCTTTGCCCTGCCGCCGTCACCCGAGGGCGAGATAGTTCGCTGGGGACAGAATGCGTATCCCGCGCCACGGATCCATCGAAAGCAAGTGACGGGCGTCGCTGCTCACGATCACATCGGCCTTACCGGCGGCAGCCAGCGCCAAATACTTGTCGTCCTTCGAATCGCGGCATTCCCGCACCGTTTCAGTCGGCTCGATCCGCTCGGCCGCAACGACGACAATGTCGAGAATCCGCTGGCGCCGCTCAACGGAGACGAAACGGTCGAACTTCGGGCGGAAGATCACCTCACGGTACTCGTCTTCGATCTCCTGCGAGAGGATGAGCCGGTTGGGTGGATCGACGGCGTGCAACAAGGCTCGCTCCGGGAGGCTGTCTGCTTTGAGGGCAGCGGAGACGAAGGTCGAGGCGTCGATGACGACGATCAAGCCCGCCGCTCTGCCCGCCATTCATCGAGTTCGGCGTCGATCTCTTCGTCGGTTAGGCCATGTGCGCGCGCTTCGCGCTTGGCCTCGGCGATCGCCTCCGCAAGGACGTCGCGGGCGCGCCCGCCTTTCAGCAGACTGCTCAGGTAGCGACCGACCGCTTCGCGGCGCGCCGGACTCTCGAGCGCCTTGGCAGCCTCGGCGTCGACCGGGATCATCACATCAACCGTGTTGTCCATAAAGGCCTCCTCGGTCGCGCATATAACAGTTCCGGTTGCGCTGCGCATCTAAGAGGATTAGCGCCGATTTTGGGCAACCCTGATGGAGAACCATAATGGGCGGAATGAGTTGTGCGCTTTTCCGCCCTACGCTGGCTGGGCCCCCTGCATTCGCAATCATAAGATATTGACTTTAGGCTTTGTTTTGACAGAACGTCGCGGGCGGGGCAAAACCACTAACCATGAACATCGACACATGGGCTGTAGTTCTCGCAACTGCCGCAGGCCCGATTGGTGCTGTAGTCCTCACTTTCTGGCGGGAGCGGCGCGCTAGCCTCCGATCTCGACGCCTTGAAATATTTCGCACGCTTATGGCGACGCGGCAAATTCCAATTTCTCGCGAACATGTCAACGCCCTAAATTTAATCGAAGTTGATTTTTACGGCTGCGAGAACGTCCAAAGAGAATGGCTTGTATATAAAGGCCACCTTTTCAGCGGTGGAACTGAAGACGACGCATGGCGAGACAAAAAAGAGCGGTTTCTTGCTAATCTCCTTTGTGAGATGGCGAAGACGCTTCGTTACGATATTCCCGCAATGGACATATTCAAGGGTGGTTACGCGCCAGTAGGCTGGGTGAATGTGCAACGACGCGTCTTAGAGGCATTCGACTACGTTCACGATTTAT
>JBJMQW010000254.1:0-7606 GCA_045802495.1 Allostellaceae bacterium | reverse complement strand
GGCGATCCTGCGGTTCAAGACCGACCAGATCGGCAAGGGTCTCGACTATACCGGCCTGCATCATTTCGGCATTCTCGTCGACGACGTCGAGAAATTCTCGAAGACGGTCGAGGCATTGGGCGGCAAGCATTACATGGACCAAGCCGGCGACCGCGTCGGCGGGTTCGAGGTCAAGCTTTACGGCCCCGAAGGCGTTCTGTTCGACATCGCCGAGCATCCCTGGACCGGTACCGAGCCGTTGCCTGTCGAGACGGCCGAGGCCGCAGAATAGCCTGTCTACAGCGAGCGGTACGGCTCACCAGGTCGGCGAATATGGCCGCATCATATCGTTGTCTTCGTGGTCCAGGATATGGCAATGCCAGACGTATCCAGGGCCCGTGGTGGGATCGAACGGGTATAGGTTGACGCCCGGGCTGGCGGCGTGCAGCGGCACGTCCTGCGGTGCCCAACGGACGACTATGCGGGTCACTTGGCCTGGCAAACTCCTGACGGTGTCCTTCCAGCCCGCCTCGTTCGGATCGGGACGCATCCGCGGGCCGGTAAGAAACGCGGAGATTGCGATGTTGCCGCCGACGGCGAAATCTGCGTTCGGCTTATTATAGGCGCGGGGCGGGCCATAGCCCGGGATGAGGACGCTGCCGGGGAACGCCACCGACCAGGCGTCCAAGTACCGATCGGCATCGATCTCTTGCCGGTTCAAGACTTGGAACTGAACCAGATGCAAATGCATCGGGTGGGCGTCTTCGGTGAGATTGATAATCTCCCAAAGCTCGGTCGAGCCGACGCGCGGCAGTTCGGAAAGCCAATTGCCGCGCCCATCGGGTTTGAAGCCCGGGATAGGATCGCCAGTGCTCTCTCCTGCCGTCCCATTTAGTGTTGTTCAGCAGAACTTCGACGGGCCCGCCCTCACCTTCGACCTCGTTCAAAACGAGCTGTCTGCGCTTGGAGATGGTCACTCCCGGCGGGATGGTGCCCAGTGCGGGTAGAGCCAGCCTGACGATGACGGGCGCCTGATCCGGGCCTCCTCGCAACGTCGCGCCAGGACGTGCGGGATCGAACGAGGAGTCAATCCCTTGAAGGGGCTGGCTAACTCGGAACTGCATGACCTGGCCGTTGGTCTCCGGGTCAGGCGCATCGCCGGACGGAAAGGGGGCGTTGGCGCTGTTCAGCAAGATGAGCGTCCGACCCTCAAATCCGGTGAAGTCGATAATGAGATCGGCGCGTGCGGCCGGCGATAGGACCAGCCGCCGCTTGTGGAGGGCGCCGGGCGCGCTCAACGCCACGGGCCGGTCGAGCAACCCACCATCCGTGCCGATTTGCCAGAGGGCGGGGCCCGGCCGGTGGGAAGATGAAGCGGCCAGACGCAGCTCGAGAAATCGGGCGTTGCAGCCATTGAGAAGACGAAAGCGATACCGCCGCGGCTCGACATTCAGATAGGGCCATGTCTTGCCGTTGACGACGATGGCGTCGCCGAAGAACTCGGGGATCCAGAATGGGTGGATCTCAGGATTGGGCGGCGTGCCGTTGAGCCCGGCCGGATTTCCGGCTGGAAAGAGCCATTGGCCGTTGGCGTCAAACTGACGGTCTTGCACGCAAAGTTCGATCTCATAGGGCCCGGCCGGCAGATTGAGCCCGGCGCCGGCGACCCCTGTATCGTAGGCATCACGGATCAGATAGAACCCGGCCAAACCGGCATAGATGTTGAGGCGCGTCATCCCAAGCGCATGGTCGTGAAACCACAGTGTTGTGGCCTCCTGTCCGTTGGGATAGGTGTAGACGTTGGTCACGAAACCCTCGCCTTTGTAGGCAAGGCCGGGTGTGAACCAGGCATCAGGGGCCCCATCATACGCGGAAGGCCCCTCGGCGCCATGCAAGTGCGTCACCACCGGCGGCGGGCCTCCGTAAGGTGCAAAGGACCCCATTTGCTCTAGCGGGTCGGCCCAGTGCAGGGTCTGGTCGACTGTCAGATACTTCTGCAGGAAGGGTGCCGGGGGCAGATCGTTGTCGTAGGTGACCGTCGTCGGACTGCCGCGCTGGGCTTCGATCGTGAAGCCAGGGAAATGGGGTGGTGCGGCGCCGACCTTGTACCCCCAAACAAAGGTTCCCCCATTAAACGGCGACGGCAACGCCTCGTAGATGGTCGCCGGTAGTACCGGCTGCTGAAACTCCGTGATCGACACCCGGATGTCAGCGGCGGAGATGCGAGCGCCTGTGAATGTTGGAAGCGGGTCGACGTATTTCGGGATATCCGCCCCTGCAAGCGCCGTTTGGGATATTTGAGCCGAAGCGCTTGAGGGGCCAGCGAGAGCACCGCGGCATAGGGTGCGAGCGATGCGATCGCCGCTGCGGCGCTGCGCGGGGTGCTCGAAAGCTTTGCCTAACAGCCCTGGTCGCGGTGACAGCAGGCCCAGACCCCCTGCCATTAGGAAGAATGCCCGTCGATTCATCCCCCTCTCCAATAGAATGCTGCGTTAGAACGGAATCTCGAATTCGAGGCGCCAACGCACCGTCCCGCGGGGCGTAGCTTGAGTCAGTCCGAAGAGATAACCGACCTCGTATTTGAGCTTGCCGTAGGGCGCGAAATTGTTGACGCCGACGACCACCGGCCCGATGCGGTGCTGCTGATCGGCCGCTTTACCTGGGTTCATAATCTCGTCGATCAGGCCATAATACTCGAAGCCTGGCTGGAACAGTGGATTGACCAACAGTCGTGATTGCCAGGCGGTATTGAGCGCCGTTGCGTCGGTTCGGTTATTGCCCACCGTCCTCGTGAACAGCAGGTTCAAGGTGTGCAGCGCGCCGATCCCGGCGATCTCGCCGAACTCGGTCTGCGCCAGCGGTCCGAAAGTGAAGGATTTCGGGTCGCCTCGGTGGAGTGGATGCTCGTATTCAGCAAACATCGCAAGATCACCGAAGTATTTTCCTGTCGGTGTCAGTTGTACGTAACTCTCGATTTCGGTTGCGTCGTAAGTGATGTTCTCGCCGTTGGGGGCCGCGAGTTCATGTCCGATCTCAATAAACCAGTTCGGTAGCGGGCCAAAACCATATTCAATGTTGTAGCGCTGATTGTTGCTCAGTCCGCTCTTTGGCTTGTCGAAAGTGATGTCGCCGAAATGCTCGATCTCTACTTCTCGGTAGTCCACGATCGGATAACGCACCTTCAATTGGGCGTGCGCCGCAGAGCCTGCTCCGAGCACAGCGAACACGAAGGTGGAGAGCAACCACGCTACCGGCGCCATGAATCCGTATTTCTTCACTTTCAACTCTCATTCTACGAATGCAACTAAATTTCATTCTCATTTCTTCCTCGCAAAGAGGGCTCCGGCGCAAGCGCCGGGCGAATTTCACGCCAGTCTAAGTTAGGACGCTAAGTTACGACCGAATGTCGTGCGGAAGGCTGCGGGCGTGGCGGTATGGCCCTGCCGCTCCATTGCGCCAGCAGCCAAATTCCGAGCAACGTGGCGAGGTAGAATAGGATCTGGATTCCGTCGGGGCGCGAGACATAACCGATCAGCGTGTGTAGCGCCTTACCGATAAGGCTGTTCTCAGCCAGGAAACCCGAGCTGTCCCACACCGCCTCGCCGAGCGGCGGCAACAGGTCGGCCTGCACCAGGAATCCCGCGGCTTGGGCTGCCATTCCCGCAGCGAGCAGCAGCACCATCCAGTTGGTGACCGCGAACAGCCGTTGCGTGGGAATGCGCAAAAGCCCGAAATACAGCACCGCGCCAGTGCCGATCCCCCCGGCGAGGCCGAGCGCCCCACCGGCGAGCAGGGAAACGGCACCGATCCCGCCCCCCGCTGCAATGCCGTAGAGGAAGAGCACGGTTTCCGATCCCTCGCGCAATACAGCCACACCGCAGACGACCGCGAGGACATAAAGCGGGCGCGCACCGGAAATCACAGCGTTGCCAATGGCCCGAGCCGAGGCCGCGAGCGCGCGGCCGTGTCGCGACATCCAGACGATGTGCCAACCAAGCATGGCAACCGCGAGCAGCAGGATTGCTGCATTGAACAATTCCTGACCAACACCGGATAGGGCGGCGGCTATACTTGACGCGAAGAAGGCGACGAGGCTAGCTCCGATAACGCCAGCCCCGACCCCCACTGCGACCCAATATCCCCGACCCCGCGCGCCCATGCTGGCCGCAAGTACGATGCTGACGATCAACGCTGCTTCGAGAACCTCACGAAAAACGACAATAGCTGTCGCAAGCATCGAAGCTGTTCCCCTCTACTTTACGACGATGTGACCACGCGCCGTCTTCGGGTTGAAGTCACCAAAGAACTCGTATCGGCCCGGCTTCAATGGCCCGATATAAACCGTGATCTCTTGACCTCCGGGCACCACCTTTTCTCGTCGGAGTTGAATGCTTTCGAATTCCTCAGGAGTGGGATCCTCATTCTTGACGATCAATGCAACTTTCCGACCCGCAGGGATCTCTATCTCGGTCGGTTGGAACATATGGTCTTTGATGGCGAGCGTGTAGGTTGATTCCTGTGCTCCGAGATTTTCGCAGATAGCGAAAATCAGGCCGAGCGACACCAATGTGAGACGGAGCATCAGGGTCCTTACGGAAAGGTGACGAGAGGCAAATGCGAATTACTCGCAGTTCCTAGCGGTTCTCGACACCGGATGCAAGAGACATTTCACGCTTCAGAGCCTCCAGCCTGCGCCGCCATTTTGCCCGAAGCGCGCTCGGCCGTTCGGGATAACGCTCGTCGAGAAATCCCGCTGCCGTCACCCGGTCCGTGCGGAAGCTCCGAAAGTCCTGGCGCAGCTCGCACCACGCGACCAAATGGCGGACGGTCTCCAGGTAGCCCACCGTCACCGGCCACACGATGCGCCTGCTTTCGCGCCCTTGCTCATCGCGGTAGCACAGCGCGATCTTTCGGCCCGCGTGTATGTGGCTTCGCACCCGCGCCATATCGAGACCGTCAGCGGCGAGGTTTCGCGCCGGCGGGGTTTCGGTCACCGGCTCCAGCACATAAGGCCGCAGCCGTTCGGGCACGACGGCGCCGATCTTGGCGATAAGATCCTCGGCCGCCCGCGCCAGCGTCGGATCGCTGTGGCGCGCTACCCACTGGGCGCCGAGCGCCGCCGCCTCGATCTCGTCGGGTGTCAGCATCAGCGGCGGCAGGTCGAGCCCCGCCGCCAACACATAACCAACGCCGGCTTCGCCCCGGATCGGAACCCGTTGGCTGATCAGGTCGGCAATGTCGCGATAGACGGTCCGCTTCGAGGTCTCAAGCTCGGCGGCCAGCCTCGCGGCGGTCACAGGCGTTGAGGTGCGGCGCAGGATCTGGATGATCTGAAAGAGCCGGTCGGCGCGTCTCATGAGCTGCAATCACAGATGATGCTGACAGCATTATGGCAACAAGTGGCGGCAGACAAGCTGGCGTCCACCCCGTTCGTTACCAAATATCAGTCATGTGACGGCGGCATCGCGATGACGGGTCGTCTGTGTCAGGCCCGAAGCGCGCCCGCAATTGGCCGCCCAGCAATGAGGATTAGGACTCAGCGATGAGCGAAGCTCGCAACCTGTTTGTATCGTTACAGCAGTCGGCCGATCCTCGCACCGTGACAGCGATCGAAGAGTTGGTCCGCGACGCGCCGGACCAGGCGCTCTGCCGCGTCAATGTGCTGGATTTCGCCGCAAAGACGGGGCTTGAGGAAGAGCACGCTATCACCGCCTTCCTTCACGCCGCCCGCCTCGGAATATTCGAGCTTTCCTGGAATGTGCTGTGCCCGAGTTGTGCCGGGGTACTCGATGCGAGTACCACCCTGAAGAGCGTGAACCGAGAGCAGTATCATTGCGCCTGGTGCGCGGCGGGCTACGAGCCGGTGCTGGACGAGATCGTCGAGGTGACGTTCACCGTCAACCGCCGGGTGCGCAGGATCGGTGCGCACGATCCGCAGGAGCTGCCGATCGCTGAATATTTTCGTCAGATATTCTGGAGCTCAGCGATTGATCTTCCGAAAAATCTCGATCAGGTGATCCAGGAAATCACTTTAGACACGGTCGAGCTGCCGCCCGGCGACAAGGCTCTTCTCTCGCTGCAGCTGCCGGCAGAGTTTCTGATCATCCTCGATCCGGTCACGCACACCACCCAATTTCTCACCGTCAAGGGCGAGGCGACGCGCGAGCGCCAGAACCTCTCTCTGATCTTCGATAAGGTGCGGACGCCGACCGAAACCATCGAGCTGCATCCCGGGCCCTTGCGCCTCTCTCTCGAGAACCGCACCGATTTCCGCGTATTGCCGGGGTTGTGGGTCGCCGGAGAAAAGCTCGAACGACTCCTCGCAAAGCGCAAGCCGTTCCTGACCGCGAAGCGGCTGCTGACCAACCAGGTGTTTCGCGATATCTATGGGGCCGACATGATCGATGTCGATCAGCGGCTGAAGATCACCAGCCTGACATTCCTGTTCACCGATCTCAGAGGCTCTACCGAACTCTACGAGCAGGTCGGCGACCTGGCGGCCTTTGACCTCGTCAGGGCGCACTTCCGGGTGTTGAACGAGATCGTTGCGGCCGAGGCGGGCGCGGTGGTCAAAACCAGCGGCGACGCCGTGATGGCGACGTTCCCAACCCCCGATCGGGCGGTCGCAGCAGCGCTTCGCATGCGTGAGGCGATGCGCGATCTCAGAGACACCCGCAATGGCCATGGCTTGTTGCTGAAGATCGGCATTCATGAGGGGCCGTGCCTGGCGGTCGTGCTCGACAACCGCCAAGACTATTTCGGGCGCACGGTGAATATTGCAGCGCGCGTCCAGGGTCTTGCCGACTCGCGCTCGATCCTCGCGACGAAATCCGTCGTCACTCACCCGATGGCGTCCAGCCTGCTCGCCGGCAGCGGGCTTAAACCCGAAGCGCATCAACGGGCGCTGCGCGGTCTCGCCGACGAGATGGCGGTGTATGAGATCCCGTAGTCGACCGGGAAATGTGGCTTCTTGGCGGACAATATTGCAATGAGCGAAGCGCGAAATTTATTGCCGCTGTTGCGGCAGTCAGCTGATGCGGAGGCAGCAGCGGCTATTGAGGCGCTGGTCCAAGATGGGCTGGACCGCGAGCTGTGCCGCGTCAATGTGCTAGAATTCGCAGCCAATAAAGGGCTCGACGAAGAGCGAGCGATCGCCGCCTTTCTGCATGCGGCGCGTCTTGGCATATTCGAACTGTCGTGGAACGTGCTGTGCCCGGGCTGCGGCGGTGTGCTCGACAGCAGCGCGACATTGAAAAGTGTAAACAAGGATGAGTACGACTGCGCACTATGCGCTGCCGGCTACCGGCCGACACTCGACGAAATGGTGGAGGTCACCTTCACGATAAGCCGCCGCGTTCGTCGCATCGCCGCGCACGATCCACACGAGCTTCCGTTCGTCGAATATTTTCGCCAGATCTTCTGGGGCTCGGGAATCGATATTCCAAATGATCTCGAACAGCTGATCGAAGAAATTGTTCTTGATTCAATCGAGCTGCCGGCTGGCGAAAAGGCGCTTTTATCGCTGCAGCTGCCGACACAATTCGTCATCGTCGTTGACCCGGTGACCCACGGGACGCAGTTTCTCGACGTCAAGGGCGAACCAACGCGCGAGCGGCAGAGCGTCTCG
>JBJMQW010000253.1:0-25552 GCA_045802495.1 Allostellaceae bacterium | reverse complement strand
TCGTGTCGCGCCAGGCGCTCGAGACCGCGGCAACGCAGGCGCAAGAGGCGAAGGCGGCATTGGCCGAAGCCGAAGTGGCGATCTCTAAAGCCCAGCAAGAATTGGCTTTGCATCAGGCGGCGGTCGCGACGATCACCGCCGAGATCGCCACTGTGCAATGGCAGCTCGATCAGACAAAATTGCTGGCGCCGACCGATGGAACAATCAACCAGCTGATGCTTCGGGTCGGAGACCAGGCAGTGGAAAACCAACCGCTGCTCGGTTTGGTCGACGCGCATGCCTGGCGGATTTACGCCAATTACAAGGAAAGCGTGATCCGGCATATGACGGTCGGTCATACCGCCTGGGTCTGGCTCGACACTTACCCGTGGCATATCCATCGTGCGAAGATTCAGGGCATTGCGCGCGCCATCAGCCGGGAGCAGACGGAGCGCAAGCTGCTGCCCTATGTCGAGCCGACGACGGACTGGATCCGTCTCGAGCGCCGTTTTCCGGTGACCCTCGTGCTGCAGGATTTGCCGCCGGAAATCGTCCTGCATATGGGCGCCGATGCGCGCACGCTCATCGTCTACTGAAAGTCGGTAATGCTCCGCGAGATCCCTGGCGCGCTCGCGTCCGAGCTGCGCCTGCTGGCATTTCGCGGACCGCGCGGTCTGGAAGCGCTGGAGGCTGCGTTATCGGTCACGCTTGCGGTGGTGGCGGCACTGGCAGTGCATTCCGACAATCCCTGGTGGGCCGGGATCAGCGCCTTCATGGTGACCCGCGCCTCACTGGGGGTCGCCTTGTCGCGGGGCGCCATGCGTGTCGTCGGCAGCGCCATCGGGGCCTTTATCGGTCTGATCCTGCTCAGATTGTTCGTGTACCAGCCGTTGCCGTTCTGCCTTTGCCTCTTCCTCGTGGCATTCATCGGATTTTTCGGGTTCGCGTGCTCGCGCTTCAGCTATGGCTGGCTGATGGGCGCGGTCACCGCAAACCTGGTCATGCTGATAGCGTTCACCCAGCCGCAGGGAGCATTTGCCATCGCCGTCGACCGCGTCGCCGATGTCGTAATCGGGACCGCGGCATCGCTGATCGTCTGCGGCGTGATGCCGGCCCCGGCCGGTGGCGGGGCTGCTCCTGCAACGGGCCAGCTCAGGCCGCCACCGCTGGCGTTCTGGCGCCGCAGTTGGGGGGCGGAGTTCCAGCGCTGGGTGGACGGCAAGGGACTGTTGGTCCTGCATGCCTGCCGCATCGCGCTGACGGTGATGCTGCTGCCAGCGCTGACGACCTGGCTGGCGCCGGTGAGCCCGGTCACGATCGGGTTGACAGCAGTCATGGTCATGGCGATACCGACGACGGCAATCCTCGAAGCCAGCACCGGCGTCATCGTGCAGCGCGCCGCGCATCGGCTCATCGGATGTCTGCTCGGAGCGCTTCTTGGCCTCGCCTGTCTCGCCGTCGTCGGCAGTGATTTCCTGCTTTGGACGGTGCTCCTGCTGGTTGGGGTCTGGCTCTGCTCGCAAATCCAGACCGGGACCACCGGGGTCAGCTATATCGGAACGCAGGCGCTGTTCGCGTTCGTGATGAGCATGGTCCAGAGCCAAGGCCCGCCGGCTACGATCAGCCCCGGCTTCGAACGCCTGGTCGGAGTGACGGCCGGGCTTTCCCTCCTGTTCGTGATCACGCTGATCCTGTCTTTGATCCCGGTATCACCGCCTGCGACGTCCGCGGCTGTGGGTGATTGACAACCCGCGTCGGCGGCGATGTGATCCGGCATCGATTTTCCGTAAATGGGAGGGAGACTTGGCTAAGTTCAGGATTGCGACGCCGGCGGGGGCCAGCTTTACTGTCGCCGGCGGCGACTACGGTTACGAGATGGAGGCGCTCGCGCCGATCGACGCCGAGATCTTCGAGATCCCGGCGGGATCCGAGGACGAGTTCGTCGCCGCCGCGCGCGACGCCGACGCGCTCTATGCCAAGGGGCGCCGGATCACCGAAAAAATGATCGGCGGGCTGCAGCGCTGCAAAATTATCTCGCTCGGCAGCGTCGGGGTCGACTCGGTCGATGTCGATGCGGCAACGGCAAAGGGCATCCCAGTCACCAATTGCCCCGACACCTTTATCGAGGAAGTCGCCGACCATGCGATGACCTTGATCCTCGCCACCCATCGGCGGCTGATCGAGCAGGATAAAATGGTCCGCGACGGGCGCTGGGCCGAGGGCCGGCCGGCGCTGCTCAAGATCCCGCGCCTGCGGGGCATGACCCTGGGCCTCATCGCCTTTGGCCACGTCGCCCGGGCCGTCGCCGAGCGGGCGAAGCCGTTCGGCCTCCACGTTATCGCCTATGACCCGTACATTGAAGAGATCGTCATGGTCGAGCGCGGGGTGGAGCCGGTCAGCCTGTCCGAGTTGCTGGCGCGCGCCGACATCATCTCGATGCACACGCCGGCGACCGAGAGCGCCAACCGCCTGATCCGGGAAGAGCATTTCCGCCAGATGAAGAAGACCGCGATCTATGTCAGCACCGGCCGCGGGCCGACGACCGACGAGGCGGCGCTGATCAAGGCGCTCGACGACGGCATGATCGCCGGCGCCGGGCTCGACGTGCTCGAGCAGGAGCCGCCGGGGGGCAACAATCCGCTGCTGCGTATGAACAACGTGATCCTGACCGCGCATGTCGCTTCGGCGACCGCACGGTTCGATCCGGCACGCCGCCGCCGGGTCGGCCTCGAACTGTCGCTTGCCTTGAGCGGCAAGTGGCCGATGTCCTGCGTCAACCCCTCGGTGCTGGCCGACAGCGGCCTCAAGCGATGGCAGCCGGTGTCAATGGAGCGTGGGCCGAATTCCTGATCGCGGCAGGAGACGCGTATGGATATCGGCAGGCGGTCGTTCATCATCAGCGGGGGATTGGCATCAATGGCACTGAGCTGGGACCCAGGAATCGTGCGCTACCCGGACGCGAGGATAAAGACCCTCGACCCGCGGTTCACGCCGCTGGTCCTCGGCAATGCGGCGATCGAACTGATCGCCACCGGTTGCCGCTTTACTGAGGGGCCGGTCTGGTTCGGCGACCTTCGCTGTCTCGTCTGGAGCGACATTCCGAACGACCGGATGATGAAATGGGACGAGGAAACCGGCGCGGTCAGCGTCTTCCGCAAGCCTTCGTATTATGCCAACGGCAATACCCGCGACCGCCAGGGACGGCTGGTCACCTGCGAGATGGGCTCGCGGCGGCTGACGCGCACCGAGCATGACGGCACGGTCACGGTGCTGGCCGAGAGCTTCGAGGGAAAGCAGCTGACCGGCCCCAACGACGTCGTCGTCAAATCCGACAATTCGATCTGGTTCAGCGACAACGGCGCCGGCATACGCGGCAATTACCTGGGCCACAAGGCTCCCGTGGAAATGCCCTACCGGGTCTATCGCCTTGACCCGGCAAGCCGCCAGCTGACGATTGCGGTCGGCGACATGAAACGGCCGAACGGGCTTGCCTTCTCGCCGGACGAGAAGCTGCTCTATGTCGTCGACACCCCCGGCCCGGGCCAGCGCACGATCCAGGTCTATGACGTCGTCGATAACGGCTCCAAAACCGCCAACCGGCGAGAGTTCTCCAGCGCCGAGCCAGGCGGCAGCGACGGTCTGCGCGTTGATACCGAGGGCAATGTATGGGCCGCCTGGTCGGGCGGGGAGGCTGAGGACGGCGTTGCCGTGCTCGCCCCCGACGGCAAGATGATCGGCCGCATCATGCTGCCCGAGCGTTGCGCCAATGTCTGTTTCGGCGGCGTCAAGCGCAATCGCCTCTTCATGGCGGCGAGCCAGTCGATCTACTCGCTCTACGTCGAAGCCCAGGGCGCCATCGGCGGGTAAAGCATCATCGGGTGTCGCGTCGGCAAAAATTTGCCCCATTCTTGCTGTAAAGATTATGGGTTCGCTAGATCCCGTACCTTCGGCTCCCGACAGCGGCGGGGCCAACCGACCCCTACAACTTTCAAGAGTTTCTCGCTGCAGATTCGCTGCAGAAGCAGCGACAGGAGGTAATCGGTACCATTTCAGGTTGCTGGGGTGCCACGCTTCCGAGGCACCCCGGGGTTACGCTGAGGCGAATCCAACGGCACAGATTTGCCACAAGCCGACCTTATCCTGACCGTCGCATCACGCTCGAACGGAGATACGCATCGGTGACCTTTGAGAAGCTGGTACCGTTTCAAGTGACGATCTGCGGCATCGATGAGCTTCCGGGCCATTGTGCGGCGGGCGTCACCCACATCCTTTCGATCCTTGATCCAGGATGGCCCGAGCCAGCTTCGTTAGACATGTTCGGCCTGGACCGGCGTCTGAAGTTACGTTTTCATGATGTGATCGAAGTACATCCCGGCTGGATCGCACCCCAGCGCTGGGACATCGAGTTGCTTCTCGCCTTTGCACGCGGCATCGGAGCCTCGCGCGAAACCCATCTCGTGATCCACTGTCACGCCGGGGTATCTCGCTCGACCGCGGCAGCGACCCTGGTACTGGCGCAAAGCTGCCCACAAAGGCCGGCGCGAGAGGCCCTGGAGGCTGTCGTCAGGAGGCGCCCAAGGGCCTGGCCCAATTTGCGCATGCTGGAGCTTGGCGACGAGATCCTCGGGCGGGATGGTGAGATCGTCGAGGCTGCGGCCGCGCATTATCGGCGCGCGCTCGAGCGCGAGCCGTGGCTGGCCGAAGCGATGATCGAGGGTGGACGCAGGCGCGAAGTCGCGGCCGGCAGTAAGCTGTGACAGCGGACGCTACCGGCGTTAGCGTAGGTATTCAACGCGCAGCACGACGAAATAGGGATGGTCGGGATCGATGACGACGCCGTCTGGGCCGGCCAGATGGCCGTCGGCGGTGGCCGGAATGTGTCTCATCGCAACGGCGTTCTCGACATTGCCGCCGATGACGTCGAGCTCGCCCGGCCGGATTGCGACGACGATGTCACAATGCGCTGGGAAACGACTCGCGGGCAGGTCGGCATAGGCGACCGGAAAGCGCCCGCGCCAATAGCAGATCACGTCGCCGCGCTGCGGCGCGTACAGATCGACGCGTTCGGCGGTAAGCGCGGTGCCGGGCTCGAAACCGAGGCCATGCCGGCGCGCCGCATCGATATAGTCCGCGTGGGTTTGGGAATAAGGGAAGCGGGCTCCCGCGCCGGCCATCCGCATGACGTAGGAAATAAAGGCGGCTGACCATGCATGGTTGCCGTCTTCTGAGGCTGGGAATATCACGCCATTCTCGTCGTGAATGCCGGTCCATCCCTGTTGACGCCAGCTCGGGTCGAGGCCCAACCACCAATATTCTCCGACCCGCTGCCACATCCCCTCCAGCCGCTCTTCATCTTCGGGCAGTTCGATATGCGGAAACACGACGGGCTGGCCAAAGGCGCGCCACTCGCGCAATGCAATCTGCACCGCCGCCTCGCGCGAAAAGGCTTGGTAGGGCCAGCGGGCAAAGGGCGGAATGTGAGCATCCAATGCGGCCGTTGGCGGCGGCGGTATCGGGCTCGGCACTGTCGGCGGAACGCAACCGGCTAGAAGCAGCGCAAGCAGCAGCGCAACCCGAAGGATCACCGACCGCGTCCTTATTGGTATGGTTAATTTTTAGGGGCGAGGATCGAGCGTGTGGGTCAGCCCGATGGTGCGATCAACCGGATGTATCGGGCGATTGGGTGGGCCCCGATGTCGTATCGGGGGCCGCCTGACCGCTTGGGACATCGGCAGCGGCATAAGCGGTCGGATCTTTGCGCCACAGGCGGATGCCGCCGGTCAGACCGTCGGTGTTGGGAACGATCGTGACATCCTTCGGCAGTGGAAAAGTGAGATCCTTGGCGTTGCCGCCGCCGATATATAGATGGTCGAAGCGCACGACTTCACGCAGTATCTCGATGCATTTGGCGACGCGCTTGCTCCATGCCTTCTTGCCCTTCCTCCTACGCGCCGCGTTGCCGATATATTCGTCGTAAGTCTTGTTGCCGCTGACCGGGTGATGGGCGAGTTCCAGATGGGGCATGATTTCGCCGTCGTGAAAGATTGCCGTGCCGGCGCCGGTCCCCAGTGTCAATACCATTTCCAGGCCCTTGCCCTCGATAGCGCCAAAACCCTGGACGTCGGCGTCGTTGAGCACTCGGACCGGTTTCCCCAGGCGCTTAGCGAGCACCGCTTGCAAGTCGAACCCCGCCAGCGCATCGGTGCCGAGATTGGGCGCGGTGATCACCTTCCCCTCACGCACATAGCCCGGGAAACCGACCGACACCCTCTCAAAGGCGCCGAGCGGGGTCACCGCCTCGCCGATTGCTTTGACCAGATCGTCGGGTCGGACCGGCTTGGGTGGTGTTGGCACGCGCTGCCGCTCACCAACCAGCTTTCCGGTTTCATCAAGCAGGGCGGCCTTGATCCCGGTCCCGCCGATATCGATTGCGAGGGTGCGAGTTTCGTCCATGGCTCCTCTTTCGGGCCGAGTCCAGGCGTGACGTAGCTACCGGATGCCGAGTGCGGCTGGACGCGCACTCGGTTCAAGCCCATTTATGCTGCTATACTACATAGGCGCAGCAGATTGTACCGGGGCGAGTATGGTAATCACGGCGGCCCTCAAGACTATCTCTGCATTCGTCCTGACTGCGGTTGTGCTCGGCTTTCCGGGAGCACGGGCGGACGGGCCCCCTGTGCCGACGGATCTCGTCAGCGCCGATCTTGTCGCGGAAGCCGCTTCAATAGCACCGAATGCGACGGTTTGGGTCGATCTTCGCCTCGCGATCAAGCCGGGCTGGCATGTTTACTGGCAAAATCCGGGTGATTCGGGGTTGCCGACAGCGATCGATTGGGCTTTGCCCCCGGGTTTCTCGGCGGGGCGTATCTCCTGGCCGGTGCCCGAGCATTTCGTGCAGAACGGCATCGGCAATTATGGATACGCCGAATCGGCGAATCTCCTGGTTCCGATTTCGGCCGAGAGAGGCGTCGCCACAGGGCAAACCGCTGTCTTTACGGCGGAAGCTTCGTGGCTTGTCTGCTCTGATATCTGCATTCCGGGAGGCGCCAAGCTGTCGCTCGCCTTACCGGTGACGCCCCAGCAACCCGTTCCCGATCCCTCGGCCGCGTCGCTCTTTGCGGCGGCTCGATCCCGCCTCCCCGTCCCGGCGCCCTTCGAGAGCCGCTTTTCCGCGAGCGCGGGCGAATACCGGATCATGGTTCCGGCGGCCGCGTTCGGCGAGTTGCGCAATCCCACCGGTACATTCTTTCCGATCGACGGATCGCTGATCGATGCCGCCGCCGAACCCGAGGTGAGCCGCAGATCGGACGGCCTCGAAATCGGGCTGAAGAGAGCGACGCAGCCAGGCGGCGCCAAATCTTCGCCAGCAACCCTCGACGGGGTCCTGGTGCTGCGCGGCGCGGGCGGCGGAGAACGTGTCTTTGAAATCGGCGCGAATCCGGTTCCAGCGCCGGTTGATAGCGCAATCGGCTGGTGGCAGGCGCTGTTGCTGGCCGTTCTCGGCGGCGTCGTTCTCAACGCCATGCCCTGCGTCTTTCCGATCCTTTCCTTGAAACTCCTGAGCCTTGCCAAGCACGCTCACGGCCACCGAATCGGGCAGCTTTCTCACGGGCTCGCGTATACCGCCGGGGTCTTGCTGAGCTTTGTCGCCCTGGGTGGCGCGCTGCTCGCGCTGCGCGCCGGCGGCCAAGTGGTCGGCTGGGGCTTTCAGCTGCAGTCGCCGATCTTTGTAGCGGTGTTGGCTTATTTGCTTTTCACGATGGGGCTCAGCCTGTCGGGAGCAGTCGATTTTGGCGTCAGGTTCGCCGGCATCGGCGGGCGCCTGGCGGGGCGCACCGGGTTGGCGGGAACCTTCGCCACCGGCGTGCTCGCAACGATTGTCGCGACGCCCTGCACCGCGCCCTTCATGGGGGCGGCGCTCGGATTTGCGCTGGTCGCGCCTCCCGGGGTGGCTATCGGGATCTTTCTCGCGCTCGGTCTCGGTCTTGCCGCGCCCTATATGATCGCAACACTCGCGCCCGGTTGGCAGCAGCTGTTGCCGAGACCGGGAGGTTGGACGGATTTTCTCAAGCAGCTCCTCGCGTTTCCGCTCTACGGTACGGTCGCCTGGCTGCTCTGGGTGCTGATCCAAGAGGTCGGGCCTGACGAAGCGTTCGGTGCGCTCTTCGGGCTCGTGCTGGTCGCCTTCGCGGTGTGGATTTATGGCCGGACACGGCTCGCCGCCCCGCTCGGCCGCCGCCTCGGCACGGGACTGGCCGCTGCCGGCTGCGCCGCCGCGCTGTTCCTCGCGACTTCGCTGACAACGGCCGGCAATGGCGCCGTGCCGGCGAAACAAGCCGGATTGCGCTACGAACCCTTCACGGCGGAGCGGCTGGCCTCTCTGGAGGCCGAGGGCAAGCCGGTCTTTGTCAACCTCACCGCTTCCTGGTGCGTCACCTGTTTGATCAATGAGCGCATTGCCCTCGACACCGAGGCAGTGCGCAATGCCTTTGCGGCGCGCGGCATCGTGTCGCTGAAAGGCGACTGGACCAACCAGAACCCGGAGATCACCGGATTGTTACAACGATTTGGCCGCAGCGGCGTGCCACTCTACCTCATCTACAATGGGCGCGGCGAGCCGGTCGTATTGCCGCAAATCTTGACCGCAGCGAGCGTGCTCGAGGCGCTCGACAAAAGTTGACCTTCGACCAGATGGAGGCCCGCATGCGCTTTCCGATCAAGGCTTTTGCGATTGTCACGCTCGCGGTGATCGGCGGAATCGCAATCGAGCAAGCGACCGCCGTGATGTCCGTCGCTCCGCCGAAGGTGGGCGAGCAGGCGCCCGCCTTTAACGCTCCCGATATTTCCGGTAAGACCGTCCGGCTCGGAGACTACGCCGGAAGAACAATTGTCCTCGAATGGACCAATAACGGTTGCCCGTTTGTCGGCAAACACTACGACAGCGGCAACATGCAGTCTTTGCAGCAACGATACACAGCGGCGGGTGTGGTGTGGTTGACGATCGTCTCCTCGGCTCCCGGCGAGGAAGGCTACGTGACGCCTGCCGAAGCGAGGGCGGACCTCGCCCGCTGGCGGGCCGTGCCGAGCGGCTTCCTGCTCGATCCCGAAGGGATCGTCGGCCGCCTCTATGACGCGCGAGCGACCCCTCACATGGCGGTGATCGACCGCACCGGTCGGCTCGTCTATATGGGGGCGATCGACGACACGCCGTCCACCAGCCTCACAGACGTCAAGACGGCCCACAATTATGTTGCCGCCGCCCTCGATGCAATCGCAGCGGGACAACCCGTCGCCGTCGCCTCGACCCGCGCCTATGGCTGCTCGATCAAATACAAGGAGAGCTGACGCGCTGCGGGCCGCGCGTTCAACTCTCCATAATTTGGGTGACCGCACCGGCCGTGGCCGTTCGGCCGCCGTCGATGACGTATTGCGCGCCGGTGATCGCCGAGGCGGCGTCGGAGCATAGGAACAATACGGTGTTGGCGATTTCCTCCGCGGCGACATACCGACCCATCGGGATGGCCGATTGATAGCGACGACTGATGCTCGCCGGATCGGCCGGGTTCAGCTGCGCCTCGAGCGAATGGATCATCCGCGTGTCGACGGGCCCCGGACAGACCGCATTGACGCGGACCCCCTGCCGGGCGACCTCGCCGGCGGCGGTCTTGGTCAAGCCGATCACCGCATGCTTCGAGGCGACATAGGCCGGCATGCCCGGGGTCGCTACCAGACCCGCGACCGAAGCAGTATTGACGATCGCTCCGCGCTTCTGCTGCAGCATAACCGGCAATACATGACGCAATCCGAGGAACACGCCCTTGACGTTGACCCCGATCACGGCATCGAAGACGTCCTCGTCATACTCGGCCGTATGCGCCCACTTGCCTTCGATGCCGGCGTTATTGAAGAAGCAATCGATCGTGCCGTAGGCGTCGAGCGCCGCCTTGACATAGTCGCGCACCGCGGCCGATTTGGTGACGTCGGCGCTGACGAAGCGCGCCTCGCCTCCCTGTTGCCGGATGACGCCGGCGGCCGCCTCGCCGGCCGCCGCGTCACGATCGACGAGAACCACCTTGGCGCCGCCGTTGGCAAAACCGAGCGCGGTGGCACGGCCAATGCCATTGGCCCCGCCGGTGATCAGGGCGACCTTGCCGGTAAAGTCGAGATCCATTGTGTTTCCTCCGATCTATTTCATTGTTTGCCGCCGATCAGCCGCGTCCACTTCTCGAGATTGACCAGCATGTCGCGGATGAAACCGCGCGCGGCATCGTCGGTAAGACGGCCCGAGCCGTCAAACTTGGTCTGCGCCTGACCGATCAGTACTTCGGGCTTGTTCAGCGGGTGCATGTCGAGAAAGACGCAGCACCGGCGGAGATCATACTGTGCTCGCGCAGTGCCGGCCATTCCGGCGCTGGCTCCCATGATAGCCACCGGCTTGCCGGCGAAGGGCTGGTCAGGTGGCCGCGAAGCCCAATCGATCGCGTTCTTCAGCACTCCAGGGATCGAATAATTGTATTCAGGGGTAACGAAGAGGAGCGCATCGGCCGCGGCGATCTGGGCTCGCAGTTTTTCGACAGGAGGCGGAAAGCCGAGGGCACGCACATCTTCGTTGTAAAGCGGGATCGAGCCGATCTCGGCCGGCTCGATGGTCATGGCCGGCGGCTTCTCCTCAATCGCCACGCGCAACGCCGCCTTGTTGAACGAGCCTTGGCGCAAACTGCCGCAAATCGCGAGAACCTGGATCCCTTTTGCGTCGCTCATCATGCCGCTCCAGTGTTACCGCGCTCCCTTATCGCACCTCGGCGGTACCGGCAAGGCGCTCTCCGACCAGGCCCTTGTGCGGTGCGCCGCTTGTCGCTAAAGGAGCGTCGATAAGAGCAAAACGCAATGCTCGCGATTGAACGGAGGAGACGGCATGACACGCATCAACCGACGCAGGTTGCTGCAAATCTCCGGCGCCGGGGCCGCAGCGGCCAGCAGCGGCGGCTTGATCGACATCCTCGCCTCCGGCCGAGCACCGGCCTACGCGCAGGCAACCACTCTCCACTATTTGCGCTGGTCCGATTTCGTACCGGCGTCCGATCAGCTGCTGCGCGATAAAATCGCCCCGGAATGCGAAAAGGCGCTCGGCATTAAGCTCAGACTCGAGTTCATCAACGCCAACGACATCCAGGCTCGCATCACGTCCGCGGTGCAATCGGGTTCGGGCGCCGACATCATCATGGTCGTCAACAACTGGCCGCAGCTCTACGCCGACAGTGTCGCCGACGTCACCGAGGTCGCCGAACCAATCGGCAAAAGCCAGGGTGGCTATTACGATATCTCCAAGATCGTAGCCAATGACGGGAGCAAGTGGATCGCCGTGCCGTGGAGCATCGGCGGAGGTCTTCTGACCAACCGCACGTCGTGGTTCGAGGAAATAGACCTCGCCGGCGATAAGTTTCCGCAGACCTGGGACGCGCTGCACGATGCCGGCAAAACGCTCAAGGCCAAAGGCCGCCCCTTCGGCCAATCGCTTGGCCATACCTTCGGCGATCCGGTCGTCTTCTGGTATCCGTTCCTGTGGTCGTGGGGCGGCAAAGAGGTCGAAGCCGACGGCAAGACTGTCGCACTCAACAGCAAGGAGACCGTCGAGTCCGTCAAGTTCGCGGTATCGCTATGGAAGGACGCCTATGACGAGGGCGGGCTCGCTTGGGACGATTCGAACAACAACCGCGCGTTCCTATCGGGCACGATCAGCTCGACCCACAACGGCGCATCGATCTATCTGGAGGCAAAGAAGAAACCCGACACTTATCTCACCGAAAAGGGAACGCCATTATGGAAGGACATCTTCCACGCCCGGCTGCCAAAAGGCCCGGCCGGGCAGTTCACCTTCCCGTTCCCGTTCTCCGACATGCTGATGGGCTACTCCAAAAACCAGAAGGCGGGAAAAGACTTCCTTACTTGGATGCACTCGAAGCCGATTTTCGACCAGTGGTTCACCTCGCAGCAGGGCTATACGCTCGGACCGACGGCCGACTGGCAAAAACACCCGATGTGGAACAACGACCCGGTCATCCTGCCCTTCCGCTCGATCGCAGAGCTCGGGCGCGCCGCGGGCTATGCCGGTCCGCCCAATCGTGCGGCGGCCGAGGCGGTGACCAAGTACATCATCACGGACATGTACGCGAAGGCGGTGCAGGGTATGCCAGCCGAGGACGCCGTCAAATGGGCTCATGGAGAATTGGCGAAGATCTATTCCTGACACTCGCCTCTTCTGTTTAAGCACGTTTGATTTCGGCCCGGTAGGATGCCGTCGGTGATCCGGCTTGTGCCTGCGAACAGTAGGCTCTAAAGATCATGCGCGCGGATGGAGTGCACTGGGATCCTGGGAGGAAGGTATGGCGCGCATCGACCGGCGAAGGCTGCTGCAACTTTCCGGCGCCGGCGCCGTGGCGGCCGGCACCGGGGGCATCGCAGCCATCCTCGCTTCGGGGCGGGCGCCAGCCTACGCTCAGGCAAGCACGGTCCACTGGCTGCGCTGGGCCGATTTCGTACCGGCCTCCGATAAACTGTTGAAGGAAAAGATCGCGCCGGAGTGCCAGAAGGCTCTCGGGTTCAAGCTTAACCTTGAGATGATCAACGCCAATGACATCCAGGCGCGCATCACTTCGGCGATCCAGTCGGGGTCTGGTCCGGACATTATCTGGACGACCGGCATCTGGCCGCAGCTCTACGCCGGAAGTGTCGCCGATGTCAGCGATGTGGCAGAGGAGATCGGCGAGGGACAGGGCGGTTACTACGAGGTCTCGCGACGTGTCGCGACGGTCGGAAATAAATGGATCGGCGTGCCGTGGTCAACCGGCGGCGGACGGGTTGCTTATCGCAAATCTTGGTTTCAGGAGGTTGGCTACGACAAGTTTCCCGGCACCTGGGACGAACTCCACGAAGCTGGGACGAAGCTCAAGGCCAAGGGACACCCGATCGGGCAGACGCTCGGCCACACCTTTGGGGACGCGCCCGGCTTTTGGTATCCGTGGTTGTGGGCCTGGGGCGGCAAAGAGGTCGAGGCCGACGGCAAGGCCGTGTCACTCAACAGCAAGGAAACGATCGAATCGGTAAAAGCCGCAATCCCATTCTGGAAGGATTGCTGCGACGAGGGCGGGCTGGCCTGGGACGATTCGAACAACAACCGCGCTTTTCTCTCGGGCACCATCTCCGCCACGAACAACGGGGCCTCGATCTATCTCGAGGCCAAGAAAAAGCCTGACAGCTACCTGACAGAGAAGGGCACGCCGATGAAGGACGACATCCTTCATGCGCCGCTTCCGAAAGGACCCGGCGGCGAGTTCAACGTCCCTGGGGTACAGACGAACTTGCTGATGGGTTATTCAAAGAACCAGAAGGCCGCCAAGGATTTCCTGCGCTGGGTCTCGTCAAAGCAGATCTTCGGGCAATGGTTCACATCGCAGCAGGGGTATGCCAGTGGACCCACGCCATATTGGGAAGAGGACCCGGTGTGGAGCGTCGATCCGGTTCTGCTGCCGTTTAGAGATCTTCCTCGCACCGGGCGGTTGGCTGGCTATGCAGGGCCACCAAGCCAGGCGGCGGCCGAGGTTACAACCAAGTACATCATTGTCGACATGTACGCGAAGGCCGTGCAAGGAATGCCGGCCGAAGATTCGGTCAAGGCGGCGCATGCCGAGCTCGTTAAAATCTACAGCTGAACCGGCGACCACTGCTCCGCCGACAAGATGCATCCATCTGCCCGGAAGACTTCGCAATGACCTTTACTTCAGTCGCCGCCCCTAGCGCCTATGCCGGCAGCCCACGGCGCGGACCGATAACCCGGTTGCTCGAGGACGAGCGTTGGCTGGCAATAGTGCTTTTGCTGCCGACACTGGTCCTTCTTGGGCTTTTTATCGCCTACCCCTTCTTCAAGGGTGTGGAGCTGTCGGTAACCGATACCAAGGTCGGCGTGCCGGGCCAGTTTGTCGGGCTGCAGAACTTCGAAAAGATCTGGAACGACGGCATCTTCCACGTCGCTGTATGGAATACTTGCCTGTACACGTTTGTCACCACGGTCTTCAAGCTTGCACTGGGTCTATGGCTAGCGCTGCTGCTGAACAATAATTTCAAGGGCAAAGCCTTTACGCGCGCCTTCATCCTGCTGCCCTTTATCATCCCGACGGTACTGTCAACCCTTGCCTGGAAGTGGATGTTTGATCCGACCTTCAGCGTGATCAATTGGGGGCTGTTCCGGCTCGGCCTCATCGAGGGGCGGATCAACTGGCTCGGCGACCCAAATTTGGCGCTGATCTCGGTCATGATCGTCAATGTTTGGCGCGGCGTGCCGTTCTATGCGATCAGCCTGCTCGCCGGGTTGCAAACGATCAGCCCCGAACTGCACGAAGCAGCCGCCATCGACGGAGCCAGAGCCTGGCAGCGCTTTCGGCATGTGACGTGGCCGTTGCTGCTTCCGGTCACCCTGGTAATTGTCTTGTTCTCGGTGATCCAGACCTTTGCTGACTTCCAGCTCGTTTATGTGTTGACGGGCGGCGGGCCGGCGAATGCTACGCAGCTCTTTGCCACCTATGCCTACCAGCTCGGCATCGGCACCGGTCTCTTGAGCGAAGGCGCGACGATCTCGCTCGCCATCTTCCCGGTGCTGCTGCTCGTCGTCATTGTCCAGCTCTTGTATATCCGCCGGGTGGAGACCCTCTGAAGCGATGATGCGCTCGCTTGCCATGCCCGGACTTGTCCGGGCACCCTCAGACCACCCGGTCGCGCCAGGTCAGGTCCGGCAATGATGGATAATCCGCGATGATCGAGGGCGCGATCTGGCGGCGCTGGGTCTTCTTCTACGTACCTTTGACTGCCTTTATTATCGGGTTGCTGTTTCCATTCTACTGGATGGTCATCACGACCATCCGGCCGGACAGCGAGCTCTATCGTCCGTGGAACGCCCCCAACTACGCTCCGTTCTGGACGTGGAACCCGACTTTGGTGCACATCAAGGATCTGCTGACGGAGACGCTGTTCAGCACCTGGATGCTGAACACGATGATCATCTCGATCGCCGCCACGGTGATCTCGCTGTTCTGCGGACTTTTGGCCGGATACGCGCTTTCGCGATTGAAGTTTCCGTTTGCGGGCAGTTTGGGCACGATGATCTTTATCACCTATCTGGTGCCCCAGACCTTGCTGTTCATTCCGCTTGCCGACATCATCCGCAACTTTCGCCTTGGCGACACGCCGTGGGCGCTGATTTTGACCTATCCGACGTTTTTGATCCCGTTCTGCACTTGGCTGATGATGGGCTATTTCAAGTCGATCCCCAAGGAGCTGGAGGAATGCGCCCGGATCGACGGCGCCACGCGCTGGAAGGCAATGGTCTACATCATCTTTCCTATTGCCGTACCCGGTATCCTTTCGGCCGGGATCTTCGCCTTCACCCTGTCCTGGAACGAGTTCATCTACGCCCTCGTCTTTCTCTCGTCGCCAGAGCAGAAGACAGTTCCCGTAGGAGTGACTTCCGAACTTATTCGTGGCGACGTATTCTACTGGGGTGAACTTATGGCCGGCGCGCTGTTGGGTTCGATCCCGGTCGCGTTCGTCTATTCGTTCTTTGTCGAGCATTACGTCGCCAGTTTGACAGGCTCGGTGAAGGGGTAGACGGCTATGGAGGTGGTCCTCCCAGCATCGAACTTCCCACGAGAGACTTCGATC
Source organism: Allostellaceae bacterium (assembly GCA_045802495.1). Lineage (GTDB taxonomy): Bacteria > Pseudomonadota > Alphaproteobacteria > ATCC43930 > CGMCC-115725 > AP-15. Next base: position 9,862 of record JBJMQW010000253.1, on the reverse strand, counting down.
ATCAGGTATTCGAGAAAGCAATGGCCCAGGTCGTCATCCGCAGCTTGAACAAGAAATTTGATGAGGTTCATGCCGTCAAGGACGTCAACCTCGATATCCATGACAAGGAGTTCATGGTCTTCGTTGGTCCTTCCGGTTGCGGCAAGACCACGACCTTGCGAATGGTGGCCGGGCTGGAGTCGATTACCTCGGGCCGCATCCTGATCGACGACAAAGTCATCAACGACCTGCCGCCGATGGATCGAGACATCGCCATGGTGTTCCAGAATTATGCGCTCTACCCGCATATGAGCGTCTATGACAACATGGCCTTTGGGCTGAAGATGCGGAAATTCGACAGATCCGACATTGCCCGGCGGGTGCAGGAAGCAGCCGAGATCCTCGGCATTCAGGAATTGCTCCGGCGCAAGCCGCGGCAGCTCTCGGGCGGCCAGCGGCAGCGCGTCGCCCTCGGCCGCGCCATTGTGCGCCATCCGCAGGTTTTTCTGTTTGACGAGCCGCTGTCGAACCTCGACGCCAAACTGCGCGTTCAAATGCGGGTCGAGCTCAAGAAGCTGCACAACCGCCTCGGTACGACAGCAATTTACGTGACGCACGACCAGGTCGAAGCGATGACCTTGGGCGATCGTGTTGTTGTGATGAAGGACGGTTTTGTTCAGCAGGTCGGGGAACCGCTGGAGCTTTATAACGAGCCGGCCAACCGGTTTGTCGCCGGCTTTCTCGGCTCTCCGGCAATGAACTTCGTCAACGTTAAAATCAGCCAAAACAACGGATCAATCTGGGCGGCAAATAGCGGCATGCAGATCAAGGCGCCGCCCGAATGCGCCAATCGCCTCGGCCGCTATGTCGGACAAGAGGTCACCTTGGGGGTCCGCCCGGAGGATCTGCACGTCGCTTCCGCTGCCGATCCGGTCGAATACGGCTTCGACGTGGTGGTGGAGGTCGTCGAAAGGCTCGGCTCAGAGATTTTGCTCGATGTCGCCGCCGGCTCGGACACGATGGTCGCCTCAGTGGAGCCGAGTGTCCGCGCCAAAGTTCAAGACCAGATGCGGCTCGCGCTGAACCCAGACCGGCTGCACTTTTTCGATATGTCGTCGGAAACGGCGATCTGACGCGGGCATCGGAGGGGCTGGCACATGCGAAAGCGCCTTGTATGGTTGTCGGTCATGGCATTTTTTAGCGCGCTCTTCGCGACCATTGGGCAAATGGCCGGACCGGCGGGGGCCGCGACGCCATTCGATGGTACTTATCGGCTCGTCTCGGCGGCAAACGTAAATGCGACTTACACGACGCGGAAAGGGATGACGGCGTCGTGTCCGAGCCGTCGCGCGGGGCTGCTTCATATCGAGAACGCGCGGGCGCGCTATACCACTGCGACGGGCTACCGGGTCAGAGGAACGGTCGGGCCGCAAGGCGAGTTGGCGATGCGAGCATCCGGGCCCAGCAGCTGGGCCAACCAGCCCATCGATCTGAGTGTCAGCGGCACCGTTGACGCCTCCGGCATCGCCCGGGTCCGACAGCTCAGCCACTCGTGCAGCTATGATTTCGTGTGGCAAAGAGCATCCCGGTAGTTGGAATGCGAGGGACTACCGGCTCCTCTCCAGGATTCGGTAATGGATTGTCGCAGCGTGATGGAACCAATAAGAGTTGTCATCCGCGGGCTCAACCTGCGCATCCACGCGAGCATTGGTGCCCCTGGATTCGGGTCGCAAGCACGTGGATGCCGGATCAAGTCCGGCCATGACGCCCTTGAGACGGGAGGGCAGGTTACATGCAAAAGCACATCGGATGGTTTTGCATCGTCGGATTTGTCGCCATGCTCACTACTGCGAATGCTCAGAACCCATCGCCCGCGACGGCCATCTCGCAATTTGATGGCACATACGCGTTCGTCTCTTCGACGAAGGTGGATCAGACCTACACAAACCGTAATGGGCCAATGCTACAATGTCCGGATTTTCAGCTGGGCCGCTCACCATTGCAAATGGTCAGGCAAGGCTTTCGGCCGCTGGCTTCGTTACGGCGGCAGGCTTCGAGGGAACGGTTGATCCCGCGGGCAAGCTGGTGATGCGATTGGCCTCCACACCCAACACTAGAGCTGCAGGAGCGATGCCGGGCATCGAGATGATCATCAACGGTAGGATAGACGCCACGACAGGCACCGCAAGCGCACGTCAAATGGCTTATTATTGCAGGCATGATTTGCTCTGGCAAAAAACGTCCAGGTAAGGAAAGTCATGAAGGGAAGAGTGATGCAATCCACCAGTCGCCGCCGCCTCTTGCAGTTCTCCGGCGTGGCTGCTGTAGCCGCGAGCGGCGGGATGGCTGGAATACTGGCGTCAGGGCGGGCGCCGGCGTTTGCGCAGGGCACTACGCTCCATTGGGTCAGAGGGTCCGATTATGTGCCGGTCTCCGACCAGACCCTTAGGACAAAGATCAACGAGCAGGCCCAAAAGGACCTCGGCATCAAGTTCAATCTCGAAGGCGTCGACGGGCTGACGATCCAGGCGCGGGTCACTTCCGCCGTCTCGTCCGGCACCGGTCCCGACATCATCAGCTCGATCAACAATTGGGCGCAGCTCTACCCCGAGAGCGTCGCCGACGTTAGCGACGTCGCCGAGGAAATCGGCAAGGCGCAAGGCGGCTATTACGAGACCGCCAAGGCGACCGCTTATGATGGCAAGAAGTGGCTTGCCATCCCGAATACGATTGTCGGCTTGCAGATTGCCAACCGTGCTTCGTGGTGGAACGGAATCGGCTACGGGCCGGAAAAATATCCCGAAACCTGGGAGGAATGGCGCGCGGCCGGCAAGAAGCTGAAGGCCAAAGGGCATCCGATCGGCCAGACGCTGGCGCACGCGTTTGGCGACGCGAATGCGTTCTGGTACCCCTACCTTTGGTCGTGGGGCGGCAAGGAGGTCGAAGCCGACGGCAAGACCGTCGTGCTGAACAGCCCGGGCACCATCGAGTCCGTCAAATTCGCGGTCGGGTTCTGGAAGGACGCTTGCGACGATGGCGGCTTTGCCTGGGACGATTCGGGCAACAACCGCGCCTTCCTCTCCGGCACGATCAGCGCCACCAACAATGGCGCATCGATCTACATCGAAGCAAAGAAGAAGCCCGACACATACAAGACCGAAGACGGCAAGCCGCTCAAGGACGATATCTTCCATACCCCGCTGCCAAAGGGGCCCGCCGGCCAGTTCAGCTGGCATGTGCCATTCGCCGACATGGTCATGGGCTACGGCAAGAACCAGAAAGCCGCAAAGGACTTCCTGCGCTGGTTCCACACCGAGAAAATTTACGAGCAATGGTGGGTCACGCAGCAAGGCTTCTCGGTTGGTCCCACCAAGATGTGGGAGAACCACAAGCTATGGCAGGAAGACCCTATCATGCTGCCGTTCCGCACTGCGGCCGAGAGCGGCCACTTTGCCGGTTATGCCGGGCCGGCGGGCCGCAAAGCCGCCGAAGTAATCTCGAAATACATAATTTCAGATATGTACGCGAAGGCGGTGCAGGGCATGGCGCCGGAAGATGCCGTCAAATGGGCACACGCTGAACTCGTCAAGATTTACAGCTGAAGGAATCGGTGTGCTGCCAGCTATCTGAAATAATCGTCTTCAGCTTTGCGACTGCACTGCCTGGGCTGGTGAGAACCGGGCGATCGAGTGCGGCGGTTACTAACGGTGCGGCGCGCGCGGTCGAAAAATGCGCGAGCAGGACCACGTCGCAATTGGCAAGCCGCGGTGCGGCGTCCGCAACCAGACGATCGTGCTCGGCGCCCCTGCCGGCTTTTAGCGCAGCCATTGCACCAGGGACGCAGTGGGTCTCGATAACAGCACACCTGCCGTTCGTACCTGCCATGTTATGGAACTCGTCTTCCATCGAAGCGATACTCGGCATGAATGTCGCCAGCATGCCAATGCGTTGACCCATCTCGAGGGCAGCCTCAAACATCGCCTCATTGGGCTTAAGCATCGGGATCGGCAGGTGTGCGGCAGCTGCCTCGATTGCCTCGCCAAAGGCCGAACAAGTGAACAGTATTCCGGCGGCGCCTGTCGCAGCGCCGTATCCCGCGAGCGTCGTAATCCGGCTCGTCATCGCCGCGGTCAATACGCCGTCCCGCTCACGGTCGATGCTTAGCGAATCATCCAAAATGTTGACGCATTCTGCCTCGGGCCACAGCTGGCGAAAGGCCTGCTGCACCGGCTCGATCGCCACGGTAACTGCGTGGATCAGCGCGACGCGTGTCGTCATTCCAGTTCCTTGCATCTGTGCAGCGGTTCAGCCGCCAATGATATTCACGCGAACAACCCTACAGCACGTTTCGGGTCAAGAGTACACTGGCCGCATAACTCTGGAGCGCTCGCAATGGATCTGATCGTGCGGAACGTACGCCTCGCCACGTCCTCGGGCGAGCCTATCGACATCGGCGTCGCTGACGGCAAAATCGTTGCTATTGCGAGGGGTTTGGCTACCGCGGCGGAAACCTATGACGCCGGTGGCCGGCTTGCCTGCGCCGGGTTGATCGAGACCCATATCCACCTCGACAAATCACGCATCATCGACCGCTTTCCGCCGGTGGAGGGGCGCCGGATCGCCCCGATGCGGCAGGTCGCCGGGTTGAAGCAGACATTCACGGTTGAGGATGTGCGCGCTAGAGCCGAGCGGACCCTGACGGAATGCATCCTCAACGGCGCGACGCGGATGCGCACCCAGGTCGAGGTCGACCCCGCGATCGGATTGCGGGGCTTCGAGGGAGTTCAGTCACTGGTCGCCGATTACGACTGGGCGATCGACATCGAAATCTGCGTCTTCCCGCAAGACGGGCTGACCAACTATCCCGGTACCGACGAGCTTCTGGTCGAGGCGTTGAAGCGCGGGGCCAAGGTGGTCGGCGGCGCCCCGCGCTATGACAGCGACCATGCCAGCCAGATCCGGAGAATCTTTGAGCTGGCCCGCGAGTTCGACGTGGATATCGACATCCATCTCGATGTCGGCGACACGCCGGAGGCAATGGACATCCATCTCGTCTGCGAACTGACCGAAAGATACCGGCGCGGCGGCCGCGTTGTAGTCGGCCATATGGCGAAACTGTCGACGATGCCGCCGGATCAAGTTGCCGTTTTGGCGCGCCGCCTCTCCGATATCGGTGTCGCGGTGACCGTGCTGCCGGCGACCGACCTCTACCTGATGGGGCGCGACCAGGACCACAATGTTCGCCGCGGTGTCGCCGACGCCAATTTCCTCGTCGAGCATGGCGTCAATTGCTCGCTGTCGACCAACAATGTTCTCAACCCGGCGACACCCTATGGCGACTGCTCGCTGATCCGGATGGCGAACCTCCATGCCAATGTCCTGCAGATCGCCCGGCCGGCTCAGCTTCGCGAGATCTTCATGATGCTGACCGACCGCTCGGCGCGGCTTCTCAACCTGAAAGACTACGGCCTCGCCGTCGGCAACCCCGCCGACATCGTCGTCGTCGACGCGGAAACACCGGAGCAGGCTGTGGCCGAGATCCGTCAGCCGCTCGCCGTCTTCAAGCGCGGACGCTTGACGGTAACCCGGCGCCCGCCGGAACTCCTCCGGCCGGGCTGAGATCGAACAACGCTGTTCTTGATTAGTTGAATCTCGATCGCTGGCTTTTGACGGATCAAAATCGTTAAATCTATGCGAGTCGGACACCGAGAAATTCATCAAGGAGGGCGATAAGATCGGTTCAGATAGTCCGAACAGGGACTCCCCGGCCTCTTCGCGCGCGTACTCCGGAAACAAGGAGGGCAACGGTGATGCGACAACCGATCGTCTGGCGAAGGATGTATCGAGCCTTCGCGAAGATATGACGAAAATGCACGATATTCTGTCAAAGTTCGTTTCCGCGGGCGGACATGCGGGGCGGACTGCGCGCAGTGTCAGTCAGGCGGTCGCGTCATAGGTAGGCTCCACGGCCAGCGGCCTCGCCAACACCGGCGCTGAAATGGCCTCATCGGCGACCGATCAGCTCAAGACCTTCGCGACCGAACTCGAGGGCATTGCCCGAAAGAACCCGTTGGGGGCCCTCGCCGGCGCCCCTTGCGGTCGGCATCGTAATCGGCCTGATTGTACGCGGCCGTCGCTGATGCTGCCGGAGGTGATGCGCCTTCTCGGAGTGGACCTCAATCTCAAATTCGCCGAGATCCGTGCGCAAGCAGAAGATCTCAGAGCAACAACCATCCGCGCGGTAGCCGGGCAAGTCAGAGAAACGAGTTTGATGGTCGGTTTTGCGGTCATTGGTGCGATCGCAGCTCTTGCCACACTGGTTATTGTATTTATCGCCCTCTACCGATGGGTGGACATGTACCACGGGCCATTCGCGGCGCTCGCTGCAGTGGGCGTGGTGACGGCGTTATTGGCGGGCGTTATGTTCATGCTCGCTTTCGGGCGCAGAGGCCGTAAACCCGCATCCGCCGCTGCACATCGGCCGCCGTCAGCGTCGGCGCCACCTTCGCCCCCGCCCGCATTGTCCTCGCTACCCTCGGATGCGTCCCCTCTTTGATATTCTCACGCATCGATTTTCGACGCGCTTGGCTGGCGCCAGCGACGACGCCATCGATGCTGCGGTCCACATCATGCGCACAGGCTCCAGATCGGCGCTTTTCGGAACGTTGGCGGTCGTGTGCTGGTCGGGCGCCGCCCCTGACCGCCGGTTGTAATGTAGCGACCCTGCGGGGCTCCGAGCAGCGACGCGCGCCGGCGGCCGGGCGACCGCGTAGCGTAACGGGCATTCACTCCGAGGAGTGAACCCAGGGACTATCCCGCCGCACCGCGTCATGCGTGAGCGCTCCACCGGCATTCACCTGAGGGGGCTGGTGCCTCTCATCTAGCCGCGGCCTCCGCGGAGCCGGCTCAGTCGCGACGGTACGGGTAGCAACGACCCCGTTCGAGTGTTAGGCCGTAGTGTTGGCCAAGCGCGCGAATGGCATCGGCATGGTCGATATAAGGGTCCGCATTTGCCACCCCGACAATGATCGGCCGGAAGGTACGATCGTCATGTCCTCCGGGCGGCAGCATCGCGGTGACCAGCGGATTGCCCTCGTCGTCCCGCAACGTCAGGAATAAGGGCATCTCTCGCTGGACGTGCGCTTTGAGGCCGATCTCCTGCTCGAAATTCACCTTCGACAGAGGTTGGAAGCTCTGGACGGCCTTTTCCTGCTCTTTGCGAAAGAACTTCTCCACCGCGTGGCGCATCGCATCCGATTCGCTCGCAGCCTCAGCTTCGGTCTCGATCCGAAACCAAGTCTTCCCGCCTGGGGAATCGCAAACGTATTTCATGCATCCTCCCAACTTTTCCTACGATGAGCTCGATATGCAAACCCTCGGGGCAGGTACAGCATTATCGGCGGAGCACAATGCGACCGCAAGCCGGGTGCGCGGCCCGCTCCTACCAGCATAGCAGCATTTTCGGGTGCGTTGCCGATCCGCTACGGCTGGTCGGGCAAGCTCGCACGCTGCAGGTCGGCGACAGGGGGCACCGCTTCCGTCCAATCACGCCACAGGGAGATCAGCGCGGCCATGATTGCGGGGCCGAGGAACAGCCCGATGATCCCAAAGGTTTCCAGCCCGCCAAGTATGCCGAGCAGAACCCACAAAAAAGGGAGGCGCGCGGCTCCGCCGATGATCACAGGTCGGATGAGATGGTCGGCGACAAAGACGACCACCAACCCCGTGACCAATATGGCTATGCCTCCAACCACATTGCTCGTTGCCGTCAAGTACAGGGCGGCGGCGCCGAAGGCTACTGGTGCCCCGAACGGGATCACCGCGAGCACGCCTGTCAGGGCCGCGGTAGAGATAGGATGCGGGAGCCCCGACAGAAGATATGCCAGTCCCATCACGGCCCCTTCCCCGAGCCCGACCAACACTAGGCCGTTGACGGTCGCGAGGACCGCCTGAACCATGTGGCGCCCGATGCGCTCGCCATCGGGGCCGAGCAACCGGTCACTCAACCGCAGGAGCTGCCTGCTGAACCGGGCGCCGTCGCGAAATAGAAAAAACAGCGTCAGCAGGGTGAAGCCGAAGGTGATCAGCCGGTGTATGATCTCCACGCCGTACTGGCGAGCCGAGCCGACAACCGAGCGGGCGCTGAAGCGACCCAACAGCTCCTGCGCCGCATTCGGGTCGGCCAGATTGGCGCGCCACCATTCCTCGATCGCGGGACCGGCCAAGGGAAATTGCGGCATCCAATCGGGTACCGGTATCCCGTTCCGTTGCGCTTCGCCGAGAAACTGAGCGGCGACGCGCACCTCGCGCGCACCCTCGATCGCGACATAGACAAAAGGCACGGCGAAGACGAATCCGATCAGCGCGGTGACGAGCAGAGGCACGAGGGTCCCTTCTCCATGCCCCTCGGCAAACGATCGAACGAGCCGACGATAAAAGGGCCACAGCGCGATCGACAACACAGCCCCCCAGGCGAGGGCCGGCAGGAACCGATGTAGAACCCAAATTCCGAGCAGGACCAGCGCAATGCTGAGCACCACTCGAGCAATACGCTGCGAGTACGCCAAGCGTTCGGTTTCAACACTCGCCGGATTCGACAACGGATCGTAACGGGGGTCCATGAGGTTTGCTTTTTCCCGCGATCACAACCCGATGACGTCAATGGCCGTCATTTGAGCTAATCTGCGATCTTGTCGATGCGGTTTTGCTACACACCTCGTCCTTTTTGCGCCCGGCGCGCGGGAAACCCGACCGCACCGGTGATCTCATCGCCCACCTTGATTGAGCAGCTGCGCGGATGCCGGCGAGGTGCTCGAGCAGGCGCTTCCTGGAGCAAGACGATTTGACACCGCAGTCATACATCCTTGTCCCTTGGGGCTCGGTCAGCGCGTTGAGTTGGGATGCGTCTTCGACATGCACCCTACCACAATCCGATTGGCCCTTCGCACGGAGGAGGTTCCTAATGTTTCCCAGACGCCAAGCGCTCGCGGGTCTCGTCGCTGCGGGCGCGACCTTGTTGTTGCCGGTGCCTCGAAAGCGGTTGGCCGCCGCCCAACTGCCGTTGACACCGCCGCAGACCGCAGGGCCGTTCTATCCGGACACGCTGCCGCTTGACTCGGACAACGACCTTGTTCAAATCGCCGGGCGCGACGGGATCGCGAAGGGCATCGTCACTTACGTCAGCGGGCGCGTGCTCGCTTCGACCGGGCGGCCGGCATCAGGCGCTCGGATCGAGATCTGGCAATGTGACGCGAATGGCCGGTACCATCATGTCCGGGACAGCCGTTCTGACCGCCCCTTGGACGACCACTTCCAGGGATATGGTCAGGCGACCACCGACGCGACAGGTGGCTACCGCTTCCGTACGATCCGACCAGTCGCCTACCCCGGCCGCACGCCTCACATCCACTTCGTCGTCTCCGCTCGGGGATCCCGCGGCTTGTTACGCAAATGTACATCGCCGGAGAACCAGGCAATGACCGCGACAGTGTTCTTTTGGGCGTGCGCGACCCTGCCGCCCGCGCTGCCCTAATCGTGTCTCTCAGACCTGCCACGGATGGCGAACCAGGAGCGCTTGCAGGCATTTTCGACATCGTCATCGGCCAATCGGCGGGTTGACGCGGCTGTGAGGTCTGCCCTCGCCCGGCCCGGTCAACTCGAGAGCGGACCCGTGGACCGACCGGCCCACGCCTACTCGGCCCCGCGGTCCATTGCGCGCGGAACCGGTTCCCTGCAAGCTGGGGTCCCTTACACGAGACGGGGCGCTTCATGGCCGAGCTCACGATCTACCTCGGAAACAAGAATTACTCCTCCTGGTCGCTGCGGCCTTGGCTCGTTTTAAAGCAGATCGGCGTTGCGTTCGATGAAGTCGTGATCCCCCTCT
>JBJMQW010000252.1:0-10618 GCA_045802495.1 Allostellaceae bacterium | reverse complement strand
CGGCCATAGCGATGGATGATCAGCACGGCATCGAGGGGCCAGCGCCGGTGCGCCTCGGTCTCGATCTCGGTAAGCTTCTTTTGGGTCATCCCGGGGTAGTGCTCGAGCGTCAAAGCGGATACTCGATGACCCCCGCCCATGTCGCGCACCAATCCGATGAAGCTGGCGATGCCGCCGATCCGGTGATTGCCGGCGGCGAGGTGTCCGAGCTCGGCGCCAACATCGAAATCCTCACGCTGCACCCGGATCATGCCTTCAGCCTCCGGTGACCGGCGGGAAAATTGCAACTTCATCGCCCTCCCGTACGGGATGCTCGCGCCCGACATACTCTTTGTTGACCGCGACCCGAACGACCGACAGGTTCTGCAGCGCCTCGGCATAGCGGCTGTCGCGCGATTGGAGCCAGCGGAGCAGCCCGGCCACGTCCTGCACGCCGGGTGGCAGGCCAACATCCTCTTCGGCGCAACCGATGCGCGCCCGCAGCCAGGCGAAATACAAGAGCTTCACACGATGACCTCGGAGAAGGGGAGGAAATCGACTTCTGCGCCGCAAACGAGACCCGCCGAATTCTCGTCGAGGATCACGAGGCCGTCCGACTGCACAATCGAAGACAGGATCCCCGCCCCATCTTTGGGGTGTTTGACGGCGGCGATGCTGTCCCCGTCACGCCGCAGGCTCACCCTGACATATTCGCGCCGGCCCGGCTTCTTGCGATAGCTGAAATCGGCACGGACCCGAAACAGGCGCGGCGGCAAGGCGGCCGCGCCGGCGAGCTTGAGGATCAGCGGCCGAGCGAGGACCGCGAAGGTGACAGCGACCGCCACCGGATTTCCCGGCAGGCCGATCAGCGGCACCCGCCCAATCTGCCCGAGCGCGACCGGGCGTCCGGGTTTGATTGCCAGGCGCCAGAAATGCAGGCTGCCGAGCCGCTCGATCGCCGTCTTGACATGATCCTCCTCGCCGGTCGAGACGCCGCCCGAGGTGACGATCAAATCATGCTCCGCGCTCGCCGCGGCAAGGGTGTCGGCGAGTGCCGCCTCGCGGTCGGGGCGGATGCCGAAATCGGTGACGGTGCAGCCCAACCCGCTCAGCAGCGCCGCCAGCATAAAGCGGTTGGCGTCATAGATGCCGCCGGGCGGCAACGGCTCGCCGGGGTTGCAGACTTCGTCCCCCGTTGACAGCAGGCCGACCCTCAATGGCCGGCAAACGGGAAGCTCGTGGTGACCGAGCGCAGCGGCAAGGCCGAGCTCGGGCGGGCCCATCCTGCAGCCGGCAGCAAGGGCAACCGCGCCCTCGGATACGTCCTCTCCGGCGTGCCGGCGGTTCGCCCCCTTGCGTATCCCGGCTTTGAGTCGAACATGTCCGTTCTCGACGACGCAGTCCTCCTGCATCATCACCGTGTCGGTTCCTTCCGGCATCGGCGCACCGGTAAAGATCCGGATTGCCTCGCCGCGGCCGGCCGGCCGGCCGAGCGGATGGCCTGCCGCGGCCCTGCCGGCGACCGGCAGCACGGTCTCTGCATCAGCCAGCAGATCGGCATGGGCAAAGGCGTAGCCGTCGACCGCGCTATTCGGGTGCGGCGGCAAGTTCATGCGCGCGACGACGTCGCGGGCCAGAACGCGGCCGCGGGCGGCATCCAGTGACGCCGTCTCAGTCCCGACGACAGCCGTCACGCGCTGATCGATTTGGGCGAGCGCCGCATCGACGCTGAGCAGGGGGCCGCCGAACGCGAAGCAGTCTTCGCTCAGCTGGGTCATCGCTGCCGCCCGGCGTCGTGACCAAGGATAAGATCCGCAATCGTGCCGACATCGGACAGCGGCAGCCACGGTACCGAAAACTGGGCGCGCGGCTCGTCGGAAGCGATCGCCACGATGTCGGGGTCGTCGGGATGCAAGAGCGGCTTCCCAAGAGAGCGCCGATAGATCTCGACCTTAGGGTGACGATGCCGCTTGAACCCTTCGATGAGGACCACATCGACCGGGCTCATCTGCCGCAACAGCAGGTCGAGCTCGGGTTCGGGATCATCGCGCAGTTCGTGCATCAACGCCCAACGGTGAGCCGACGCGATCATGACCTCCCGAGCTCCCGCCTGCCGGTGCCTCCAGGAATCCTTTCCGGGCTGATCAATGTCGAAGGAGTGGTGCGCGTGCTTGACGGTGGACACGGTCACGCCGCGGGCGACGAGTTCGGGTATCAGCGCCGCCATTAGGGTCGTTTTCCCGCTGCCGCTCCAGCCGGCAAGGCCAAAGATCCGCATCCGAGTCTATCCTTGCACGCTGAGTTGGGGCGAGACAGCGGCGATGGCAATGCGCCCCTAAGCCGGATGCTCGGATTTACGGCGATCGATCGTGGCCCCCGGCCGGGGGTCGGCCATATGGCGAAGTCCTGCCCGCAGGTAGTCATACCCGGTCACCAATGTCAGCGACGCGGCGACCCACAAGAGCGCCTCGCCAATCGTGACAACCGGCACGATGTTGGGGCCTACATCGCCGACGATCAACACACCGATCGCCACCATCTGGATCACCGTCTTCCATTTGGCAAGGCGAGACACCGGCATCCCGACCCGCAATCCGGCGAGGTATTCGCGCAATCCGGAAACAAGGACTTCGCGACAGAGTATCACCAGAGCCGGAAGCAGCGCTTCCGGCGACAGCCGCCCGAAGGCGGTCAGCATAAACAAGGTGGCCGACACCAGCAATTTGTCGGCGATCGGGTCGAGGAAGCGGCCGATCTCGGATTGCTGCTCCCAGCGTCGCGCCATATGACCATCCAGCCAATCCGTCACCCCCGCCGCCGAGAAGAGCGCACAAGCAAACCACCGGGCATAGTCGCCGGGTACGTAAAATGTCGCGACCACCGCCGGAATTGCGAGGATTCGCGAGAGTGTCAGTAAATTAGGCAAGCTGGTAATCGGCACACATCACTCCGGGCGGTGACGACAGGAAGGCTGCGCTGATCCTACTGGTCAGCATGGAAATGGTCATAAATGTTTTTCGCGACGGTTTTGCTTATGCCCGCCACCCGTTCGAGCTCGCCGAGGCCGGCGCGGGCCACCGTTCGCGCGGAACCGAAATGGTGCAGCAGCGCCTGCTTGCGGCGGGCTCCAATTCCCGGAATCTCGTCGAGCGGCGAGCGCGCCAACGCCTTTGTTCGCTTGGCGCGGTGCGTGCCGATCGCAAATCGATGCGCCTCATCGCGCAGGCGCTGCAGGAAATAGAACACCGGGTCTCGTGGATCGAGTGAGAAGGGCGCCCGGCCAGGAAGAAAGAACCGCTCGCGCCCGGCATTGCGATCCGGCCCCTTGGCGATCCCGGCGATAGCAACGTCGGCGATGCCGAGCTCTTTGAGCACGCCTTGCGCGACGCCCAGCTGACCCCGGCCGCCATCGATCAAGACGAGATCCGGCCAAGCGCCCCGCTCTCGTTCCGGATCCTCCTTCAGCACACGGGCAAAACGGCGCAACAGGACTTCACGCATCATCGCGTAATCGTCGCCGCCGGCGACGGCCTCGCCCGCCTCGCTTTCCTCACTCATCAAGCCCTGGGGGCTTGCTTTCCCCTCTCCCGCATCGCGGGAGCGAGCGCCCGCTGAACTTGACCGCGGGGCAGTTCCGCGGATCGTGAACTTGCGGTAAGCGTTCTTGACGAGGCCCTCGGGGCCGGCAACGATCATCGCGCCGACCGCGTCGGCGCCTTGAATATGGCTGTTGTCGTAGACCTCGATACGGTTTAGCGGCGCTTCGATGCCCAACGCCGTTGCGACACCGTCGAGCAGTTGGCGTTGCGAGGAGCTCTCGGCGAGGCGCCGCCCGAGCGCTTCGCGTGCGGCCGCGAGAATGCGGTCGACCAGCTTCCTTTTGTCCCCGCGTTGCGGCGCCGCAAGCGCCACCCTGCCGCCGCCGAGGGACAATGCTTCCTCGACCAGATCATGCTCGACCAGCCGATGGCTTAGCAAGACCAGCGGCGGCTTCAGCCGGTTGTCGTAAAACTGGCCGACAAAGGAGGTCAGGACCTCCTCGACCGAGAGCTGACGGTCGTGGCTGGGGAAATAGGCTCGGTTTCCCCAATTTTGCCCGCCACGGAAAAAGAAGACCTGGACGCAGGTCTGTCCGCCGGCCTGATGCGCGGCGATTACATCGGCGTCGACGACCCCGGCGACGTGGATGTCCTGATGCCCTTGAACCAGCGACAACGCACGGATGCGATCGCGGATCAGCGCGGCAGCCTCGAAATCGAGAGCCTCCGCTGCATCCTGCATTTCGATCGCCAGGCGCTGCTGCACATCGTCACTTCTGCCGGACAAGAAAATACGGGCTTGTTCGATCAGCGCCGCGTAATCCTGGCGATCGATGCGGCCGACGCAAGGGGCGCTGCACCGCTTGATTTGATAGAGCAGACAGGGACGCGTGCGGGCCGAAAAAACACTGTCGCTGCACGACCGCAGCAAGAATGCTTTCTGCAGCGTCACCAAGGTACGGTTGACCGAGCCAGCCGAGGCGAACGGGCCGAAATAGCTGCCGTCCTTGGTTCGCGCCCCGCGGTACTTCGTCAGCTGCGGGAAATCGTGGCCGGCCGTAAGATGGATGAAGGGAAACGACTTGTCATCGCGCAGCAGCACATTGTACCGCGGCATCAGCCGCTTGATCAGGTTGCACTCCAGCAGCAGCGCTTCCGCCTCGGTATGTGTAACGACGATCTCCATCGCCGCGGTTTCGGCAACCATGCGCCGCAGCCGGTTCGACAGCCCGGCAGGGTGCGAATAATTCTGCACCCGGCTCTTTAAATTCCGTGCCTTGCCAACGTAGAGGGCATCACCTTTGCGATCGAGCATACGGTAGACGCCCGGGGTTGCCGCCATGCTCCGCAACGCCTCGCGAATCGCCGCAACGCCGGCTGCGATGCCGCTCGCCGGACGGGGCTGGGCGACATCGGCAGGTACCGGATCGACGACGCCTTCAGGAGCCCGGCGAGGATCCATCGCCGGCGGCCTTCTAGAACGCGGAGGGCGGCGTCGCCGATTGACGGCTGCCGTCCCGATTTGCGTCATAACGTCGTCCGTCATTTCCGTCATAGTCTCGTCAACTAGCTGAGCCAGCGCGCTAATTCCTGGTATCCACGAAAGCTGTGGATAACTCTGTTGAAAAGCCGCGACCAGTTAATACGGATGATTGGCAAACTTGGATCTTTTAGCATTTGATTAAATTTTGTGCAAATCTTTAACGTATTGAAATGATTTAATTATTTTCCTAAATGGTTAATTTTCCTTAACCAAAGTATGACAAGCCGTCGGTTTCACGGGAACCGGGATCGCCTGTGAACAACTCCTCATCGCACCCTCGTTCCTACTCTACCGGCGGTAGTCTCTGCGGCTGGGCCCATCCAAGATGTTGTCCGCCATCGAGCGCAATCATCTGCCCGGTCATCGCCGGCGTGGAAAGCATGAAGCGCAGCGCTGCCGCGATCTCCGCGGGGCTGGTGCCGCGGCGCAATGGCATCAGCTCGCATTGTCGGCCAAATTGCTCGGCACTCTGCCGCGCGCTCGGCAATGTCGGCCCGGGACCGATGCCATTCACCCGAATCCTCGGCGCCAAGGCGAGGGCCATCGTCTGGGTCAGGGTCCACAATCCTGCCTTCGACACGGTGTACGATACGAAATAGGGGGTCAGCGACCACACCCGCTGATCCAACATATTGACCACGATCCCGCTCAGTTCGGCGGGCAGCCGTGCCGCCATGTGCTGGATCAAGACGAACGGCGCTCGCAGATTGACCGCCATATGCCGTTCCCAACTGTCGCGAGTGGCGGTCTCCACGGTGTCGTCGAGAAACACCGCCGCGTTGTTGACCAGGCAGCCGATCGGCCCGAACTCGTCTTCGGCACGCAACAGAAGCGCCCCGACCGCAGCCTCGTCGGCGAGATCAGCCGCGAGGGCGCGCGCGGCTCCACCTTTGCCGCGAATCTGCGCGACCACGCCTTCAGCCGCCTCGCGCGATCCGTGATAGTGGACGGCCACCGAAAACCCGTCTTCTGCCAGAGCAAGCGCAAGCTCGCGGCCGATCCGTTGCGCGGCCCCAGTCACCAACGCCGTTTTCGGAATTGGTGGAACCGGCAACGCGCCGGTCGGAACGGCCGAATCCGCATCATCGGCGGGCACGGCGTTCCTTTCGCGCCCGCATCTTAGCGCGGGCGACGTCACGCGCCGAGACGCCGGCGCGGCCAGCCGTCGAGCGGCCGCGGGATCCTTCCGAGCCCCCCACCGCGGCACCCGGCCCGACTGTCGGCCCGATCACAAGGCCAAGATCGGCCTGCTCGAGGCGGCGGATCTCGTCGCGCAGCCGCGCGGCCTCCTCGAATTCAAGCTCGGCGGCGGCCTCGCGCATGCGCTTTTCGAGATCGGCGATCACCGTCTTCAAATCGGCACCCTGGTAATGCGCCGCCTCGCCCTCCATTAACCCGAAGGTCACATGATCGCGCTCGTAAACTGTCTCTAGAATATCGGCGATCCCGCGCCGCACACTTTCGGGGGTGATCCCGTTGGCGGCATTGTAGGCCTGCTGCTTTTCACGCCGGCGATTGGTTTCGTCGATCGCAGACTTCAAGCTGTCCGTTATCCGGTCCGCATAGAGTATCGCACGGCCGTCGATATGCCGCGCCGCCCGGCCGATGGTTTGGATCAGCGAGGTACGCGAGCGCAGATACCCCTCCTTGTCGGCGTCAAGAACGGCCATCAGCGCGCATTCCGGGATGTCCAGCCCCTCACGCAACAAGTTGATTCCGATCAACACGTCGAACATACCGAGGCGGAGATCGCGGATGATTTCGATGCGCTCGAGCGTGTCGATATCCGAGTGCATGTAGCGGACCCGCAGCCCGGATTCGTGCAGGTATTCGGTAAGCGCCTCCGCCATTTTCTTGGTCAAGGTGGTGACCATGACCCTATGGCCTTTGGCCGCGACCTCGCGGCATTCCGCCATCAGATCGTCGACCTGGTTCTCGACCGGACGGATGATGCAGGGGGGGTCGACGAGGCCGGTCGGCCGAACGATCTGCTCGACAAAGACGCCGCCGGCCCGCTGCATTTCCCAAGGGCCGGGGGTCGCCGAGACAAAGATCGTCTGGCCGCGCATCGCGTCCCACTCCGCGAATTTGAGCGGCCGGTTGTCGGTGCAGGAGGGAAGGCGAAAGTCATATTCGGCAAGGCACGTCTTGCGCGTCCAGTCGCCGCCGAACATGCCGCCGAGCTGCGGCACGGTGACATGGCATTCGTCGACGATGACGAGCGCGTCGCGCGGCATGTACTCGAAGAAGGTTGGGGGCGGCTCGCCGGGTTTGCGGCCGGTCAAATAGCGTGAATAGTTCTCGATGCCGGCGCAGCTGCCGGTCGCCTCTATCATTTCGAGGTCGTAATTGGTGCGCTGCTCGAGCCGCTGCGCCTCCAATAGCTTGCCTTCCGCATGGAACTCTTGGAGGCGGATCTTCAGGTCGCGCTTGATCTGCTCGATCGCCTGCAACAGCGTCGGCCGCGGCGTCACATAGTGGCTGTTGGCGTAGATCTTGACCGATTGCAGCGTCGCGGTCTTCTCGCCGGTCAGCGGATCGATCTCGTGGATAGCCTCGATCTCGTCACCGAACAGCGAAATACGCCAGGCACGGTCCTCGTAATGCGCCGGAAACAGCTCAATCGTGTCGCCGCGCACCCGGAACGACCCGCGGAAGAAGTTGTGGTCGTTGCGCCTGTACTGCAATTCGACAAAGCGAGAAAGCAGCTGAGTTCGGTTGATCCGATCGCCCTTGGCGAGCGACAGCGTCATCTGCGAATAAGTCTCGACCGAGCCGATACCGTAGATGCAGGAAACCGAGGCGACTACGATGACATCGCGCCGTTCGAGAATCGCCCGCGTCGCCGAGTGGCGCATCCGGTCGATCTGCTCGTTAAGAGACGATTCCTTCTCTACATAGGTGTCGGTGCGCGGGACGTAGGCCTCTGGCTGGTAATAGTCGTAATACGAGACGAAATATTCGACTGCGTTCTCGGGAAAGAAGCTCCGCATCTCGCCGTAGAGTTGCGCAGCCAAGGTCTTGTTCGGCGCGAGAATGATCGCCGGGCGTCCGGTGCGCTCGATGACATGCGCCATCGTAAAGGTCTTGCCCGAGCCGGTAACGCCCAGCAGCACCTGGTCGTGCTCGCCGGCGGCAAGCCCCTCGCACAATTCGTCGATCGCTTGCGGCTGGTCGCCGGCGGGCCGGAAATCGGAATAAAGCCGGAACTGCCTGCCGATGTCGCTCTGCGGACGTTCGGCGGCCATCAGCGGCAGCATCGTCACTAGATCTAAAACGTCGGGCGATTTCATGCCAATCACCGAGTCAAACGCGCTTCCGTCGAGGATGCCACCGATCGGGCAGGCGAATTAAAATCGAATTTTCCGTCCATGGGTAGGGATAGGTCACAGCCCACAAGCAACGGCAATCTCGATCAAAGAATCGCCCGCTTTGCGCTGTAGGCTCGAATCCATCCCAGTCCACGCAAGAACTCAGTTAGGGCGGAAACCGGGATGTTTGAAGGCGTGCTTGCCATATTCGCCGGCACGCGCCACCGCGCCCGAGCTGTGGGCATGTCCATACAACCTTTGCGAGGGAGGCCGCTGTAGATTCGCTGCAGATGCAGCGGCGGGCGATAATCAATGCAAGTTTTAATTGCAGCCGACTGATGAGCAACAGCGCTGGCCTCCTGCGGCCAAGGGGGCCAGCGCCGAAGGAGGATCCAGAGAGACCCCGGCTGACACGGTGCGGCGCCCTTGCAGGCTTCCCTCCTTGCCGACTTCCCAAGGATGGCTGTCCGCAGTAGGGTGCTCTGTTTGCTCTCAATCACGCCAGCTGCTGCATCATGCCCTTTCTTGCCGACCGTCTCGCGCGCGTCAAACCATCGCCGACCATGGCAATGACGGCACTTGCCACCGAATTGAAGGCGGCAGGGCGCGACATCATCAGCCTGTCTGTCGGCGAGCCCGATTTTGATACGCCGGCGAATATCCAAGAAGCCGCGATCGCCGCGATGCGACGCGGCGAGACCCGCTATACCGTGTTCGACGGGTCGATCGAGCTGAAGCGCGCGGTGGCTGGCAAGTTCCACCGCGAGAACGGGCTCGATTACGAGACCTCCCAGATCACGATCGCCTCGGGCGGCAAGCAGGTGCTCTACAATGCGCTGGTTGCCACGATCAATCCCGGCGACGAGGTCGTGATCCCGGCCCCTTTCTGGGTCTCCTACCCCGAAATGGTGCTGCTTTGCGACGGCACCCCGGTGCCGGTGCCGTGCCCGCAGAACAATGGCTTTCGTCTGCGCGCCGAGGATCTCGAGGCGGCGATCACGCCGAGGACAAAGTGGCTGATCCTGAACTCTCCTTCGAACCCGACAGGGGCGGCGTACAGCCGGGCCGATCTGCAGAGTGTGGCAGAGGTTCTGCTGCGCCATCCGCATGTCTGGGTCATGACCGACGACATGTACGAGCACCTCGTTTACGACGATTTCGAATTCACGACGATTGCCCAGGTCGAGCCCCGGCTCTACGAGCGCACGCTGACCGTCAACGGCGTCTCGAAGGCCTATTGCATGACCGGCTGGCGAATCGGCTATGGCGGCGGGCCGAAGGCGCTGATCAAGGCGATGGGGGCGATCCAGTCGAACTCGACCGCCAACCCGTGCTCGATCAGCCAGGCGGCGTCGATCGAGGCGCTAACCGGGCCGCAGGATTTCATCCCCGTCCATAACCAGAGCTTCAAGGAGCGGCGCGATCTCGTCGTCGACTTGCTGAACCGGGTGCCCGGCCTGTTCTGCCCACGGCCCGAGGGCGCCTTCTACGTGTACCCGTCCTGCGCCGGCGTCATCGGCAAGAAAACCCCGGGCGGTGCGACGATCGCCAATGACGAGGATTTCGTCCGTTACCTGTTGGAGGAGACGGGGGTCGCGGTTGTGCATGGAGAGGCGTTTGGTCTGTCGCCGCATTTCCGGGTCTCCTATGCGACCTCGACCGAGGTATTGCGCGACGCTTGCCAGCGCATCGACCACGCCTGCCGCGCCCTGAGCGGCTGAGTCTCGACCGCCGGGAAAGCTCGTCGCTAGTCTTCAGGGTCACTCACACGATTCACCAAGCAACTAAGCATCTCGTCCAATCCCGCTTCACCGGCGAAAGCCGGTGCCCACGGCGGAAGTGGATCCCGGCTTTCGCCGGGAAAGCGAGAAGGGGGCATCTGCTGTATCGTCTGAATGGTTCTGCGCACTAGCCTGTCCAAATGGCGCTCGCGCAGGGCGGGCGGAGCCCGTGCAGCGGGCCTATCTGTGTCTTGAGCCGGATGGCCCGCGCTCCCTTGCGTGCCTCGCCTGGGCTGGACGCGGGACGGCGCCCGCCTAGTTCCGCCAACCCAGCGCCCGTCGCCAGATTTCGATTGCGTTACAGAGGCCGGCCGCGCCAGATTGGGACAGATCTCGGCGCCGTTGCGGCATTGCTTGACCGCGCTGGCGCCTGACAAACCCGGCTGGAGGCGCCCATGGCGAATGCGACCGCGGCCCCGCGTTGTTGCCCTGGTCGGCCCGTATCTGTCGGGCAAGACGACGCTG
>JBJMQW010000251.1:0-4140 GCA_045802495.1 Allostellaceae bacterium | reverse complement strand
CGGGACAAGCCCGCGGGCTGAAGGCCCACCGCCTTCCGGGGACCGGCCTTGCCGGCCTGGTGGCCATAGCGAGGGGCCAAACACCCGATCCCATCCCGAACTCGGCCGTGAAAACCCTCTGCGCCGATGGTACTGCACCCCAAGGTGCGGAAGAGTAGGTCGCCGCCAGACCCGCAATCCCCCCTCTCCCCCTTCCCTCTCTAACCGAACCAGAACGCAATCCTCGGCGATCGCCCATTCCCGCGGACTTGCGAACGGTCAATCTGCCGAAAGATTATTTGGACGCCGCCGCGAGCCGCCCGCGCGGTTGCCGCCATCGAGCGCGATCCATCGGAGGCGTCGATAAGATAGGCTCGCCGCACCGCCGCGGCGACCGACTTTACCTTTCGTCATATTCATTTATATATGACGCGGGTCTGGTTCAACGGAGGAGGGTGATGATCTCCCGCCCGCGCTTATCGACTTTGCGCGATTTGCTCGTCTGGAGCTTGCTGATTCTGGCGGTCGGCGCGTGGGTCACCGACGCGTCCGCCCAGCAAAACAAGCTGGTGATTTTTGCGGCGGCAAGTCTCAAGGACGCGCTTGACGAGGCTAATGCCGCATTCCAGCGCGACAAGGGTCAAGAAACCACGACCTCCTATGCGGCGAGCTCGACCTTGGCAAAGCAAATCGAAGCCGCTGCGCCGGCCGATATTTTGATTTCAGCCGATCTCGACTGGATGGATTATTTGGCAAAAAAAAATCTGATCAGGCCTGATACGCGGGTCAACCTGCTCGGCAATCAGCTCGTGCTGATCGCGCCGGCCAATAGTACCGCAAAACTTGACATCGCACCGAGCTTTCCACTCGCACAGGTGCTTGGCAGCGGCCGACTCGCGATTGCCGATCCGAGCGCCGTCCCGGCTGGAAAATACGGCAAGGCGGCCCTAGAGGCATTGGGCGTGTGGTCGTCTGTCGCCGACCGGTTGGCGCCGGCCGAAAATGTGAGGGCGACGTTGCTATTGGTTTCCCGCGGCGAGGCGCCCTTGGGCATCGTATACCGGACCGATGCAGCGTCGGATAGGGCTGTGAAGATTGTCGCCGCCTTTCCGGCCGACTCCCACCCGCCGATCATCTATCCGATCGCGGTGGTCTCCAGCTCGACCAATCCCGGCGCGGCGGGTTATGTCGCCTACCTCAAATCGCCAGCCGCTCGCCGGATCTTCGAAAAGCAAGGTTTTACAGTGCTCCAGTAAGGTCGCGTGCGGAGGCGCTCCGATTGACCCCGGTGTCTGTAACGATTTCGATGCTGGCCTTGATGGCCTCCGAACTCCGCACGGCGTGTCGGCCGAATTCTTCCGAGGACCCGATCGCCCCGTGCTAACGGGCGATTGTTCGCCGGCGCAGGACGACGTGAGGCTTTGTCGCCGTCGCAACCTCTTGCATCCCTTTGCAGGCCTCCTCGAGTTCGCGCAGCCGCGCGGCGTTTGCGGAATGCGCCTCGGCCTCGATTTCGCGATACTGGTCGATCAGCCTCCTGCCGAACGGCGTCAAAGCTGCGCCGCCACCGTGGCTTCCGCCCGCCTGGGCAGCGACGACGGGCTCGCGGAAGCAATTGTTCATGTCGTCGACCAGCAGCCATGCCCGGCGGTAAGACATGCCGAGCGCGATTCCGGCTCTGGTGATCGATCCGGCGTCGCGAATCGCCTCGAGCAATCGGATCTTGCCAGGGCCGATCGCCCGGTCCTCGCCGAGATCGACGCGCAAGGTAAGCCGCGCCGCTGCCACGTTGGTAGCTCCCAACCCGCCTCGTTCAGGGAAGCATATGATGCCGAATGGCAAGGGCCGTCAAATCAAGCATCCCCGGCATGCTGGTTTGATGTTAATGCTATATCCTTAACGACGCCTTGTGCCGGCTCCACATCCCATCGAAGCATCTCGGTCCTGCGATGACGGGTCTCGCATCCACACTCGTTCGAGTTCCGACGTGTTGTTAACCTTAAAAACCCGTTTATATGAGCGGAATACAATCAAGCCGATAACATATCGGAACATTTTCTCTAGAATATTGTTTTCCGATCGACCGCGGCGATAGATCGGAGGTGAGTAGTGGACGGATCCGCCAGAGCAAACCGAGCCGTATTGGCAGCATTCTGCGGCCTGTTTGCCACGACATCAGTTTGGGCAGAACCGCTCCAGGACGATCAGTCTCGAAGTAAACAGTTTCAGGGCGACCAGCCTCGGCTCAAACAGAAGAAGCAGGCGGTGCATCGGGCAGACCCGGCGGCCCGTTTACGCCGCACGATGCGCGAGGAGATCAACAACGGGCTCCTCGGGATTGTGTCTGAAGGAACCGACTACACGGTCGACCTGGCGCTTGGTCTCGCGGGCGAACAGAACCGCTTGCGCCTTCTTCCGATCGCTGGGGCCGGGGCATTGCAAAATGCCAAGGATGTCATGTTTGCTCGCGGCATTGATTTTGCCATCGTGCAGACGGATGTGCTCGATGAAATCAAGCGCAATCCTCCTTTTCCGGGGGTGGAAAATTATCTGCAATACGTCACGAGACTCTATGACCAAGAGCTTCATGTTCTGGTCGGACCAGAAATACAATCATTTGATGATCTGGCAGGGAAAAAGGTTAATTTTGGGCCGCGGGAGAACGGAACGTCCACCACTGCAACGGCTGTTTTCGGTGCCCTTGGGGTGCAGCCCGACGTGACGAATTTACCTCATCCGCTCGCCCTCGATAAATTGCGCCGAGGTGAAATTTCCGCATTGGTTTACCTCGCGACTAAACCGTCACGGTTATTCCAGGACGTTAGACCGGATGAGAATTTACACTTCCTGCCGATTACGGTGGATTTGCCGCCAACTTATTCGTCAATAGCCATAACCTCCGACGATTATCCGGAACTCGTCGCGAAAGATGCACCGATCAAAACCGTCGCAGTGGGGACTGTTCTGGTGGCGTATAACTGGCCGACAAAGTCGGAGCGCTATCTGCGAGTAAATCGTTTTGTGCAGGCTTTTTTTGCACACCTCAACGACATAAAGGCCCGCCGTCCCAAATGGCGGGATTTCGACGTAACGGCCTCGATCGCGGGATGGACACGATTTCCGGCTGCCGAGCAATGGTTAAAAAAGGCCGAGCTAACTCCCGCACCCGATACGGCAACCGCGCAAGAGCAGCTCCCTCTCGATGAGGAACGCGCCGCTTTGTTCCGGGAATTCGCCGAATACCAGAGAACCCTAGCGCCCGCGAAAGCCGCACGTCACCTTGATCCCAAGCAGCGCGAAATGATATTCCGAGACTTCGCCGATTACCAGAAACGCCAACAAATGATCGTCGCTTACCACGGCGCCGCGGGCGATCATTGATCGGATAATCCTGCCCGGCGCTATCCCGGATTAAGTGTTTTCACTGCAGCTCCCAATATTACTGGTTGCTGGGCAGCGTCCATCAATCGTGCATCGCGGATAAGCTGGCCCGATGTTGACGCTATATATATTTAGATATTACGATGACCGGAGCGGTCTCAAAGAGGACGAACCGGTCATGACATCCGAAACCAATATGCGCAGCCTCAAAGTCGTCGGCACCCGGCCAATCCGTCCGGATGGCGTCGAGAAAGTCACCGGCCGGGCTAATTTCGGGGCCGATCGAGCATTGCCGGGCATGCTCCATGCCAAGATCAAGCGCAGCCCGCACGCACACGCTCGGATTGTGAGGGTCAACGCCGACAAGGCGCTGGCGCTACCGGGTGTTCGGGCGGTCGCGACTACGGCCGACTTCCCGGAGATCAGCCCGGAGGAAGCGTTTGTCGGTGACGGCCCGATGAACTTCCGTGATCTGTCGCGTAATGTCATGGCACGCGGCAAAGTGCTCTACGAGGGCCACGCCGTGGCCGCGGTGGCGGCTGTCTCCTCGACGATCGCCGCCGAGGCGCTCGACCTGATCGAAGTCGAATACGAGGTGTTGCCGCACGTCATCGATGTCGAGGAGGCGATGGCGCCCGCCGCGCCGGTGCTGCACGATGACCTCTTCACGACTGGGGTCGAGCCGAAGCCGGATAAACCCTCCAACATTGCCAAGCGGGTGACCTTCTCGAAGGGTGACACTGCCGCCGGGTTCCGTCAGGCGGACGTCGTCATCGAGCG
>JBJMQW010000250.1:0-6977 GCA_045802495.1 Allostellaceae bacterium | reverse complement strand
GCGAAACGCGATTTTCGTAGAGCGGCCTTCGTCCATGCTCGATCAGTTCATCGGAGAAGAAGCGAGTCTTCCACCCGGCGTCTATGTCGGCCCGGTTCGGCGTCATCTTGCGATCGTCGATCAGCGTCGACTGCACTGCGACTGTCTCAAATTGGCGCTCGCGCACCAGCCGCGGCGCTGGCGGATCACGGATGTACCGACCGCCCCCGACCTTGCGCGTCTCGTGCAGCAGGGACAGGAGTTCGACGTCGTTCTCCTCGGTGGGTCGACCTGCGCGCATATCGACCGCGCTGACATAGTGCTGCTGGCGGCTGCGGCGCCGCGGACTCCGATACTTGTCGCTGCCGAATGCGATGATCCGCGGCGGGCGCACGCGATACTGAATGCCGGTGCGCGGGGCTTCTTGCCGACGAGCCATAGCCTAAAGGTTTTGATGGGCGCGCTGGAGCGGATACGCACCGGCGGTACATATGTACCGTTGGCATTGACAGAAACGCCGCCTGCCGCCCTGTCGAGGTCGGAAGGCACTTGGCGCGAGCTCACACGCCGGCAGCGCGATGTTCTGGCGCTGATCTCGGAAGGCAAACCGAACAAACTGATCGCCGACGCGCTCAACATGTCCGAGAGCACGGTCAAGGCGCATGTGAAACAGATCATTCGGCGTCTCAACGTCGCCAACCGGACGCAGGCGGCTCTGCTCGCGACCCGCGTGCCCGCTGCGCATTGACCGAACGAGCCGCGGGACGGGTATTGTAACGGCTCAGGACGACGGAATATCCTCGGCAACACGCGCCGCCCAGGCGAGAGCGCTGCCACCGAGGAGGAAGAACGCCATGTCCGGCCGGACTGTCATACCGCTCTCTGCCCATCCGCAAATCGGCAAAATCAGCGAGGCCGAATACTTTCGTCTATACCGGCAGTCGCTCGACGAACCCGATCGCTTCTGGGCCGAACACGGCAAGCGCATCGACTGGATCAAGCCGTTCACCAAAGTAAGAAACGCCTCGTTCGCGGGCGATGTGCGCATTGCCTGGTATGAGGACGGGACGCTCAACGCCTCTTCCAACTGCATCGATCGCCACCTCCCCAAGCGGGCTGAGCAGACCGCGATATTATGGGAGGGCGACGATCCCGGCGAGGACCGCCGCGTCACCTACCGAGAACTGCACGAGGCGGTGTGCCGTCTCGCCAATGTGCTGAAGGCGCGCGGCGTCAAGAAGGGCGACCGGGTCACGATCTACCTGCCGATGATCCCCGAAGCAGCGATTGCGATGCTGGCCTGTGCGCGCATCGGCGCGATCCATTCGGTCGTGTTCGGCGGCTTCTCACCCGACAGCCTTGCCGGCCGCATCCAGGACTGCCGCTCGACCGTGCTGATCACCGCCGACGAGGGACGGCGCGGCGGCCGGGCGGTGCCGCTGAAGCGCAATGCCGATAACGCGCTGCGGCACTGCCCCGAGGTGCGCGACGTGATCGTCGTCCGCCACACCGGCGGCACCATCGATTGGGTAGAAGGCCGCGACCTGTGGTACCGCGAAGCCTGCGCCGCGGCTTCACCCGATTGTCCCGCCGAGGAAATGTCGGCCGAAGACCCGTTATTCATCCTTTACACCTCGGGCTCGACCGGACAGCCCAAGGGCGTGCTGCACACCACTGGCGGCTACTTGGTCTACACGTCGATGACCCATGAATACGTCTTCGATTATCGCGATGGTGAGGTCTACTGGTGCACCGCCGATGTCGGGTGGGTAACCGGACACAGCTATATTGTCTACGGCCCGCTTGCCAATGGCGCGACGACCCTGATGTTCGAGGGTGTGCCTAATTACCCGGATCCGTCCCGCTTCTGGCAGGTCGTCGACAAGCACAATATTCGCATTTTTTACACCGCGCCGACCGCCATCCGGGCGCTAATGCGTGAGGGCGAGGACCATGTCCGGCGCACCAGCCGACGCTCGTTGCGCATTCTCGGCACGGTTGGCGAGCCGATCAATCCCGAGGCTTGGCTCTGGTACTACGATCACGTCGGCGAGCAGCGCTGCCCGGTCGTCGACACCTGGTGGCAGACCGAAACCGGCGGCGTTCTTATCACCCCGATCCCGGGTGCGACGCCGTTGAAGCCGGGCTCCGCGACCCGGCCCTTCTTCGGCGTCGAGCCGGTGATTGTCGACAATAACGGCAAAGTGGTTGAAGGCGCGGGCGAAGGAAATCTCTGCATCGCCGGTGCCTGGCCTGGAATGATGCGCACTCTGTTCGGCGATCACAAGCGCCTCGTACAGACCTATTTCTCGCATTTTCCGGGGCTCTATTTTACGGGCGATGGTGCCCGACGTGATGAGGACGGGTTCTATTGGCTGACCGGCCGGGTTGATGACGTGATCAACGTCGCTGGTCACCGGCTCGGTACCGCCGAGATCGAGAGCGCCCTCGTCGCGCATCCGAAGGTCGCCGAAGCGGCCGTCGTCGGCTTCCCGCACGACATCAAGGGTCAGGGCATCTATGCCTATGTGACGTTGAAGATCACCGAAACGCCGAGCGATGAGCTGCGGCGCGAGCTTGTCTCCTGGGTGCGGCAGGAGATCAGCCCGATTGCCGCTCCGGATGTGCTGCAATGGGCGCCCAGCCTGCCGAAGACGCGTTCCGGCAAGATCATGCGGCGCATTCTGCGAAAAATCGCGGCAAACGAGCACGACGCACTCGGCGATGTCACGACCCTCGCCGATCCCACGGTTGTCGATGAACTCGTCGACAACCGCATGAACCGCGCGCCTTAAGCGCGCTCGGGCCGAGTGCGCCGGCATCGGACGCAGACAGCCGATGCCATCGTCGTTCTCGGGTGCCGCGCTCAGGCGGCGCTGAAACGGCGCGTCGGGCGTGGAGTCGAGCTGTTCCGACAGGAGGCCGCCCCGCTCTTGGTATTGTCGGGCGGCGGTGCGGGACCGGTCGCCGAAGCTGAGATCATGCGCCGCGCGGCGCGGGCTTGCGGGGTGCCCGAGGAGGCGCTGCTGATCGAGACGGGGTCTCGCAACACGTTCGAGAATGCGAGCGAAACCGCGCGGTTGCTTGGCGCGCGCGGCTTGCGCTCGGTGCTGCTGGTCAGCGACCGCATGCACCTGCCGAGGGCGATAATCTTGTTTCGCCTCAGCGGATTGCGGGTCACTGCTTGGGCGGGGGTGCCGCCGCCCTCGATCAATTGGGAGGCTCGCGTGGCGATCCATGAATTCGCCGCTCTGCCGCGCAGTTTGGGTCGAGTTCTGTTGTCGCGAATACGCGCCGACAAATTATCGCGACAACAACGGTAGCGCTTCCGGTCAGCAGAAAGATCTCGGGGATGCCAAGACCGACGGCGATCAGCGCCATCGTTGCGGCCGACGAGACCACCATCGCGGCGGCGTTGATGACGTTGTTTGCGGCGATCGCCCGGGCGCGGTGAGCACGTTCGCTCGCCGCCTGCAGCAACGCATAGAGTGGGACGACAAAGATTCCGCCCGAAGCAGCGATGCCGACAAGGTCGACGAGGATTCGCCAATGCGGTGGTTCGGCAAGGAAATTGACAAGCCCGGCGACCTCCGTGCCGCTCGCCGATTGCGGGCTGGCGAGCCAGAAATCGATTGAGAATAAGCCGATCCCAAGCGCCCCCCAAGGCACGACCCACGCGCTGATCTTGCCGCGGAGGATCCGGTTGCAAAGCAGCGACCCGAGCGCGATGCCGATCGAAAACAATGTCAAAAACAATGTCACGACCGCCTCTTCCGCACCGAGGATGAAGCGGACATAACCCGGGAACTGCGACAGGTAGACGGCGCCCGCCAGCCAGAACCAAGAGATCCCGAGCATCGCGCGAAACGGCACAGCTTCGCGCGCCGCATGGCGGATCACCCGCGCCGTCGTCGCGAGGAGGTTCCAGCGGCCTGCGGCGCGGCGCGCTGCTGCGCCCCCCTGCGGTATTCCCCAACTCGCCGCCCAGGCGGCAAGCGCAACCGCGATGATCAACGCCGCGACGGCCGAAGAACCATGTTGCGTCGCGATCAGCATGCCGGCGATCGTGCCGAGGAGAATCGCGATGAAGGTGCCGGCTTCCACCAGCGCGTTGCCGAGCAGCAACTCGCCGGGAGCGAGGATGTCCGGAAGAATCGCGTATTTGAGCGGGCCGAAGAACGCGGCCTGTATTCCCATCGTAAACAGCAGGGCGAGGAGGATGGCAGGGCTACCGGCGAGAACGCCGCCGGCAGCGGCCAGCATTACCGGGATTTCGAGCAGCTTTATCAGGCGGATCAGCTTTGCCTTGTCGGATTCGTCACCGATCTGGCCGGCCGTGGCGGAGCACAGGAAAAACGGCAGCATGAAAAGCCCGGCCGCGAGGGGGATCATGATCTGCGCGGAACGCTGCGAGGCCGCGTCGGCGCGATACGCGATCATCAGCACCAGCGCGTTCCGCAGCGCATTGTCGTTGAACGCCGACAGGAACTGCGTCGCGAAAAGCGGGCCAAAGCGCCGCGACGCGAGGAGCGCGAACACACCCGCGGTTCCGTCGCGCGTCGATCCGACCGCCATCATCGCGCCTGTCTCGCATGTTATCCGCGCCGGCGCGAGCATTGGATTTGCCGCTCGCGTCGCCCTCGCCTAAGCTTTGCACATGGTCAAGGCGAGCGAGACAGATTGGGCGCGGTACGGGGTCGAGCCGGGGTGGTCATTCGCAATCGCACATCGGGTGCGGTGGAGCGAGTGCGATCCGTTCAGGCACGCCAATCACCGCGCCTATTTCGAATGGTTCGAAGAGGCGCGCAACCGTTACCTGGAGGAAGTGGGTCTCGCTCCGCTTTCGGCGAATACGCCCGGCCCTGTCATGGCCGAGACCAGTATCCGTTATCATAGGCCGCTCGCTTACGCCGAAGACATCCTGGTCAGCGCGCGCACCCTCCGGCTCGGACGCACCAGCTTCGAAATGGAATATGCCGTATGGCGCGACGGTCTCTGCGCGCTGGGGCGAGCCGTGCTGATCCTGGTGGTCAACGCCACTGGTGAAAAGACGCCGCTGCCGCCCGAGTTCCGTGCACATATCCTCGCGCGAGATCCAGCCGTCGAGACAGGAGCCACGCCATGAAGAGCGCCGTTATCGTGATCTGCGACAGTCTCAGGGCGGATCTGATTACGCCGCGCGACGCGCCGTTCTTGAGCGAACTCGGCAAAGGTTCGGCGCGTTACGCCAACCACACCAGCGTCTTCCCGTCGACGACCCGCACGAGCGCCGCGTCGATCGCCACCGGATGCTTGCCCGCGCGGCACGGTCTGCTCGGCAACACGATGGCGATCGATGAGGGCGACGGCCTTGTCTGCCTTTCAGTCGGCAAGCCGGATTTCCGCGACCGGCTGCATCGCGCGACGGGCCGCACGCTGCACATGCCGACTTTGGCCGAGCGGATCAGCCGCGCCGGCGCCACCGCAATCGCAATTTCGAACGTGTCGCCGGGAGCGGCGTATTTCCTTGATCCCGACGGCTTTGGCTGGGTCTACAACCCGGCGGGCAGTTTTGGCCCGGGCCGCCGCTTGCTCCCCACCGAGGAGGGTCTTGCGATCTCGAAGGGGGCCGAGGGCGACAACACCGCAACCGGGCGGTTCTGCGAGGAGGTGCTCCGCAGGCGCGCCCCCACGCTCGCGCTGCTATGGCTCTCGGAGCCGGACTACACCGGCCATCACGCGCCGCTCGGCTCGCCGGCGCATCGTCGGGCCATCGCGAGCGCCGACGAGAATGTGCGCCGGGTCGCTGAAACCGTCGGCGATCTCGACCCGAGCGGCGAGAACATCCTGTTTATCGTCGGCTCTGATCACGGCATGGAAACCGTGGACGAGACGATCGATCTCGATGGGTTGCTGATCGAGGCCGGTTTGAAGGCCGGCCCCAACTCGTCGGACGTCGTTGTCGCCCCAAATGGCACGGCGGCATTGCTTTATTTCGCCGACCCGGCCGGTCCTCTGGTGACGCGGGTCGCGCGATTTCTCGATGCCGAAGACTGGGTCGGGCGGACATTCGTCGGGCCGGGGTTGGGCGCGGCCGGTCTGCCGACCGGCTCGGCCGCGCAGATTGCGCTGACCTTGCGACCCGACGAGCGCGCCAATCCTCACGGCGTTCCCGGCTACAGCCACGTCGTTCGCGACGCGCTCGAACCCAAGGATGCGACAGGATTTGGCCAGCATGGCGGCCTCGGCCGAAACGAGCAGCGCCCGTTCCTGTTCGTCTCGGGCGGCGGTTTCACCGCAGGCGCCCACCAAACCCGCTCCTCACTGGTCGATATCGCGCCCACCGTCCTGCGGCATCTCGGCCTTCCCGCAACCGATATGGATGGCCAGTCCTTGCCAATCCATCCAAATCCCTAAGCCGTCAGAAACCAGTGCCAGACCCCCGACCGCACCTTTATTTGTCCAGCCACACGTCTTCTATTTGTCCAGCCACACGTCTTCGAAGCGCCAGCCGTTATAGATGCTGTTGACCATGATGGTCAGGCCCTTCACATAGGGCTGCCGGCAAGTGCCGCCGCGGGGATAGAAGATGACCGGACGGACTGCGTCCTGCGCCAACCGCCGTTCGATCTCCCACACCAGTTGTTTGCGCTTTGCCTGATCGGGCTCCATCGATTGCTGGTCGACCAATTTATCGACCTCGGGATTGCAGTAGCCCGTATAGTTGCGCTCCGAGCCGCATACATAATTTTCGTAAAAGGCTTGGTCCGGGTCGTCGACGCCGGTCTCCGTGACCTGCAGTCCTACCGTGAAATCCTTGCGCATGATCCTGGGGTACCACTGCGTGGTGTCGACGACGTCGAGCTCTGCATCGATGTAGATTTCCTTGAGTTGGGAAATCAGCAGCACCGAAGGATCGCGCCAACTCGGGATGTTGCGCGTTGACAGCTTAATCGCCAGCCGCTTGTTGGGCCCGTAGCCGAGCTTCTCCATCAGGTTGCGTGCCTCGGCCCGGTTCT
>JBJMQW010000249.1:0-6048 GCA_045802495.1 Allostellaceae bacterium | reverse complement strand
CTCTTTGCGCGGGAGGGAGCAGCGGTCGTCGTCACCGACATCGATACGGTTGCCGGCCGAGGCCTCGCGCAGCGGCTGACGGAGCAGGGCGGCAAGGCGCTTTTCGTGCCGCAGGACGTGTCGGATGAGGGATCGTGGCGGGGGGTCGTGGCGGCGGCGCTGGCGGAGTTCGGCAAGCTCCATATCCTGGTAAACAATGCCGGGACGATCGCCCGGCAGGGCATTGTCGATACGGCGGTCGAGGCGTGGAACCGGACATTGGCGGTCAATCTGACCGGCGCGATGCTGGGCATGAAGCATTGCGCACCGGCAATCCGCGACAGCGGCGGCGGCTCGATCATCAATATTTCTTCGACCGCCGGGCTGACCGCGCATGACGATGCCGCCTATACGGCCAGCAAATGGGGGTTGCGGGGGCTCACCAAGACGGCGGTACTGCAATTCTCGCAGTGGAATATCCGGGTCAATTCGATCCATCCCGGACAGATCGCCGACACCGGCTTCTATCGCAGCGGCGGCGAAGCTTTCGCCCACGCTGCGCGCGCTGCGATACCGTTGCACCGGCAGGGGACCCCAAAGGAGTGCGCCGATCTGGTCTTGTTCCTTGCGTCGGATGAATCGAGCTTTATCAGCGGCGCCGAGATCGCCATCGATGGCGGCTATATTGCCGCCGGCACGGCGAACCTGCGCAACCGCGTCCGTGACGATTTCATGGCCGGTCGCAACTGACGCCGAAATTAGTCGGCAAAGGCCGCGAACAACTCCTCCAGCGCCGTGATCTGGTTGCCGTTGAGTGAGTTGGGTACTAGGATGGGCGTATTGATGCCAGCGGCTCGCCATGCCTCGACACCGTCACGCACCTTTGCCGCCGGTCCGTAGAGGGTATTGTCGGCGAGCAAGCGGTCCGTCAGATATTTCGGGATCTCGGCGGCGCGATTGCTGGCGATTGTTTGTTCGACGGCGGTCATTTCTTCGACGTAACCCGCTTCCTTCCAATAGGCACGATAGTTCGGCAGCAAGGCGTAATGGACAAGCCGCCGTCGAAGCAGCGCAATGGCCGCGTTCACGTCATCGGAAATGCAGATCGGCAGCATAGTGCCGATCAGGAAATTTGGGTCGCCGCGCTGGGCCGCTGGCACCGCTGCGAGCGATCGAGGCATGTGCGACAGGCTGGCATTCGCGAACACCACGCCATTGCCGATTTCGGCAGCGAGGGCCACCATTCGTTTACGCAGAGCAGCGAGGATAATCGGCGGCAATTCGCCAATCCCTTCATAGGATTTGAGCTTCTCGACAAAGGCGCGGATGTCCGAGAGCGATTTGCCTGGTGTGACCCCGAGACGCTGATAGGTCGGGCCGTGCGCAATCCCGATGCCAAAGCGAAAGCGCCCGCCCGACACCTCGTGCAGATATGCCGCGCTTTGTGCGAAATCCTCGACCGTGCGGGCGTAGATTGGCGCGATCGCAGTACCGAACGGTATCCGCTCGGTGGCGAATGCCAGAGCCGTGCACTGCGCCATGTTGCCAAACCGGCTTGGGATATAGATGCCGGCAAAGCCGCGCCGCTCGAGCTCGCGGGCGATCTCGAGGGTTTGCCGCCGCCGCCCCGGCACGGCGACAAGGCTGATCGCAGGCAAGCTTTCGGATGACATCGGATGACGCTCCGCGAAGGTGTTCAGTGACTATAGATCAGGCTCGGCAGCCAGGTGACGATCTGTGGAAAGAGGATGCAGAGCCCGACGCCGGTCCATTGCAAGGCCATAAAATTGACGGATGAGCGGAAGATCGTCGCCATACTGACCTCTGGCGGCGCGACACTCTTCAGATAAAACAACGAGTAGCCGAAGGGCGGGCTCAAAAAGGCCATCTGCATGTTGACCATGAAGATGACGCCGTACCACAGCGGCACGTCCTCCGGCGCGACACCGGGAAACCCGAGCAGCCCGCTCCACGCAAAGCTCTTCATGATCGGCAGAAAGATCGGCACCGTCAGCAACAGGATGCCGACCCAGTCGAGAAACATGCCGAGCACGAACAGCACCACCATCATCAGCAATAGCACGCCGTAAGGCGGCAGGCCGATGCCGAGGATCGAATCGGCGACAAAGGTCTGGCCGCCCTTGACGATGAAGAAGCCGACAAACATCGTGGCGCCGAAGAAAATCCACATAACCATCGCCGTTGCTTTTAACGTCGCGATGGCTGCTTCCTCGACCGCCGGCCAGGTGAGCCGGCGATGCAAGGCGGAGACGAACAGGGCCCCAAAGGTGCCGATCCCGGCCGCTTCGACCGGCGTCGCAATACCGACGAAGATGATCCCGAGCACGAGCACGATCAGCAGGATCGGCGCAATCGTATTCTTGAGCAGCCGCAGCTTTTCCCTTCCGCTGACCCGCTCTTCGGGCAGCAGTGCCGGACCGAGCTGCGGATTGATATAGCAGCGCAGGAGGACATAGCTGACATAGAGGCTGGACAGCAACAGACCGGGGAAGATCGAGCCCACCAGCAATTCGCCGAGAGATTGCTGAGCGACCACGGCGTAGACGATCGCCATCACCGAGGGCGGGATCAGAATCCCGAGCGTGCCGCCGGCCAGCAGTGAGCCGCAGGCCAGCTTCTGGTCGTAGCCACGTCTCAGCATCGCCGGCAGGGCAATCATGCCCATCGTCACTTCGGTCGCGCCGACGACGCCGACCATCGCCGCTAAGGCCGTGCAGGCCAGCACAGTGGCAGCGGCCAAACCGCCTTTCACTGCGCCCAGCCATTTATAGACGGCGTCGAACAGCTCCTCGATGATCCCGGCCTTTTCGAGCATCGCCGCCATGAAGATGAACAGCGGCACGGCGGAGAGCTGGTAATCGGTCATGAACGGGAAGATGCGCGCCGGCATCATGTTGAGGATGGCCGGGCTTCCGAATACGAAAAGGAAAATCACGGCGAGGCTGCCGGTGCAGAACGCCATCGGTAACCCCAGCGCCAACAACACGCCGAGCGAGCCGAACAGCAAGACCGTCAGCCAGGCGATATCGATTTCGAGCCCCATCGATCAGGCCCGCGCCCGCGTTACCAGCACGATGTCCTTTATCAGCTTTGCCAGACCCTGGAGCGCCATCAGCGCCGCGCCGATTGGAATCATCAGTTTGACCGGCCAGTACTGCACACCCCATTCGGTGAACGAGACTTCCGAGTTTCGTACCGCGTCGAGCGCAAATTTTCCGCCGGTCCACAGCAATGTAAGAATAAAAATGAAGAAGAATACCGAGGTTATGATGTCGGCGATTGCTTTTCCGCGCGTCGAAAACTTTGTATAGATGACGTCGACCCGCACGTGCTGGTCGGCATGGTAGGCATAGGCCCCCGCGAGCATGTATTGCATGCCGTACATCAGAAACATGCTCTCGTGGACCCAGTTGGTCGGTGAGTTAAAAGCAAAGCGGGCGATCACTTCGTAATAGTAGGCGAAGACCGAAAGCACCGCCCAATAGGCGACGAATTCGCCGACGCGCAGGTTGATCCATTCAATGGCGTCGGTGAACCGCGTATGCAGACCGAGCGTCGGGTCTTCACGGGTTCCGGCCGGCGGGATGTCGGGCAGCGCGGGCTCGGCCGCGGCCGATTGCTCGGCTTCGCGCGCCACGGTCCGGCGAACAGCGCCAGGCAGCAGCACAGCATCGACTATCAGCATCGCGGCAAGCAGCAGGGCAAGCCAGCGGGCAATGTGACGGCGGCCGTCGAGCTCGCCTTCCATCGCGGCAAATTCGGCTTTGGCGGCGGCTTCGGCAGCCTCGGCCCTGGTCAGCCGCCCGGCGCGTTCGGGTGAAATGGCAACCCCCGATGCCGGCTGTGCGCGCCGCAGCTCGCTGTGTGCCGCTTCGAGCGCCGCCCGCGTCCGCGACACATCCTCGCGCGCGTCGCGTATCTGCACATTGACGTGAAGAATGGCGAGAAACACGGGGATGAAGACAAATCCCCATGCGCTTTTCAGGTAAAACCGATGAAGCCCAAGAAAACCGGAGCATAACCAGAACAGATAGGCAATAAATAGCGAGGGGCGGTGGGAAGGACCGGCGCGCCGCTGTCGGGCAACGAAATACCAGGCGATGAGCGGGAAGACGATCAGCGTGCCCCAGTACAGCCAGTGCGGGAGCACGAAATAAAGGCTGGGCATCGTCTACCGGCGCTCTCGATCTTTGATGAGCATTTCGTCATTCCCGAGCAAAGCGGGAATCCAGAGCTCCAGGTTCTTGGCGGGCGCCTTTAGATCCCGGTTTTCGCGGGGCCGACGAGTGCCCATCGATATTACGCACCTCTACCTGGCTCCCACAGCAGGGCCGAGTTTTGCGAGAACTTTCAGAGGTCGATCTTCAGGCCCTGGTACATGGCGGGCTCGACATAGCCGAAACTCGGTGACTCCATGATTTCGAGCTGGAGCTTGAAGATGCGCGCCGCGTCCTTGTCCTTGTTCGCCCATTTGAACCAGATTGGCACAGCCGCGCGCTGGAACTTCTCCAAATCCTCAACCGGCAGACGGTTGACCTCGGTGCCGGCCTTCTCGAACTTGCCCCACGCCTCCATGTCCGCCTTCTGGATCGCCGCATGGTGGATTCGCGAATAGACTTCGATCTCGTCCTCGAGCCATTGCTTCATCTTGGGCGACAGCTTGTTCCAGTTGGACATGCCGACACAGAAATCCATCAGATCGACCGGTTGGTAGATCGATTCGAGCCCGCGCGGCCCCATCCAGATGTATTTGGTGACCTGCTGGAAACCAAGATCCCAATTGACCGCCGGACCGGTGTAGTCGGCGGCCTCGATCGTCCCCTTTTCCAATGCCGAGAAGACCTCGCCGCCCGGCAGCAGCGTCGTCTTGGCGCCGACCGCCGCGAAACCCTCGGCGATCATGCCGCCCGGCACGCGCAATTTCAGGTCCTTGAAGTCCTCGATCGAACGGATCGGCTTTTTCGAGTGAACGATGTTCGGTCCGTGGTGAATCCGGCCGACGTAGAACAGGCCTTGCTTGGCGAATACATCACGCGCCGCCTGCAATCCGCCCTTGCTGTAAAAGAACACGTCCCATTCGTGCGGATAACGAAGACCCATCAGATAGGACGACAGAAAGGCGGTGGCCGGGACCTTGCCGGCCCAATACAAGGTGAACGAGTTCATCGCCTCGAGCACACCGTTCTTGACTCCGTCGATCAATTCGAAGTCGCCGACGACTTCTTTGGCGGCAAACGGCTTGAATTCGAGCTCCCCACCGGTCTTTTCCTTGATTGTGCCGCACCATTCTTTGAATGTGGCGAGCCCGACGCCTGCCGGCCAGGATGTCTGCACCTTCCATGTCGTGGTCTCGGCGGCGGCGGCATTGCGAACAAACGGCGCGGCGAGCGCGCCGCCGGCGACCGCGCCGCCGGCGACCGCTGCAGCCCCAATATGGAACAGGCCGCGCCGCGTGGCGGCGTGCCGAAGGGGGCAGCTTTCACTCATGATAACTCCTCCCTATCCGACGTTTTCTCAAAACCGGCGTCCTTGGCCTGACGCGAGGTCTTGCCGGTTCTTTCTTTCGCGGTCAATAACTCCTTTATTCGGCCGCCTGCGGTGTGAGTTGCACCGAATTGGGGCCGTAGCGGTCGCGGAACGGCGCGGTGTCGATTTCCTCGAGCTCGATCTCGCGGTTCAGCACCTTGGCTTTCCAGACCTCCTGCTCGGGCACGAGGGCGTGGAATTCCGGCATGACCTCGCGAGCGAAGAGGTCGAGGCTCTCGCAGATATGCTCATGCGTGTTCTTGCCAGCCTGGTTCAAGAGGATGACCTGGTCGATATGCGAGGTCTCGAAGCGCCGAAGCTTGCGCCGCAATGTCTCGGGTGAGCCGATGAGCCCGCCGGAGAGCGCGCGGGCCAAGCCCTCGGGGTTGGCGCGCTTCCATTTCTCGTACTCGTCCCACAGATTGACGGTGCCGGGCTCCGGCCGCTTGCGCAACGCGCTCTGGCCGTAAAAGCGCAATGCGAACTGAAAGAACGGGATGCCGTCGGCGCGGCGGCGCGCCT
>JBJMQW010000248.1:0-16261 GCA_045802495.1 Allostellaceae bacterium | reverse complement strand
GCCGTTCTCTGCCGCGAGTGTGTCGAGCCAAGCGGAGGAAAAATGCGTTACCCCGGCGTTGACGATGATCGTGTCGGCGGGCTGGTCGGGCCGGAATGCGAAGCCGTCTGCTGTCACGACCGTCGTTTGCGGCCACATCGTGGATAGATTCTCCGTGGCTCTCGAGGCAAGGGCGGGGTCGATCTCGATCGCGGTAACCCTTCCGGCGCGGCCGACTATCTCGGCGAGGATGGCGCTGTAATAGCCGGTTCCCGCGCCGACATGTACGACGTGGGCGCCATGGCTCAGCTCGAGCTGGTCATACATACGCGCCCAAAGGCTGGGCTGCCCGTTGTTTAGCCGCCGTTCCTCGTCAATTGCGATCAGCACATCATGGTAAAGGTGGCGCGGATCGGCGTCCTCCGTCGTCCAATATTCGGCCATTGCCATTGGGCTGAGGATGCGCCAAGGCCCTGGCCCGCAGAAACGTTCCCGCGGCACCGTCGCGAAGGCATCAATAACGGCACGCGACCCCAGCCTCGCGATGAAGCGCAACTCCTCGGCATAGGATCGCCGCGCCTGCGCAATCGGGTCAGCCATTCTTTTCATTCATCGACCGCGCGTCCCAGAGGCGCACGAGATATCCGTCGGGGTCCGTGAGCTCGACACCGTAACCCCAATAGGATTTGCGCGGACCATGGGTGAAGGCGACGCCGCGCGCGGACCACTCGGAGAAGGTCGCATCGACGTCAGCGACCTGGAACCACAGCGCGCATCCGTTCGGGGCGATCGGAGAGGGAGCTTCTTGCAGGAATATTGCGAAGCCGTCGCTGTCTTGAAGCGCGACCATGCGCCGGTCGGGTATCTCGAACTCGACTTTTAAGCCCAGCGTTCCGATATACCAATCGCGCGAACGGCTGGAGTCGGTCACCGGGATGCTCAGGTGGTCGAACTTCATCATGGCTCGGCACCGTCACGGCTATGTCCAGCGTTTTTATGGTACCATATACCACCTTCATAGTTCCTTGAATGGAAGTGGCGCCTGGGCGAGAATGACCGCTGGTTAAATGGAGGCCGGGCGGCCGCTGCGCACTCCCTGTAAATTCAACATTGCCGCGATCTTCCTTCTGGGGAACTCCAAGATTTCCCGATTCTGCTGTTCACGGGAATTTGGTGAGCCGGACGTAGTGAAATGCTCGTAGAGATCGGCCATTTTGCCCTGGTGCTTGCGTTGCTTGTGGCGCTGGCACAAGGGACCATACCGCTGGTCGGAGCCTCGGCGCGCAGCCGCCCGCTGATGGATCTGGCGCAATCCGCGGCTTTGCTGCAGTTCGGCCTGGTGGCGCTCGCCTTCGGGGTGTTTATGCAAGCCCACATCGGTTCCGATTTCTCGGTGCGGAACGTCTTCGAGAATTCGAACACCGCCAAACCGATGCTTTACAAGGTAACCG
Organism: Allostellaceae bacterium; assembly: GCA_045802495.1. Lineage (GTDB taxonomy): Bacteria > Pseudomonadota > Alphaproteobacteria > ATCC43930 > CGMCC-115725 > AP-15. Next base: position 14,831 of record JBJMQW010000248.1, on the reverse strand, counting down.
GGGTCTGGGGCAGCCATGAAGGCTCCATGATGCTCTGGGTCCTGATGCTGACATTGTTCGGCGGGCTCGTCGCGGCGCTCGGCCAGTCACTACCGGCGACTCTGCGCGCGCGGACCTTGGCAATTCAGGGGCTTCTCGGCTTTGGCACGCTCGCCTTCATCATCGGCACATCGAACCCGTTCGACCGGCTGATCCCGCCGCCGATCGACGGCCGCGACCTCAACCCATTGCTGCAGGATCCCGGCCTCGCTTTCCATCCGCCCTTTCTCTATTTCGGCTATGTCGGGTTTTCGATCACCTATTCCTTCGCGATCGCCGCCCTGATCGAGGGCCGCATCGGCGCTCAATGGGCGCGCTGGGTGCGGCCCTGGGCGTTGACCGCGTGGTGCGGGCTGACGATCGGCATCGCGATGGGGAGCTGGTGGGCATACTACGTGCTCGGCTGGGGCGGCTGGTGGTATTGGGACCCGGTCGAGAATGCGTCCTTCATGCCTTGGCTGCTCGGCACCGCGCTTCTCCATTCGGCCGCCGTCGCTGAGAAGCGCGAGACCCTGCAACGCTGGACCGTATTGCTGGCGATCCTGACCTTTGGCATGAGCCTGATCGGGACCTTTCTCGTGCGCTCCGGCGTTCTCACCTCGGTCCATTCTTTTGCGGTCGACCCGACGCGTGGCGTCTTTATTCTGGCGCTGATCGCCCTGGTGATCGGCGGCGGCCTCCTCCTTTACGCGGTGCGCGCTCCGAGGCTCGAGACCGGCAACCCGTTCGCCCCGGTAAGCCGTGAAGGGGCTTTGGTGTTGAACAACCTGCTGCTCTGCGCCGGCATGGCGACGGTGTTTCTCGGCACCTTCTATCCACTCTTCGCCGAGGTGTGGAGCGGCGTCAAATTGTCGGTCGGCCCGCAATTCTTCGACGCGACCTTTGTGCCGATCCTTGCCCCGGCAATTGTCGCGATGGTAATCGGGCCGGTCCTCGCGTGGCGACGCGGCAATCTGAGAGGGGCTCTGCGCCGGCTTGCGCCAGCGGGTCTCGGCGCCCTTCTCGCCCCGGCGATCGTCTTGGTCTTCGATCATACCGCCCCGCCGGCGGCATTGGCTGGTGTTGCGCTCGCGATGTGGGCGATGCTCGGCGTGCTGACCGATCTGGCCGACCGTAGCGGATTGGGAAAAATGCGCTTGGGAGGTGTTTGGCGCCGGTTTTGCCATCTGCCGCGAGGCATTTGGGGATACGCTATCGCCCATTTCGGCGTTGGCGTCCTGATCGCCGGAATCGTCGTCTCGACGGCCTGGCGCAGCGAGCGGATCGAAACCGTGCGTGCCGGAGACACGCTGGAGATCGCCGGCCGCACGCTGCGCTTTGTCGGGGTGACGGAGGCTGATGTCGCGAATTATCACACCCAGCAGGCGCAAATCATCGTCGAACGGCCCGGCAGGGCGCCAATAACCCTCTATCCCGAGCGCCGCTGGTATCCGGTGGCTCGCAGCCAAACCACGAATACTGCGATTGCGACAAATGGCTTTGGCGATCTCTATCTGGCGCTCGGCGATCCCGACGGTCAAGGCGGGTGGGTGTTGCGGGCCTATTATAACCCACTCGTGCCATGGATCTGGTTTGGGGCGATCCTGGCCGCCTTGGGCGGTGTCGTCTCGTTGACCGACCGCCGGGGGCGCATGCGGTCGTTGGCCGGAAGGACATCGCCCACGGTCGCGCCGGCGGGATCGGCCGACAACTGATGATCCGGCGCCTGCTGGTTGCGGCGGCTATAATGGTCGCGATTGCTGGATCGGCGGTCTATGCCGTCGAGCCTTCCGAGAGGCTCGCCGATCCGGCGCTCGAGGCGCGCGCGCGCGCCCTCAGCCAAGAATTGCGTTGCCTCGTCTGCCAGAATCAGTCGATCGACGAATCCAACGCCGACCTCGCCCATGATCTGCGCATCCTGCTGCGCCAGCGCCTCGTCGCCGGCGACACGGATCAACAGGTTCTCGATTATCTCTCCGCTCGATACGGGGTCTTCGTGCTGCTCGACCCGCCGTTTCTGCCGACCACTTACCTGCTGTGGCTCACCCCACCGTTGTTGGTGGTGGCAGCCGGAGGCGTGCTGATGCTCCGATCGCGGCGTCGCACTCCGGAGCGAGTGCCTCCGGCGCTGACAGAGGAAGAACGCGCCCGTGCGGCGACTCTGCTGAGCGAGCGCGGATGATGTGGTTCTGGATCTCCGCGGGGTTGCTGACCCTCGTGGCGCTGATCGCGCTGCTGAGACCCCTTGTGAGGGGTGTTGCGGTGCCTCCGGATCGGAGTGAATCAGTTGTGGCAATTTACCGCCGGCAACTTGCGAATATCGACAACGAGCTCGCGCAAGGAAGGCTGGTTGGCGCGCAAGCCGATGATGCGCGCGCGGAGATCACCCGGCGGATGCTGGCCGCTTCGGAGCGGGAGAGCCGAGATGCGGCTCCCGCCGACGCCAGCCCGGCGGAGACGTCCCAGCGGATCGGCGCCGCGCTTGCCATCACCGCCGTGTTGCCAGTATCGGCTCTCGTCCTCTATTTCGCGGTTGGCGCGCCTGCTGCGATAGATCCTACGACCCGGACTGCCGCCGCTGCCGGCAAACAATCGCCGCACGATCGAGCCGAGCTCTCGGCCGCGGCCGATCAGCTGAAAGCGCGCTTGCAGGGCGAGCCAGGTCACAAAGAAGGATGGGTCCTGCTGGGCCGGACGTTTGTCTCTCTCGGGCGGGTCTCCGAGGCGCGCGAGGCCTACAGCCGAGCCATCGCCTTGGCGCCGAACGATCCGGAATTGCACGCGGAGTTCGGAGAGGTGCTGGTTGTTGCTGCGGAGGGCGCCGTCACACCGGAAGCAGAAGCCGAATTCGCCAAATCCGGTAATGATCCGCGGGCCCGCTTCTATGGCGCGGAAGCGGCGGTGCAGCGCGGCGACACGGCAGCGGCCAAGGCGGGATACCGCGCGCTTCTCGCCGATGCGCCGGCCGACGCGCCGTGGCGCAAGGTCGTTGCGGAGCGCCTCGCCCAAATCACTCGCGATGAACGGCCGACCGGCTCAGCGCCGGCCAATACGACGCCCGCCGGGCCGAGCGCACAGGATGTCGCAGCCGCCCAGGCGTTGTCGCCGGAAGAGCGGCAAGCAATGATTCGCGGCATGGTTGACCGGCTTGCCGCCCGGCTCGAGCAGAACCCGAACGATAAAGAGGGGTGGATTCGCCTCGCCCGTGCCTATGACGTGCTTGGAGAGAAGGACAAGGCGGAAGCGGCGCGCGTCCGTGCGGCCGCGGCATCCCCAGCACCTCCTGCATCGACGCCTCCCCCGGCGAGGTGATTTCCGGCGCCGCCTCTACAGCCGGCACAAGGGCTTGATCTGCGCGCTGCTTTAGACGTCCCCCTAGCATTGAGTGACAGAGTCATGACAGAAGCGCTATATCTCGTTTGCGCGAGACGCGATTAGAGCGGTTGAACCGGAACGTTACGAGCCGCAAACCGTCAATTGCACCGAAATGCCATCCTCGCCGGATCTGAGCCTCGTGACGGGAGCGACCGGGTTGGTCGGATCGGCGGTGACGCGCGCCCTGCTCCGCGCCGGTCACCGCGTTCGCGTCCTCGCCCGCCCAAACAACGACAGGCGAAACCTGACCGACCTCGCCGTCGAGATCGTCGAGGGCTCGCTAGAGGATCTTCGCTCTCTCGCGCGCGCGGCGACGGCTTGCCGCTTTGTTTACCACGTCGCCGCTGACTACCGGATCTGGGTGCCAGAAACGGCGCCCATGTTCCGCACGAATGTCGAGGGAACACGCAATGTGTTGACCGCGGCGCTCGAAGCCGGTGTCGAACGGGTGGTTTACACGAGCAGCGTCGCCACCCTCGGTCTGCTTCCGGGAGGCGACGCCGATGAGACTACTCCGAGCCGCGCCGAGGACATGATCGGACCTTACAAACGCTCGAAATTCGAAGCGGAGGCGGTGGCGCGCGAGTTCGCGCACGCGCACAGCCTACCCATCGTCATCGTCAATCCGTCGACCCCCGTGGGGCCGGGCGATATCAAGCCGACCCCGACCGGCCGCGTCATTTTAGAGGCTGCAAAGGGCCAAATGCCCGCCTTTGTGGATACCGGGCTGAACATCGCGCATGTGGACGACGTCGCCGCCGGTCATCTCGCCGCGGCGGAAAAGGGACGGATCGGCGAGCGTTACATTCTCGGTGGTGAGAACATGTCTCTCGCCGAGATCCTCGCCGCCGTCTCACAGGCGGTCGGAAGACATCCTCCGCGCCTCCGCATCCCGCACGCCGCGCTGTTCCCGGTTGCATTCGGAGCAGAACTCGCCGCGCGAGTCACCGGCCGCGAGCCTTTCGTAACCCTCGACGGCGTCCGTATGTCGCGCAAGAAAATGTATTTCACATCGAAAAAGGCAGCGAGCGAGCTCGGCTACAGCCCGCGGCCAGCTCGCGAAGCCATTGCCGACGCGGTCAGCTGGTTCCGAACCAACGGTTATCTGCAATGACCGGCGTGCCAACCGATTTGGCGGCGGTACCCGACGGAAATGTCGAGACCCCCTCGGGAAAATGGCGCAGTGCCGAGAACTTCCCGGTCGGATCTTTCCTGATCCGGCGCGATCTGCGGCCGCATGTGCATGCTTTTTATCGCTTTGCCCGAAACGCCGACGACATTGCCGACAACCCAGAGCTGAGCGGCGACGAGAAGATCCGGCGCCTCGACAGAATGGCGGCCATTCTCGACGGCGCATCGGGACAAGATTCGCCCGCCGCGGCGGCCATGCGGGAGAGTCTGGCCAAAACCGGGGTGACGCCTCAACACTGCCACGACGTGCTGCACGCCTTCCGGCTTGATGCCGTAAAGCTGCGCTATCGCGACTGGGATGATCTGATGGCGTATTGCCGCTGTTCGGCTTCACCCGTTGGCCGCCAGCTCCTCGACCTGCACGGCGAGAGCAGGGACACCTGGGCCCCCTCGGACGCGCTGTGCTCCGCACTGCAGGTGCTCAACCACCTGCAGGATTGCGCGGCCGATTACCGCCTCCTCGACCGCGTCTACTTGCCGCTTGCGGAACTCGGCGCAGAAGGGATCAGTGTCGATGCGTTGGCCGCCGACGCATCAAGCCCGGCTTTGCGCCGTGTGCTGGACAGGCTTCTGGGGCGCACGGCCGGCCTTGTCGACGAGGCCCGCGCGCTGCCGTCGCTGGTCGTTGCGTCGGGACTGCGCTGGGAATGCGGCGTGATCGTCGCCCTGGCCGCCCGGCTCCTGAAGAGGCTGCGTCGCAGCGATCCTTTGGCGCGCCGCGTCACGCTGCGCAGATCGGATTTTGCAGCTGCCTTCCTGATCGGCATCTCGGGGGCATGAGGCAATGAGCGATGCAGCGCTCCACGCCGTCGCCGATCAGCTCGACGATGATGCCCTGCGCGAGACGATCAAGCAGCGGGTAGAAGCGGCGGGGACCTCGTTCTACTGGGCGATGCGGCTCTTGCCGGAGAATCCACGCTACGGAATGTACGCGGTTTACGCCTTCTGCCGCGAGGTCGACGACATCGCCGACGGAGACCGTCCGGTGGAGTACAAGCTCGCCAGCCTCGCGGACTGGCGCAAGGAGATCGCCGCGCTTTACCAAGGACAACCGCGGCATCTCGTAACGCGCGCCTTGCACGACCCGATTCGGCGTTACGGACTGCGGCGAGAGGATTTTCTCGCCGTCATCGACGGCATGGAGATGGACGCTCGCGAAGACATTCGGGCTCCCGATCTCGCTACTCTTGATCTTTATTGTGCGCGCGTTGCAAGCGCAGTTGGGCACCTCTCCGTGCATGTCTTCGGCGATTCCAGCAAGGCGGCGCATTCGGTGGCCGATTCGCTCGGCCGGGCGCTGCAGCTGACCAATATCCTGCGCGATCTCGCTGAAGATTGTGGTCGGCGTCGGCTCTACCTCCCGCGCGAAATCCTCGATCGACACGGGATCGCACACCTCGATCCGGCTGCCGTTTTGCGCCATCCAGCATTGCCGGCGGCCTGCCGCGATCTCGCGGCCATCGCCGAAGGCCACTTTCGAGAGGCCGAACGCGCAATGGGCGAGTGCGCTCGCCGCGCCATGCGCCCGGCCGCCGTGATGGCCGCAATCTATCACGCAACACTGGCGGCGCTATTGCGCTCCGATTGGCGCGACCCGGCGGTCCGGGTGAGCATTTCAAAACCCTTGAAGCTCTGGCTGGTGTTGCGCCACGGGCTGTTATGAAACCGCCGAATTCGCTTTCCTCTCCAGCCCCGAGGCGGAGAGGGCATAGCTCATGAGAAGAGCAGAGCCAGGCCTTGTGCACGTCGTCGGGGCTGGTCTGGCCGGCCTCGCAGCTGCGGTTCGATTAGCGTCGGCAGGCCGCTCCGTGCAGCTGCACGAAGCCGCTGCACATGCCGGCGGACGATGCCGATCCTACTTCGATGCCGAACTCGGCTGCCGGATCGACAACGGCAACCACTTGCTTCTTGCTGGCAACCGGGGGGTGCTCGATTATCTCGAGCAGATCGGCGCGCTCGGCACGGTCGAGGGTCCCCCCGATGCCGTCTTTTCTTTTGTCGACGCTGCGACCGAAGAGCGCTGGACGGTGCGCCCCAACCAAGGGTTCATGCCTTGGTGGATTCTACGAGATCGCACACGAGTTCCTGCAACTAAGGCGCTGCAATATTTCGCGGCGATGCGACTGCGGCAGGCGGATGCAAACGCGACCGTCGCCGCCGTGCTGGACCGCCGGCAGACCCTGTTCCGCAGGTTGTGGGAGCCGCTCGCCGTTGCTGCATTGAATACAAGCGCCGAGCGAGCTTCGGCCAGAATGTTTTGGCGCATCCTTGCCGAGACGCTTGGTCGGGGCGGCGACGCCTGCCGGCCTCTCGTGCCGCGGATGGGGCTGTCGGAAACTTTCGTCGAGCCAGCTCTAGCCCGCTTGCGGCTTCAAGGCACCGAAATCCGCTTCGGCTCACGACTGAAGGCCCTGACGTTCGATCCCGATCGAATTTCCGAGCTGCAATTCGATTCCGGTTCGATCGGGCTCGGCGGCAACGACAGCGTAATCCTTGCTGTTCCCGCGGCGATGGCCGCACGCGTTGTTCCCGGTCTTGTCGTGCCGGATCTTTACTCTCCGATCGTCAACGCACATTTCCGGTGCGACACGCCTCCAGGTGCGCCCCTCTTCGTCGGGGTCATCGGCGGGCGGGCGGAATGGATCTTTCGGAAGCACGGAGTGTTATCGGTAACGGTCAGCGCTGCTGACCGATTAGTCGATCTCTCGGCCTCCGAATTGCGCGATCTGTTCTGGCGTGACGTCGCCCTTGCCTATCGTCTTCCGTCACATCCGGTTCCGCCGGCGCGGATCGTCAAGGAACGGCGAGCGACGTTCATAGCGAGTCCGCAGCAACTGAGCCGCCGTCCAGAGCAAACCACGACATGGTCGAACCTTCTACTCGCGGGCGATTATGTCAATACAGGCTTGCCTGCGACGATCGAAGGCGCTATCCGCTCGGGTTTCGCGGCGGCGCGCTTGGCGATCAATTCTTCAAACCCGGCGTTCACAGGAGGCGGTGTCAACAAGTCGATGTCGAAAGCTAATCAACAACACGACCATGCCCTTTCATGAGCGACAGAATACGAACGACGGCAGCTGCATTGCCGGCTCTCTATGGCCGCGGTTCGGAACTGGACGAAGCGATCATGCGAGCCAGCGAGTCGCTGGTCGCACTCCAGCACGCCGACGGACATTGGGTCTTCGAGCTGGAAGCGGATGTAACGATCCCATCCGAGTTCATTCTGCTTCAGCATTACACCGGTCGCATCGAGCCCGAACTGCAGGCGCGCATCGCCGGATACATCCGCGCCACTCAAGACGCCGACGGCGGCTGGCCCTTGTTTTATGGGGGCGCGCTCGATATTAGCGCATCGGTCAAGGCCTATTTTGCGCTGAAGGCCGCCGGGGACCCGATCGACGCTCCCCACATGGCGCGAGCGCGATCAGCAATTCTGGCGCACGGCGGCGCGCGGCGCTGCAATGTATTTACGCGCATCTTGCTTGCGCTGTTCGGCGAGGCGCCGTGGCGGGCGGTCCCGGTGATGCCCGTCGAGATCATGCTACTGCCGAGCTGGTCTCCGTTTCATATCGCGAAAGTGTCGTACTGGTCGCGAACCGTGTTGGTGCCGCTTCTCGTGCTGATGGCGCTGCGTCCGACAGCCCGCAACCCGCAGGGCGTTACGATCGGCGAGCTGTTTTGCGAACCGCCGGAATCGGTTAACGATTGGATCAGCGGTCCGACATCATCACCGCTATCGATGGCATTCGGCATGCTGGACCGACTGCTACGCGTCGCCGAGCCGTTCTTTCCGGCCGATGCCCGGCGGCGGGCGATTGAGAAGGCAGTTGTGTTTGTGACGGAACGGCTCAACGGCGAGGACGGACTCGGCGCCATCTTTCCGGCGATGGTCAACGCCGCAATGATGTTTGACTGCCTCGGCTACGAGCCGGATCACCCCGATTACGCGAAGGCTTTGGCCGCGCTGCGCAAGCTGCTGGTGCTCGACGGTGAGCGGAACTATTGCCAACCATGCCTAAGCCCCGTCTGGGATACCGCGCTGGCCGGACACGCATTGATGGAAGTGGATGACAGCCGGCTCGGCTCGACGCTGCAGCGGGCTCTCGACTGGCTTGAGGGTAAGCAGGTTCTGGAGGTGGTCGGCGATTGGGCGGCCACCCGTCCCGGCTTGCGTCCCGGTGGATGGGCGTTCCAGTTTGAGAACCCCCATTATCCCGACCTTGACGACACCGCAGCGGTGGCGCTCGCCCTCGACCGCTTTGACCCGAGGCGGTACCGCAACGCGATCGACCGCGCTGCAGAATGGGTCATCGGCATGCAGAGCCGCAACGGCGGGTGGGGCTCCTTCGATGCCGACAACACCCATTATTATCTCAATCACATCCCCTTTGCCGATCACGGTGCGTTGCTCGACCCGCCGACGGCCGATGTGAGCGCCCGCTGCCTCGCCTTTCTGAGCCAAATCGGCTATGGCGCCGATCACCCGTCGGTTGCCGCAGCCATCGCGTATCTGCGGGCCGAACAGGAGCCTGATGGCAGCTGGTTTGGTCGGTGGGGCACCAACTACATATATGGCACCTGGTCGGTGCTGGCCGCGCTCAATAGTGCCGGGATCCCGCCCCACTCGCCCGAAGTGCGGCGCGCCGTCGACTGGCTGACCGCTCGCCAACACAAAGATGGCGGCTGGGGCGAAGGCGGAGAATCCTACTGGTCGGACGCGCCGCGCGGCGACGCGCCCTACAGCACGCCCTCGCAGACTGCGTGGGCGCTGCTCGCGCTGATGGCTGCGGGTCAGGTCAGCCACCCCGCGGTCGCCCGCGGCGTTGCCTACCTCATCGACAGCCAGGATCAAGACGGCAATTGGGATGAGCCGTGGTACACCGCGGTCGGTTTCCCGCGCGTCTTTTACCTACGCTACCATGGGTACCGCGCCTTTTTCCCGTTATGGGCTCTTGCCCGCTACCGTCGGCTGTCCAGAGGCAACTCGCGGCAAGTTCCCTTCGGTATCTGAAGCGGCGGGATGTGAGCGGGCCGCCGCGTCCTTTTGTCTATAGCCAAGTTGCCCGGGGACGCGTACGAGTTTCGCTGATCGCGATGGTTTTCAGATCAAGGAAGATTTTCTACGTCACGTGGCGGCGACACTTCTAGGCTTGATTTCGTCTGAGCAGGCGCCGCCAGATTGCCCAAAAAATGGGAGACCTCCATGCGCCGACTATCGACGGTGCTGTGTACGTCCGGCTTGGCGGCAGAAGCGCGGATCGCAAGGGCCGCCGGCTTTCCCGTCATAATTGGCGCCGGCGATAGGGAGCGCACCATCGCGCTCGTCGAAGCGGCGGTGCAACGAGCGAGTTGCTTGATGAGCTTTGGTATCGCCGGTGCGCTATCACCCGATCTGCGCGCCGGTGATCTGGTTATTTCGGCGGAAGTCGTATCGAATGACCAGCGTTGGCGGGCCGACGAGCGATTCCAGGACCGCGTTGCCGAACTGACCCTTGAGATCGGCGCCTATCGTGGCGCTGTGCTGGGTGCGGACGCAATTTTGCCGACTGGACAAGCGAAGAGCAAAGCTTGGATCGAAACAGGCGCGCTGGCGGTCGATCTCGAAAGCGCGGTGGTTGCCCGGATCGCCTCACGCGCCGGCATTCCCTTTCTCGTTGTACGTACGATCGCCGATACCGCGTCGAGGGAGTTGCCGCCTGCGGCCCTGATCCCACTCTCCGAGGCCGGAACCCCTAACCTCGCGCGGGTGCTGGCATCTGTGCTCCGGCGCCCGCAGCAGATCGGCACACTGATCGGCCTGGCTTTGGAAACCCGAATGGCGCTGTTAGCGCTAGCCGGCCCCGCTCGCGCTCTTCGCGGCCTCGTCGCGGCCGTTTAGGCGCGCCATCGCCTCTTCGACGTGCCGGGAAAATACGTATTTCGCTGGCCGTTGCCGGTCGAGCGGAATTTCCGGTGCCATCTCGCCTTCGACACGAACCCCACGGAGCGCGACCATCGCCGCTTTTGCCGGGTTCTTTACCGAATCCATCACCGCGGTCGCCTCATAGCCGCTATGGACCATGCAATCGGCGCATTTCTCGTAATTGCCGGTGCCGTAGGCGTCCCAGTCGGTCTCCTCCATGAGTTCCTTGAAGCTCCGCGCGTAACCTTCTCCGAGGAGGTAGCACGGTCGCTGCCAGCCGAAATAGTTCCGGGTTGGATTGCCCCATGGCGTGCAGCGGTATGATTGGTTGCCCGCGAGGAAGTCGAGAAACAGGCTCGATTGGTTGAACGACCAGCGGCGATGCGGGTCTCGCCTGAAGATTTCCCGAAACAGCTCCTTGGTGCGGCGCCGATTCAGGAAATGCTGCTGGTCCGGCGCTCGCTCGTAGGCATATCCTGGCGACACCGTAATGCCGTCGATGCCGATCTCCATCACGTCGTCAAAAAAACCGGCAATCCGCGTCGCATCGGCGGTGTCGAACAGGGTAGCGTTGATGTTGACCCGAAAGCCGCGATCCTTTGCCAGCCTAATCGCGGCTACAGCCCGGTCATAGACCCCGCTCTGGCATACGGAGCGATCATGATCCTCTCGGTCGCCGTCCAGATGGACCGTCCAGGCAAAATAGGGGCTCGGCTCAAATAATTCGATCTTCTTCTCAAGAAGCAGCGCATTCGTGCACAGATAGACGAACTTCCTTTTTGCGATAATTCGTCTGGCGATCTCGTCGATCTCACGGTGCAGCAGCGGCTCACCCCCGGCAATGACGACCATCGGGGCGCCACATTCATCGGCCGCCGCATTGCATTCGTCGACGCTTAGCCGCTGATTGAGAATTTGGTCGGGATAATCGATCTTGCCGCAGCCGGCGCAAGCAAGATTGCAGCGAAACAGCGGCTCTAGCATCAGAACCAGCGGATAGCGCTGTACGCCCTTCAAATGTTGGGCAATCACATAGGCGCCAACCCGAATCGTCTGGCGCAGCGGAATGGGCACGACAAAGCCTCGTTACATGATGCTGGGGAATTCGGCTTCAGGCGCTGACGTCAGCCAGTTGCGAAGGCATCCGAAAGCGGACGTTTTCAGTCACGCCGGGCAGCACCGAAAGCTCAACTTCGGTCAACTCGCTCAGCCGCGCAATGACCTCCTCAACAAGCTCCGCCGGTGCGGATGCACCCGCCGTAATGCCGGCGGAGGAGACACCCGCTATCCAGTCGGGGTCGAGGGCACGGGCGTCCTCGATCAAATAGCTTGGTACCCCGCTTTCGGCCGCGATCTCGCGCAGCCGGTTGGAGTTGGAGCTGTTGGGTGCTCCGACCACCAGCACAACGTCCACCATCCTGGCGAGTTCCCGCGCCGCTCTCTGCCGGTTTTGCGTCGCGTAGCAAATGTCCTTGGTGTCGGGACCGACGATCGCGGGAAAGCGAGCCTTCAATGCTTCGATAACGGCGCGCGTGTCGTCAACGCTGAGAGTAGTCTGAGTTATGAAGGCGAGCTTTTCGGGATCGGCTACACTGAGACGGGCTACCTCCTCGGGACTCGAGATCAGGTGCACCCGGCCGTTGATGCGTCCCATCGTGCCGACGATTTCGGGATGCCCGGCATGCCCAATCAGGATTATCTCCCGGTCCTGGTTGGCATAACGCTGGCCTTCGATGTGAACCTTCGACACCAGCGGACAGGTAGCGTCGATGACCGGGAGCCCCCGATCGGCGGCGCGCTGCTCGATCACGCTGGCAACGCCGTGCGCGCTGAAGATCGTGACGCTGCCTTTCGGAACTTCATCGATCTCGTCGACGAAACGCGCGCCCTTCGCCCGCAAACGCTCGACCACGTGCCGATTGTGCACGATCTCGTGCCGGACATAGATCGGGGGCCCGTATTTTTCGAGCGCACGCTCGACGATCTCGATGGCCCGTTCGACACCAGCGCAGAACCCGCGCGGCTGAGCTAGCACAACCCGCATGTTATCGCCTCGCAGCCTCCGTGAACTATATGACCATGCAGCATGCCTGACACAATCTGCCGTGCAATGCACGCGCAATTACGTCCGCTGCGGGGTGCGCTTCGGGCGAGCGGCTGACAGCGGTACGACAATGCGCACAATCGCACCACTGTGTCGCCGCATCGGGCGTGTCGCCGCATCGAAGGAGAACCTCCTCGGTGCATGACATGGGGTTGAATTTCGCTCTCGCCATCCTGTTGTTCCCGACCTGGGTCTATCTCGTCGGAGCGACTGTAGCACTCCGCAGATTTGTCGCGCGGGCATTGCCCGAGCCACTTCATCGGCCCTCTGTCTCGGTGCTGAAGCCGCTGCATGGCGAGGAACCCGGCCTGTACGAAAACCTCCGGTCTTTTGCCGAGCAGTGCTACCCATCGGTGCAGATCGTGCTCGGCGTCAGGGATCCGCTGGACACGGCTTTACCGGCCGCCTGCGCTTTGACTCGTGACCTTTCCGGCAATGATATCGCGCTCGTCGTCGATGCGCGGGCCAACGGCTCCAACCTCAAAATCGCCAACCTCGAGAACATGATCGAGGCGGCGCGTCACGACCTTCTCGTCCTTGCGGACAGCGACATGCGGGTCGATCGGCACTATCTCGGGGCAGTCACCGCACCGTTGCACGATCCGGCGAACGGCGTCGTTACTTGCCTCTACAAAGGCGTCTCCACCGGCGGGAAATGGTCCGATCTCGGTGCCCTTCACATCAACTTTGGCTTTCTCCCCGCTGCGCTCGTGGCAGAGGCATTGGGCATGGGCGGAGGCTGCTTTGGGGCAACGATCGCGATCAGGCGCGAGACGCTGGAGCACATCGGGGGATTTGTCCGGTTGCGCGACGACCTTGCCGACGATCACCGGATCGGTGCGGAGGTGCGCGGCTTAGGACTCGCGATCGTGCTGTCTCCCTATATCGTGGAGGCTCGCGTCAGCGAGCCGAGCTTCGCACAGTTGTGGCAGCATGAGCTGCGCTGGGCACGCACCGTGCGCTCGGTGGCGCCCGCCGGTTTCGCGGGATCGGTGTTCACTCACCCAGTTCCGATTGCCGCGCTCGCCGCTTGCGCCACGGGATTTGGCTTGACCTCGTGCATCTTTCTGGCGATTTCCTGCGTTCTCCGATGGGTTACGGCGCGGGTAATGGCGCGTGCGCTGGGACTTCCCCCCGCCAGGCCATGGCTGCTCCCGGTGCGTGATGCATTGTCCTTCGCCGTGTTCGTCGCCAGTTTTTTGGGACGAAGAGTTTTTTGGCGGGATCAAGTTTTCCATGTTGAGGCAAGTGGCCGCATGACAGTCGATGGAGACAAGGCCCCATGATGAAGACGCTCTTTTTGCACCCGCCCTCCTTCGACGGTTTCGACGGCGGCGCCGGCTCGCGCTATCAGGCCAAGCGTGAGATCCGCTCGTTCTGGTACCCGACCTGGCTGGCCCAACCGGCAGCTCTCGTGCCCGACAGCAAGCTGATCGACGCGCCCCCCGCGGGGCTCAAGCTCCACGATGTGCTGCCCCTCGCCCGGAACTACGAGCTTGCCGTGCTGCACACCTCGACGCCCTCCTTCGCCTCCGATATCAAGGTCGCCGAGGCGCTGAAAGACGAGAATTCGCGGCTGAAGATCGGCATGATCGGAGCCAAGGTTGCCGTCGAGCCTGAAGACAGCCTCAGATCCTCGGCTGCGGTCGACTTCGTTGCCCGCGAGGAATTCGACTTCACGGTCAAGGAGATCGCCGAAGGGCGGCCTTACGATGTGATCGATGGCTTGAGCTACCGGCAATCCAACGGCGCCATCATTCACAACCGCGAACGTGCAGTCCTCGAGGACATGGATCAGCTGCCCTTCGTCACCGACGTCTACAAGCGCGATCTGCGGGTAGAGGACTATTTCATTGGATATCTCAAGCACCCCTACGTCTCGCTCTACACCGGCCGCGGCTGCCGGTCGAAATGCACTTTCTGCCTGTGGCCTCAGACAGTCGGCGGGCATCGTTACCGCGTACGCAGCGTCGGCCATGTGATCGACGAAATTCGTCTCGCAAAGGGCTATTTCCCACAGGTGAAAGAGTTCTTCTTTGACGACGATACCTTCACGGATGAGCGGCCGCGTGCGGAGGCGATCGCCCGCGAACTCGGCAAACTCGGTGTGACATGGTCCTGCAATGCGAAGGCGAATGTGCCGCGCGCGACGTTGGAGGTTCTGCGCGACAATGGGTTGCGGTTGCTCCTCGTCGGCTATGAAAGCGGCAACCAGCAGATCCTGAATAACATCAAGAAGGG
>JBJMQW010000247.1:0-5056 GCA_045802495.1 Allostellaceae bacterium | reverse complement strand
GGGAGTAAGGAGCAAAAGCCACGCCACCGGCGGGTTCTACGGAAAAATGCCCGTGGTCCGGTTATTTTTCCCCAAGGACCGCTGCCTCGTTGATGACATCACGGCTTATTGCCTAAAACATAAGCAAACTTGCTGCGTTGTGCTTTTACCATGTCCACGCGGTTTGCAGAGCGTCTCGATTTGACAACGGATCGCGGCGTGATGCGAACGCGATCATGTTGCAAAAAACTGGTTTAGGGTGGCAGGGCGAGGCGCCGGCAGGGCGAGGCGCCGGCAGGGCGAGGCGCCGGCAGGGCGAGGCGCGAGGAAAATATGTATTGCCTAAATTTTTTATCATTGTGACTTGTTCCTCCCCGCGCAAAACGCACAATGAATGGATCTGAGATCGATAATAAGTTTAATCTCACCAGGGCTCGAGCTCTCGCTGGGCAGCCCGCTCTGCGGCGCCAAACCCGTAGCAAGCTCGGCCGGCCAAGTTGAGGCCGATTGGCACGATTCTTGGTATGCAGCGCCAACGCGTCCGGCTCGTGGATCAGGAGACGGTTCGCCCTCGCGCCTATCGTCTCTCGGAGGTTGCTGATGAAATCCGTTTATCTTGTCTTGCAGCGCCTGATGCTGGCCACGTCGATTATGCTGTTGCTAACACTCCCGGCCATGGCGCAAGCGCCGGCGCCAACCGCCCCGGCGGCTACAGCTGCCGCCGCAGCCGACGCCGCCCCTTCCGCGGCCCCGAAGCTCGATTCCGGCGACACGGCGTGGATGCTGACCTCGACCGCGCTGGTGCTGATGATGACGATTCCAGGCCTGGCGCTGTTCTATGGCGGCATGGTCCGCAAGATGAACGTTCTGGCGACGGTGATGCAGAGTTTTGCGGTGACCTGCCTCGTCACAGTCCTTTGGGTGGTCATCGGCTACAGTTTTGCGTTTACCGCGGGGTCGCCGTTTCTCGGCGGCACCAGCCGGTTTCTGCTTTTTGGCATGACCCTCGACTCGGTCAATGATCTGGCGAAGACCATTCCCGAATCGGTCTACATGACTTTTCAGATGACCTTCGCGATCATCACGCCGGCGCTAATCTGCGGCGCCTTCGCAGACCGCATGAAATTTTCGGCATTGCTGTGGTTCATCGGTCTGTGGAGCGTCTGCGTATACGCGCCGATCGCCCATTTCGTCTGGGGACCCGACGGATTTCTCAACGGCGCCGGCGTCCTCGATTTTGCCGGCGGGACTGTCGTGCACATCAACTCGGGGGTAGCTGGACTGATGGCTGCCCTCGTCATGGGCCGACGGCGCGGCTTCGCGGTCGAGCCCATGCCGCCGCACAATCTCGTCCTCAGCGTCTTGGGAGCCTCGCTGCTGTGGGTCGGTTGGTTCGGGTTCAATGCGGGTTCCGCCGTGGCGGCCAACGGCAACGCGGGCATGGCCATGGCGGTGACCCAGATCGCGACAGCCACCGCGGCGCTTGCCTGGATGTTCGCCGAATGGGTGGTCAAGGGAAAGCCGAGCGTCCTCGGGATCATTTCGGGCGCAGTCGCCGGGCTCGTCGCGATCACCCCGGCTTCGGGGTTCGTCGATCCGCGCGGCGCCTTGATCATCGGTATCGCGGCCGGCATCATCTGTTATTGGGGCACCACCGGCCTCAAGCACGCAATGCGGTATGACGACAGTCTGGACGCCTTCGGCGTGCACGGCGTCGGCGGCACCGTGGGCGCGATACTGACCGGGGTGTTCGCCGTGGCTTGGGTCGGCGGCGAAGGAAAAAGCGGCCTCATCGACGGCAACCCGCATCAGGTCATCATCCAGCTCTATGGCGTGGTCGCGACCATCGTCTATGACGTGATCGTGTCGCTGATCCTTCTTAAACTTGTGGATGTTACCGTCGGACTGCGCGTCGATGCCGAGGTGGAACGCGAGGGTCTCGATCTTGCGCTCCATGGCGAGGCGGTGCAGTAGGAGAAACTAGTACGGCAAGGGGACGAGGCCCGGCCCGTCGCGGGCCGGGTCACACATCAACAGCGCGCCGGCTTTGGCAGCCGAGCTCGCTACGAGGTAAAGCCATGAAAAAGGTCGAGGCAATCATCAAGCCGTTCAAGCTCGATGAGGTGAAGAACGCGCTGCACGAGGTCGGCATCACCGGGATGACGGTAAGCGAGGTCAAAGGCTTTGGGCGTCAGAAAGGGCACACGGAGGTCTATCGCGGGGCGGAGTACGTGATCGACTTCCTGCCCAAGATCAAGATCGAGGTCGTCCTCGACGACGCGATCGTCGAACGAGCGGTGCAGGCTATCCAGGATAGTGCCCGCACCGATAAGATCGGCGACGGCAAGATCTTTGTGCTGTCGGTCGAACAGGCGATCCGCATCCGCACTGGTGAGACCGGTCCCGACGCCGTGTAAGCCGCGCCGATCGACTTCACCCGCCACGCGATCGGGGTCGGTTTGCCAGAGCGGCGTGTTGTCAGAGCGGCGTGAACGGCGTCATGGAGGCATACCGGCATCCTCGATACTACGAGATTGCGCTGGCGCCGGACGATCCCGCAAGGGAGGTCGATTTTTTCGAAGCGGTTATCGACCAGTGCTCAAAGGCCGCGGACCACCGGGTCTTCGAGCTCGCGGCCGGTACGGCGCCGTATCTGGAAGAATGGCACAAGCGAGGCTACACCTATTGCGGGCTCGACCTCAGCTCCGCCATGGTCGAGTTTGGCCGGGACAAGGCACGGCGACACGGGATCGACGCCACGTTTCTCCTCGGCGATATGCGCAACCTCGACCGCAGTCTTGGTCCGTTCGATCTCGCTTACGTGCTGCTCGGTTCTCTCTACGTCCGATCGAATCGGGAATTTCTCGATCATCTTGACAGAGTCGCGGATGTGCTCGCGGCTGGCGGCTTATACTTGTTGGACAGCTTTGTCTGGTTTCGAATTTTCCACGATTACAGGCGAAGCTGGAACCGGCGCAAAGGCAAGATCAGCGTTCACACTCGTTACCGCGCCGAGGTCATCGACCCGATCGCGCAGACCTACGACGAGTGCCTGACCTTCACCGTCGACGACCATGGCAAGAATGTCGTCATCAGCGGCCGGGTGCCGGCCAAGGTCTTTTTCTCGCAGGAATTTCTCTGCCTTGTCGAGCTGAGCGGCCGGTTCGAATTTATCGGTTGGTACAATGACTTCAGCTTCACCGCAGAGGTGAAGGCGGAGGGCCGGCACCTGGCAGTCCTGCGCAAGCGCTGACCACCGTCAGCGCGGCGGCGCCTTGCCGATGCCAATAAAAGCCGATCCGTTTTCGGAAGGGTAAGGTGTTATTTTTCGCCCGCCGATTGCACTTTGCTAGATCAATACTGTATTGTCGGAGATCGCTTCCCGATTGAAGACCAATGAACAGCTCCCCTCCGCGCATTGCCGTAATCGGCACCGGCGGCACGATCTCCTCGCTCGGCGCGTCGAGCCTCGACGTGCTGGACTACCCCGATTTCGGGCAGAAGCTGACCTGTGAGGCGTTGCTCGAGCGATTCCCGGAGACGCGCCTCGTCGCCGAGGCGGTGCCGCTGACCTTCCGGCAGGTCGGCAGCACCGATATCGGCCCCAGGGATTGGACCGAGATCCGGGCGTTGATTCATCGTATTGCCGGCGAACAGCCGACCGTCGCCGGCTTTGTAATCCCGCACGGCACCGCGACATTGGAAGAGACTGCGTTCTTTCTCAACCTGACTTTGGCAAGCGAGCAGCCGGTGGTGCTGGTCGGCGCGCAGCGTCCGGCGAGCGCGCTTGGCACCGACGCCGGCATGAACCTCGTCAATGCGTTGCGGGTCGCCGGATCACCGGAGGCGCGCGGCAAAGGAGTGCTCGTCGTCCTCAATGACGAGATCCATGCCGCCCGCGACGTCGTCAAGACATCGACTTACCGTTTGCAAACTTTTCGCTCGGCGGATTTCGGCGCGCTCGGCCACACCGATGGCGATGGCGTCCATTTCTATCGCACCCCGCTTGGCGCCCATATGCCGGATACCCCATTTGCCGCGCTCGAGCTTGCCGCGCTGCCGCGGGTCGACATTATCTATTCCTATGCCGGCGCCGACGGCGCCTTGATCGACGCCGCCGTTTCCGCCGGAGCCCGCGGGCTGGTCTCCGCCGGGTTTGCTCCCGGCAGCCCAACCGCGGATCAGCGCGCCGCCTTCGAACGGGCCGTTAAAGCCGGGATCATCGTGGTGCAGTGCAGCCGGGCTACGGGACGCGTCGCCCCGCGCCGCCGCCTGCGCGAAAGCGGCATTGTCGCCGGCGAAGATTTCAGCCCGCAAAAAGCCCGCATCCTTCTGATGCTGGCTCTGTCGACGACAAGCGACGTCGCCGAGATTCAGCGAGCGTTCCAAACCTATTAGCGACCCTGTGCCGGGCGCGGCAATGCTCTATCGCGCGGCGCGCAGAATCCTCGCGGCGGCGTCGGCAAACACCTGGGCGCCCAGCACGATGTCTTCCTCCTTGGTGTCCTCCGACCAGTGGTGGCTGATGCCGCGCAGGCTCGGAATGAACATCATTCCCGACGGCATGCGGTACGACAACACCGCGGCGTCGTGACCCGCTGCGCTCGGCAGCCGCATATGCATGCCGGGCGCATGCTGCTGCGCGGCCGCCTCGATCTCATCCTGAAACCGGGGATCCATCGGGCGCGGCTCGGTCCGCGCAATGGTCTCGATCTCACAAGCGCACGGGCCTGCCCGATCCGCCTCGCTGGCAAGCTGGTGCAGCGTCCTCTCCAGACTCGCGAGGCGGTCGATGTCGACGTCGCGGAACTGGACTTGCATCTCGGCGCGGCCGGGAATCACCGAGGGAGCATTCGGCTCCAGCAGCATTCGCCCGATCGTCCATACCGTGCGCGGACCCGCGATCTCCGGAAAGCGGTCGTGGGTGCGCGTTGCCAGCCTTGCCATCGCGACACCGGCGTCGCGGCGCCGCACCATCCGCGTGGTGCCCGCGTGGTTCTGCTCGCCGAGCAGCGTGACCCGGCAATTCCAAATGCCGACGATCGTCTCGACGACCCCGATGCGCAAGCCGGTGCTG
>JBJMQW010000246.1:0-2051 GCA_045802495.1 Allostellaceae bacterium | reverse complement strand
CTAGCGGTACCCGGCGCGTGCCGAAGCCGTGATCCTTGGGGATCAGTTTGTCTGCCACACCCGGATCCTTCACGCGCTGGCGAATCTTTTTGGCGATGTAAGCGCTAATGGCGGCGTTGGCTTCCTGGTTGGTCAGGATGTCGCGAAAGTTGCCCATCCAGATGCCAAAGCCGGGCTCGCCGTAAAGCTTCTCCCAGAAGGCCTCGCGCTCCTCGGGCGGCACGTCCAAGGTCTTGCGGGGGTCAGGCCGATGAATGAACCAGCCCGGCGTCGTCGCGCAATGCGCGTAAATCTCCTCGTAACGGGATTTGATTTTCTCCATCTCCTCCTTGCTTATCTTGGAATTATGCAAGGGTGCCGCCCAGTTGGGACGGCGTTGAAAAACGGTGAGGTGCTTCGCCTGTTTGGCGATCTCCGGGATCGCCTGGATGGCGGTCGCACCGGTGCCGATGATGCCGACGCGCTTGCCAGTGAAATCCACCGGTGTGTGCGGCCACCGTGCAGGGTGATAAGCAGGGCCCTTGAAACTGTCCCGGCCCGGAATCGCCGGCAGCGTATAGGCCGAGAGGATGCCGATGGCGGTGAACAGGAACCGCGCCATTGCCTGCTCACCGCTTTCCAGTGTCACGCTCCACCGGTTCGCCCCCTCATCCCAATGCGCGGACGCGACCGTGCTGCGGAACTGTATGTCCCGGCGTAGGTCGAACTTGTCGGCAACGTAATTCAGGTATTCCAGCGTGTCGGGCTGGGGGGAAAAGTGTTCCTTCCAGTCCCATTCCCGCATCAGCTCCTTGGAAAAGGAATAGCCATAGGTCCAACTTTCGGAATCGAAGCGCGCGCCGGGATAGCGGTTCCAGTACCAGGTGCCGCCGACATTCGTGCCGGCCTCGAAGACCCGCGCGGTCATGCCCAGTTCGCGCAGGCGGTAGAGCATATAGAGGCCTGAAATCCCGGCACCGATGACGATCGCGTCGTACACCGTAAGCTGACCCTCGCTTGAGTGTTCCGCCAAGGCGTGTGTGTCCGGCATGACGTGTTTCCCTTCGTTATGACACGCGGCCAAAATTCGCGGCGGACCGCCGGCGGTTCCATCGCCGGGGCAATCTGCCGCTTCGACGATCATCGACAAGCTAGCTCAACCCCGATCCGGCAAGACAAGCAAATGCCGAATGCGGCATTGGCGCTGCTGGACACCGTGACTGGACCGGCGATCGCCGTGGAGGGGTGGGCTCGATGCGAGTAACTGGTGTCAGCCGTCCCGACCGTCCTTCGGCGCAGCCCCGAATGAATGACGCGTGAGGGTCGGGTTGAGCAATTCGATCGTGGCTTAGCGAATAGGCCGGAATCGGCGTTCTGCAGCCGACGGGTGACGATCCGGCTTACGGGTGAAGATGCTCCAGAGCCGTCATCGAGCCGGGCACGGCGTCTGATGGCATTCGTGGGAAGCTGTCGTTCGTTGGCGCACTTTGGGTGCCGAAGGTGTGCCAAAAGAGAACTTGCGGAGCAAACCATTCCGGTGGAGCGCGTGGTCTCGCCGACGCGGTCGTCCGAGGATGTCGCGGGGCCGGCTGTGTTCCTCGCGTCCGATCTATCCGTCTAAGGCACCGGCCACAGCATCATGGCGGACGGCGGCTGCCGAACCGTCTGACTGTCTCGGGCGTCCCGAGCCAAGGTGATGGCCAAGGAGAAAGCCAGCGTTCGGACCTCGATGCTCTCGCGCTCTGTCTAGATGTTCTCCATCCGCGCTCCACCCGTCACCGCGCTCATCACTCTGTGCAAACCGGTCACGATGGCGGACAATTGGTCGAACAAGCAGGAGGACGGCCATGCCAGTCATCGATGTTCAGGTTCATCCCTTCGATCGAAATCATCCCGGCCGGCCGTGGGCCAGTCCCTCGCACGGACTCGACTCCGCCACTGGCGAAGAGATGGTCGCTGCGATGAACAGTGTGGGCGTCGACGGTGCGATCATGGTCTCCTCGTTCAGCGCCTATGAATACGATCCGAGCTATGCGCTCGAGGTTTACAACACCTATCCGGATAAGTTTCGG
>JBJMQW010000245.1:0-8354 GCA_045802495.1 Allostellaceae bacterium | reverse complement strand
GTTCTACAAGAAGGCGCTCGGCGCCGACGAGGTGATGCGCATGGACGACCCTGCCGGCAAGATCCATCACGCCGAGATCAGCATCGGGGGCTCGCGTATCATGCTGGCCGACGAGCACCCCGAGATCCAAGCGCTGAGTCCACAAACCATCGGCGGCTCGCCGGTTTCGATCCACGTCTATGTCGAGGATGTCGACGCCATGGTGCAGCGCGCCGTCGCCGCTGGGGCAAAACTCATCAGGCCGGTGGCCGACCAGTTTTACGGCGACCGCGTCGGCGGCATCGAGGATCCGTTCGGCTATCGCTGGTTCATCGCCACACACAAGGAGGATTTGTCGATGGACGAGATTCGCCGCCGCGGCGCGGCTCAAGCTGGGTAATCTTCAATCAAGACGGTTGCGCGGCTACATAGATCCTAGAGACAAAGAAGGAGTTCCGATGGACGACACAACTCGCACCGAACTCGAGGCCGCAACCTTTCGCCGCCTCGTCGGGCATTTGCGCGAGCGAACCGATGTCCAGAACATCGATTTGATGAATCTGGCGGGCTTCTGCCGCAACTGCCTGTCGAAATGGTACCGCGCCGAGGCTGAGGAACGCGGGCTCGCACTCTCCGATCCCGAATCGCGGGAGATCGTCTACGGCATGCCTTACGACGAATGGCGGGCGAAATACCAGAAGGAAGCCAGCGCCGAGCAAAAAGCTGCCTTCGCCGCATCGCAGAAGCATTGATGCTCCTCCGGGCGGCGGCTATCCTCGCCCCCGCCGCCGGGGGCGGCTTTGTTTATTGGGGAGAGGGGACTCATGGCCGATGTCGGGGGAATCGCGGGCGCGCAGCTCAAATCTTTCATCGAGCGGATCGAACGGCTAGAGGACGAAAAGCGCGCGCTCGGCGAAGACATCAAGGAAGTCTATGCCGAAGCCAAAGGCACCGGCTTCGATCCGAAGATCATGCGCCAGGTCATCAAGATCCGCAAAATGGACAAGGACGAGCATGACGAGCAGGAAAGCCTGCTCGACCTCTATAAGCGCGCCCTCGGCATGCTGCCTGAAACGCCGCCGCAAGCTGAGGCAGCGGAGTAACCAGCCGGACTAGACGTTTCAGTTCAGGTACCGGCGGAGCGCCGCGACGAGCGCGTCCGCTTCGGCTTCGGTGGCATCAAAGCGGCAGACAAATCGAGCCAGGGTTTTGCTGCGCCGGTAGAACTGGAAACCGTCGGCTTCGAGCGCATCCATCGCGGCGCCCGGCAGTTCGAGAAAGATTTCATTGGCCTCGACAGGGGCGAGGAGCCGAGCCTTCGAAATTTCCTCCACCCCGCCGGCGATGCGTGCCGCGATTCGGTTGGAGGAATGCGCCATATCAAGCCAAAGGCCGTTTTCGACATAGGCTATCAGTTGGGCCGACGCAAAGCGCATCTTCGACCAGACCTGGCCTGCGCGGCGCAATTGTACGGCAAGACCGTCCGCCAGCTCCGGTGCAAAGACGACGATGGCATCGCACAGCGCTCCGCCATTCTTTGTCGCCCCGAACGACATGATGTCGACGCCCGAACGCCACGTCGCATCGGCCGGGCTGCACCCGAGCCTCGCCACGGCATTGGCAAATCGCGCGCCGTCCATATGGAGCTTGAGGCTACGGCTCTTGGCCAACTCGGAGACCGCGCGGATCTGGTCGATCGTGTAAACCGCGCCGAGATCGGTCGCCTCGGTCACACTGACCGCGATCGGCTGACCTCTATGGAGCTGGCCCCGCGGGATTCCGGCGAGCGCTTCGCCGAGGGCGCCGGCGTCTATCTTGCCGTGTTCCCCGCCGACCGCGGCGAGCTTGATGCCGCCGCTGAAGAACCCCGTGGCATTGGCCTCGGCGGTGTTGATGTGCGCGGCTTCATTGCAATAGACGATGCCCCAGGAGGGGCCCAGCGCCGCCAGCGCCAGGGCATTCGCCGCGGTTCCGGTGGCGACGGGGAAGACTCGCACCTTCGTCTCGAACAATTCGGAAAAGCGCTGTTGCAGTGCCGCGGTCCATTCGTCCGCGCCGTACCCCAGGGCGGTGCCGCGGTTCGCCCGAACAAGAGCTTCGAGGAGTTGCGGCGCGGCGCGGCCCGTGTTGTCGCTACGATAGTCGATCATCGCTGCCCTTCAGTGTCGCGCTCCTCGCCCGGCTCCGCCACGAATTTGCGCGACACGGAGCAATATCACCCGACGGCCGCCGGACGAGCCGGAATCAGACGAAGCTTGCAGATGGCCGCCGCGAATGACGACTGGTTGCGCGCGCCCGCTCGGCTGTTTTGCAGCGGTACGAGCCGGCTTACCCCTTTTCTGGACCACTCGTATGGTGACCCGGTCTGCCGGTGTAGCGGCAGGTTTGTTCGCGGCACCGAGGACACTCTGGGAAGAAGCCGGTGCGATCTGTGGCGACGCCATCAACACCGGCGCGTTCTGCAACCTCTGCTCGGGGAGGGTTAATCGGGCCGGTGCAACAGCGCGTCCATTGATGAAGACCGAGCGCGGTATGATTGTGGCGAATTCCCGATTGGCGAAGTGTATCTTGAACAGCTCCAGAGCCGGCTCACCATCCGCTTGCAGCCCAATCGCGTCGATGTCCTGAACGCTCCCGAGATTCAAGCTGCGGACGTAATTCACGTCTCGTGTATAGCTCGGCCAATACGCCTCGTTCGAGCCGAGTGGGAACCATGCGACGGTAGCCCCGTCCTCTGAGCTGAGCCCAACTCCCGGGGTGCCGAGGAAGGCGACAACCGCCGGCGCGTACGATGGATGCTCGACATAGTTGCCGGGAACCCAAGCCCAATGCTCGTTGATCATGACCCACCGGCCGTAATGCGATGGGGCGAAGCCCCACGGTTGGTCATCGATCCAACTCCATCCCCACGGCGCTATCCAGCTCCAATGTCCGAAACGGTAGGGCGCCCATTCAAGATCGGTCGGGAACCAGACCGGGCCGTAATCGGAATCGACTTTCCAAATGCCGCCGGCATCGAGCTCGTCGAAGCCGGTCATGTAAGGAGAGAGGTAATAGGAGGCGGCGAGGCTCGTGACGTCATAGTCGCGCTCGCTGCACCATTCGGTAAAGGCATCTGGCACCGCTGGCTGAGTCGCAGCAGCGACTGCTGGCGAGCCTGCGAGGATTGCGGCCTGGTTGGCCTCAATCCTGGTATTGCTGCCGGCGTCGACCAGTTGGGCTTTGCCCTCGAAGACGGCGACCCGCGACGGCTGATCGCCGCCCGCTGCATCGATGTCGTAAACGCCCGGCCCGAGGAGCCAAACGCCGCCCCGCGGCAAGTCGACCTCGACGGTTTCACTGTCGCCGACATGGCGCAATCGAAGCTCGATGCGCCCGCGCGACAGAATGATTTGGGAGAATTGCTCTCGCAGGTTGCCGAAAATCAGCTCGGTGTCGTTAGACAGGTGGACCGCATTCGCGCCGACCCGAATCTCCGAATGGGCGTGCGGATTCGTCCGGACCGAGTCCCCCGCAAAGATCGGCTGGTTGGGCGCGGCATTGATCCAGCCGGCCTCGTCCGACCTGCGCAGGTCGACATTCCCAGACACAAGCTTGACGCGCCCGACGCGCCGCGGCGGCAGCGCTGTCGCCGGTCGCGGAAGGCTCACCTCAGCGCCGGCAGGAGTTGGGGTTTCGAATTGAACGGCATCCTGCGAGAAGACTGGTGACGCTACCACAACCGCAGCGATGCAACAAATATGGAAAAGCAATCGCATCGCTCTGCCCCCCATGGCGCCTATCGATCTTTTAGCAGATAATTGTCGCTGAGAATCCGCAAATTGTGGCAATCTTGGTTAACTCGGGGGACCGATGGATACATTAAGTATTCCGGGAGTGGGCGGCGCTTTATCCGCCGAGATTTCGACCACACGGGAGGTTTGATGCGGTTCGGCGTCGCCTGTTGTCTCACAACGCCTGCCGATAGCGACGGCTCATGAACGAAGTTGCTTTCAGCGAACTTGCCGGTTGGGTGACCGAGGCCGGGCTGATCGGCCGCACCGAAAGCGAGATATTGGCGGGCTTTTGCCGGCGCGTCGCTGACGCTGGGGTTCCGCTGGCTCGCGCCCTCGTCATTCTCGACACACTTCATCCGATCTACGAGGGCCGCGCTTTCCGGTGGCGCTCGGACATGCCGGACGCAGCCGAGGTGATAGACTACGGCCGCACGACTGAAGGGGAAGCTGCGGAGAATTGGCGCAGCAGCCCTTTCTTCTATCTGTTGCAGTCGGGCGAAACGGCGATGCGGCGCTGCCTGGCTGCGGGGGATCCGGCCGATTTCCCGACCATCGCGCAGGCCCGCGACGAGGGAGCCACGGATTTTCTGGTGCTCGTCAACCGCTTTGCCGCCGAGGGGGTCATCGGTGAGATGGATTGCGTCTATTCGACCTGGTCCAGCCATGCGGCGGCTGGCTTTGGCGACGACACGGTCGTCGCGCTAAAACGGCTCGCCCCGTTTCTCAAGCTGGCCGTCAAATCCGCCTCGCTTGCGCGTATGGCCGGGACGCTCGCGGAAACCTATCTCGGCCGCGACGCCGGGCGGCGTGTTATGAGCGGGCGGATCGTGCGGGGCGTCGCGGAGAAGATCGGCGCTGTGCTGTGGTACAGCGATCTGCACGGATATACGCATATTTCCGACAATGCCCCGCCGGAGCAGATCATCCCCCTGCTAAATGACTATGCCGATGTCGTCATATCTGCAGTGCATGCCCATGGCGGCGATGTATTGAAGCTGGTCGGCGACGGGACCCTCGCGATTTTTAGCACCGAGAACAGCCAAGGCGCATGCCTCGCAGCATTAGCGGCTGCAGCGCAGGTCCGCAAAGAAGCAAGCAAGCTCAATCAAACCCGAAGCCAAGCCGGCTTGCCCACCTCCGCCGTTTACCTCGCACTGCATGTCGGCGATGTCTTTTATGGAAATGTCGGCAGCAAGGACCGTTTGGATTTCACGGTGATCGGCCCAGCCGTCAATGAGGTCAGCCGGATTCTGGCGATGAGCCGGTCAATCGAACAGGATCTGTTGTTGTCCGCGAGCTTCGCTGATGCCCTTGGCTCGGAAATGCGTCGCGGCCTGGTCTCCGTTGGCCGCTATGCGTTGCGTGGCGTCGCGCAGCCTCAGGAGTTGTTCACCCCGGAACCTGGTTTTTTGAGCCGTTCGATTTCGATCCCGTCGCGCTAGCTTTTGATCGTGCTCGGCCAGCCGACGCGGACGAGTGTTTCGTCTGGGTCCGACAGGACGAATTCGTACATCCCCCACGGTTTAGTCTCGGGCGCGTGCAGCACGAGATCACCCATCCGTTCAGCCAGCTCATCCACGTTCTCGGCGTAGAGATAAAGGCCGAAGGGATTTTGGCCCGGGATCAGCCACCCTTCGACGGCTGGCGCCAGATGCAGCTCGGCTCCTTGGCTGTTGGACAGCATACGGTAATCGTCAGGTCCGTCACGATGCGTAAAGCCGAGCCGCCGATAGAAAGCCTCGCTCGCATCGAGATCGTTGCAAGGAAGAATCGCGGTCAGTCTGTGAGCGCGTGACATCGTGGGATCCTCCGCCGGACGAGGTCTCGAAATCAAAAATCACGTCATCGCAGAGCGTTACCTCTGCGAGTTTGTAAGCTGGGGGCTGCTTTATCAGCAACCCGCGGGGAGATGCGGTTCGGTGATACTAGCCGGCAACTGAGATAAAGGATCCGCGATGTTGCTGAACCGGGATCAAATTCGCGAAGACAAGTACTTCGACATGCTGACCGAGGCGATCCTCGAGCGCGACCAGCCGCGCACCACCGATCTTTTCTTTCGAATGACGCGGGACGGACACTCGGTCGGCGACGCGCTGAGCGTTGTGACCGCTGCCGAAGCGCCGTTCGTCCAGGTTCCGAGCCACATCAATGTACGGGACGGGCAGATCACGCTGATCAACAATGACCACACGATCCTTGGCCTGCGCGCGTCCGCCTATCTGATGCCGTACCTGCCCGAGACATATCGGCTGCTCCCGTTGTTGCAGAGCGTCTGGTACATACCCGCGGGGCTCGACATCTGGAACCAGCTGCTCGGCAAATACCCGGGAAGGTATGCCACAATGAAGGGCATAAATGTCCCGCCGCCGAGCTATGGTCCGGTCGTGTGGCATGAGGACCAGGACCCGATCCGCGAGAAAGGGACGCTCGAGGAGCGACTGCACCAGCACATGATTGCGACCGTAAGCGGCGACTCGCGGCGCTCTTACGGCCTCTTTCTCGGCTTGGCCCAGGAGGAAGAGGCACGGCCCGCGCTGGCGGATCAACTGAACTTTCTCGGTCTTATTGATCTGCAGGACACTGTCATCGGCCGCAAGGCGCGCAATACCGGCCACAAGGCGATACGGGCGCGATCGATCACCGGCCTTGCCGACTTCATCGGCTGGGAGCGCTCGCACGGGGTCTACTACATGGGCGTCCCGGACATGGCGATCGGCCCCCTTTATTATTCACTTTACGATGCCGTCTGCGTCAGGATGGCGGCCGAGTTTCCCAATGGCGGCGGCACCACCCTCAAACAGACAAACCAGGCGCTGCTGACCCCGGCCGAGGTCGAGGACATGATCCGGCAAATGATGGAGGCCGACGCCGATGCCGTCTGGGACTTGCTGACCGCTCATCTGAAGAACGGCAAATCGATCCGCAGCCTCGGCGATGCGATCCAGCTCGGCGCCGCCGAATTGATCCTCCGGACGACGGTGCCGCGGCAGTTCACCAACGGGCAGCATCCGTTCGATTATTGCAATGTCGCAAACAACTGGTTCCGCACCAGCGACAACCCTTACCAGCCGCGCATCCTTTATTTGATGGCCAATTTCATCAATGACGTGGCGCACGAGAACAAATTGCAAAACTCGGTGATCGAGCAGGAAGCCGCGGGGATCGATACCAGCGGGCGGTCGCCCGACATCCTCCTGCGCGATCTGGACGAGGCGATCATGGCGCTCGACTTCCCACGGGCCACGGCGCTCGCCAACGCCTACCTGCAGTCGGGCGCCGACCGCAAGGCCTACCAATCCATTGTGGCGCTCGCCGCCTGCCGGTTCCAGGACGATTCCCATAACCAGAAGATCACGATCTCGACCTTCGAGGAATACGCCCACAATTCGACCCATCTGCGCGACCGGCTGCTGCTGGCTGCCGCAAGGCTGCTTGCCGGCTGGGTCAAGATGCCGGGCGAGCGCGATTGCTGTGCCCGTTTCGAGAAGGACTGGATCTACAACCGAGCCCAGTAGGGCAATGGAGGAGGAAGGTCATGGCGCGTGCTTATAACGTCATCGATTCAGACGGCCACATACTCGAGCCGCTCACTCTGTGGGACGAGTATATTGACCCGGGGGTCCGCGATCGGGCGCCCAAGGTCGTCATCGATACGGATGGCAAGCAGCGGCTTCGGATCGAGGAGCAGGTGCTCGGCAGCCGGCAGGGTATGGGTGGGCTCGGCGGGGTCGGCGCGCGGCAGGGCGCCGTGTCGGCCGAGACGATGAGTTACGAGGACGGGCGCCCAGGCGGATTCGATCCGCACAAGCGCATCCCGGACATGGATTTGGACGGCATCGACGCCGCGTTCCTCTATCCGAGCATGGGCCTCTTTGCCGGCGCGGTGCACGACCCGGCGCTCGCGGGGGCGATGTGCCGCGCGTACAACCGGTGGCTCGCCGATTACTGCAAACCCTATCCCGACCGTCTCTTCGGCATCGCGATGCTGCCGATGCAGTCGATCGACCATGCGATCGCCGAGATGGGCTTTGCCCGCCGGGATCTCGGTTTCCGCGGCGGCTTTATCCGGCCCAATCCCTACAACAACCGGATGCTGCACGATCCAGCCTATGACCCGCTGTGGAGCGCGGCCGAGGATCTCGACTTCTCGATCGGCATTCATGAGGGCGGCAACAGCGGCATGCCGACGGTCGGCATCGACCGCTTCGAGGGCCGCGGCGCGCAGCACATCATCTCGCACACGATGGAGATGATGCTCGCCTGCATGAACATGATCTGGGGCGGGGTCTGCGAGCGCCACCCGAAATTGCGGGTCGGGTTTCTCGAATCGGGCGGCGGCTGGATCGCGCCGTGGCTCGACCGCATGGACCGCCATTTCGACGACCAGGGCTTCAACGATTCCGGGCTCAAGACCCGGCCGAGCGAGCTGTTCCGGCGCAATTGCTGGATCTCGTTCGAGCCGGTCGAAGGCAGCCTCAAAGTGCTCGCCGAATATATCGGCCCGAACAAGATCCTGTGGGCGACCGATTACCCGCACCGCGACGGCTTCTTCCCCGGCGCCCCGCAGATGATCAAGGACCGCATGGCCGGCGCCTCGCC
>JBJMQW010000244.1:0-25064 GCA_045802495.1 Allostellaceae bacterium | reverse complement strand
GTATCGTGGACGCCTAGTGGACGCCCGACAGGCGCATACCGCCGGATCGTCGCTCAAACGTATAGGCATTTCCAGCATCGTCGCACACCCGGTAACCCGCCGCAGAGACGCCGCTACGATGCACGCTGCACGGCGTCCCGGCGCCGGTCTCGGTCAGCAGCTCCCAGCGGCTGCGCGGCTCGTGCGTTCGGTTTTGCGTCACCGGCGATCTCCGCTTGTCATGGCAGCGGAACGGTACCGGGGAGACGCTCGAGGCACAATACGTAAGCGGCCGTGTGCGACGATGCTGGAAATGCCTATACGTTTGAGCGACGATCCGGCGGTATGCGCCTGTCGGGCGTCCACGATACGACTGGCACAGAATATGCCGGGAACCATACCCGGCACCAGCCGCCAATCGATTTGTATCAGGGAAGGGCGACCAGATGAAAACCGGGATCAACAGACGCCAGTTCCAGGCTGCCCTCGGATGGGGTGCCGCGTCGATCGCGCTGAACGAATTCGGCCTGCCGCGGCCGGCCCGGGCGGAGGAGAAGTTTACCCTGGCCTCGACCGGGGCGACTTGGGGTGAAGGCCTGCGAGCGTCCTTTGTCGATGCGCCGAAATTCGAGGAGAAGAACGGCATCAAGGTGACCCAAGAATTCGCGATTGACTCGGTCTTCACCGCAAAGGCAATGGCAAGTTGCGGCAATCCGCCGTTCTCGACGCTCGCCGTGCTCCAGGCGGAAGCAAACTTCCTTGCGCTCGGCGGTTGCCTGCAGGATTACGATCTGGACATCTGCACGAACTACAAGGAGATCATCGACAGCGCCAAGGAGCCGCCCCGGGGCCAGCTGAAGAACTGGTTTACTCCGTTTGTGCTGATCGTGATGGGGCTCGTCTACAACACCAAGGAAGCGAGCAAGCCAGCGTCGTACCAGGACCTGCTGAACCCGAAATACAAAGGCCGGGTGGGTATTCCGACTTATGGCTGGGTCGGCAATTCCTGGCTGCAGGTGTTGAACAAAACGCTCGGCGGCCATGAGGACAATGTCGACCCCGGCATTGCGTTCCTCGCCCAGCTGGTTAAGAAAAACGAGGCAGTCATCATTGAAAATACCGATGCCGCGCTAAAGGCGTTCAGCCGCGAAGAGATCGTCATCATGCCGTTCTGGAATGGCCGCACCTTTGTCCTGCAAGGCCAGGGGGTGCCTGTCGACATCGAGTACATTCCCGGTACGATGCTGGTTGGCAACGGTTTTCCAGTGCTGCGGGGCGGCAAGTTCATCGAGCAGACCAACCGCTTCTGCAACATTACAATGGACGGTCAGTACCAAATGATGATGACGCAGCGCTTCTTCTATCCGCCATCAAACCGCAATGCCAAATTGCCGCCGGATCTGGCACGCTACGCCTTTCCGACAGACAAGGAGAAGAACGTCGTACCGATCGACTACGAGAAGATGAACGCGCACAAGTCGCAATACCTCGATCGCTGGAACAAGGAAGTGCTCGGCGCCTAAATGCCGCGCAGGGTCGAACTTGAAGTTTGTGAGCTGACCAAGCGGTATTCACCGCAAGTCAGCGTCGGCCCGATCTCGTTCGAGGTCCATGAGGGTGAGTTTTTTTCGCTATTGGGTCCGAGCGGTTGCGGGAAGACTACCACATTGCGCTGCATTGCCGGCTTCGAAGAGCTCAGCCAGGGTTCGATCAAGCTGCAGGGAGAGCGCCTCGATCGCAAGCCGCCGCACCGCCGTGATGTCGGCCTGGTGTTTCAAAACTACGCGCTGTTCCCGCATCTAACCGTGTTCGACAACATCGCCTTTGGGCTCAAGTTGCGCCGTCTTGCCAAATCCGAGATCGCCGAGCGCGTCGGTCGCGTGTTGCAGCTCGTCGACCTTGCCGATATGGCAGCGCGCTTTCCGGCGCAGCTCTCGGGCGGCCAACAGCAGCGGGTCGCGATCGCCCGCTCGCTGGTCCTCGAACCGCGCATCCTGATGTTTGACGAGCCGCTGTCCAATCTCGACTTCAAGCTCCGCACCCAAATGCGTGAGGAATTGCGCAACCTGCAGCGCCGTCTTGGCAAGACGTCGATCTATGTCACCCACGACCAGACCGAAGCATTGGCGCTGTCGGATCGCATCGCCGTGCTGTCGCACGGCCGGATCGAGCAGATCGGCACGCCCGGCGACATTTACGAGCGCCCGGCGACGGCGTTTGTCGCGGAATTCATCGGCAGCTCGAACATGTTGCGGGCGCGGATCGTCGAAGGCGCCGACAGCGGCATGATCGTCGTAACCGACGCCGGGCTGCGACTCTGCTGCTGCATTCCGGCGAACGACGAGTTTAACGCCAGCGCCGATGTCTCGATTCTGCTTCGGCCAGAGCGGGTCCAAGTCGAAACCCCAGGCGGCGGGACTTCGCCGGGACAGAACCGGGTGCCAGCCCGAATTGCGGATGTAATCTATCTCGGCGAGGATCTGCATCTCAGCCTCGATCTCATCACCGGAGATCGGCTGCGCGCATCGCTAAAGAACGCGAGCGCAGCGCGCGGATGGGTGCCGCAGCAGGCCGTCGAGATCGTTATCGACGCAGCCGACATCAGGCTGCTGCGACGCTGAGAGACGGCAATGGAGAGAGCTGGGACGCGGCCGATCTGGACATTTCTGACAGGGCCCTACGCATTGTTTCTGCTGTTTCTGCTGGTGGTGCCGTTCGCCAATGTGGCGATGTACAGCCTTCACCCCTATTCGCCGACAAAGGTGTTTTTACCTGAGCTGACGCTCGATAATTACACCAAGCTGTTCGACCTCTATTACGGACGCCTGTTCGTGCGGACCTTGCGGCTCGGCCTGATCACGACGGCGGTGTGCGTCGTGCTCGGGTATCCGCTTGCCTATTTTCTGGCCAGGGCATTGCCGCGGGTGCAGGCGCTTTGCCTGTTCCTGCTGATCATGCCGTTGATGGTCAGCGCGGTCATCCGCGTCTTTGGCTGGATCGTCATTCTCGGCCGCAAGGGGTTGGCCAACCAGGCGCTGGCGGCGCTCGGGTTGGAGCCGGTGAGGCTGCTCTACAGCGAGACGGCCGTCGTGATCGGTTTGGTCAACATCTTTGTGCCGTTCATGGTGCTGCCGATCATGGCCTCGATAGAGAGAATCCCGCCGAGCCTCGAGGAAGCGGCGCAGAACCTCGGCGCCAATTGGTACCAGATGTTCTGGCGGACCATCCTGCCGCTCAGCCTGCCTGGTCTGATCTCCGGTTGCCTGCTGGTCTTTAGCCTTTCGATCAGCGCCTTTGTTACGCCGGCGCTGATGGGCAACGCGCGCGAGCGCATGGTCGGCCAGCAGATCTATGACGAGGTGCTGGTCTCGTTCAATTGGCCCGGGGCCTCGAGCCTGGCAGTGACACTGGTGCTGCTCACGGTCGGGCTGATGTTCTGCGCGCTGTTCGCGACGCGGCACGCAAGCCGCCGGGAGGCAGCGCGGTGAGCGCGAGGTCGCCCCGGCTGCTGCTTCCGTTCGTCGTGGTCACCTATAGCGGCCTTCTGGCCCCACTCGTCGTAGTCATTGCCGTGTCCTTCGGTCCGAGCGCCGCCTTTGAGTTTCCACCCCGGGGTTTGACGCTGCATTGGTTCGAGGCGTTCTTCGCGAGCCAGGCCTTCGTGACGGCTTTTTTCCGAGTGAGCCTCCTGGTCGGCCTACTCTCGGCGGCACTGGCAACAATACTCGGCACCAGCGCCGCACTGGGGCTGGTGCGCTTTCGTTTCTTTGGCCGCGAAGCGGTTGAGACTTTTTTTCTGGCGCCGCTCCTCGTACCGGAGATTCTGCTCGGCGCGGCGCTGTATCTGCTTTACGCGCGCCTGGCGGTCCAGGCATCCGTCTGGACCCTGCTTTGGGGCCATCTGGTAATCTGCACGCCCTATGTGATCCGCAGCGTCACCGCCGGCCTGGTCGGGCTGGATCCGCGCCTCGAAGAAGCCGCGATGAGCCTTGGCGCAACTCGCGTACAGGCGTTCTTTAAAGTGACCTTGCCGCTGCTGCGGTCGAGCCTGTTGTCGGGCGCGATCTTCGCCTTCATCATCTCATTTTCGGACATCAATCTGGCGCTGTTCCTGTCGGGGCCGGAATCGACCAGTTTGCCGGTGCACATATTCTCGCAGATTCAGTGGCAGGGCGATCCAACCATCGCCGCCGCGTCGTCATTGCAGATCGTCATTATCGGAATGTTGATCCTGCTGGTGCAGCGCATCTTCCGCTTGCGCCTCATTGTGTGAGCCGAGTCCCGATAAGGGGAAATGCCGATGACCAGCCCGACAAGAAACCTGACCGCCGGGAGTGGTCTCACGCACGGCCTGGGCTCCAGCCTCGTGATATTGGCTCTAATCCTATCTTGCGCAGCCTGCAGCCAGTCGCCTGCTGTTCTCTCCGCCTACCGGACCGAGCAACAAGCGCAAGAGCATTGCCCTAAGGACGCTGTAGTGTGGGTCGACGTACAAAGTGGCACTTACCAGCTGAAGGGGCATGGATCATACGGCCTCTCAGGTGCCGGTCGCTATGCCTGCCGCGACGAAGCAGAGCGGGCTGGGATGCACGCGATGCCGAACTGAGAGTTTGCGAAAAAATCTCTGCACTCATTCATTCGTCACCCCGGCGGCAGGCCGGGGTCCATTGCTCCGCAGCCCCGGACCGATGATCGTTGGGTAAGGCGTTACTATTGCTTGAAAAGCCCGGGCGCGGAAGCCTGGGTCCCGGCCTTTGCCGGGACGACGGGGGTATTTCGCCCTCTTGGCGACCCCAACGCGATTTCTTCACACGCTCCGAGGGTGACTGGGTAGACATAGCTTTGGCGGAAGCAGTCCGGGTGGTATGCAACAGGACCTCTCGCGGGCACAGACGTGCGTGTTGCCGATCGCCCGCAGCGCCCCTAGGACGCGAAAATTTCGCCGAGCCGCCGGATCGAGGCCAGCACCTGCTCCTGCGGCAGACCCGGCCATTGGCAGCGCATGATGAAGTGATCGACACCGAGGAGCTCGCGATACCGCGCGATTTCTTCCTTCACCGACGCCTTGTCGCCGATGATAAACCGGTCGCGCGCGAAATCCTCGAACGAGCCTTGCGTCGTGCGGTTCTGCAGCCCCCAAGACGCATAGGCATTGTACTTGTATTCCAATGGTCCGCGGCACTCCTCATGCGCCGTAGCGTGCCGTGCGCCGACATAGCATTCGACGGTGATCGGGAACTCGATCGGTGTCCGGCCATACTCCTTCAGCGCCGCGCGGTAGGTCAGCATCAGCGGCGCCACCTTGCTGAGCCCACTGGTATTGACGATGAGCCAAGCGTCGCCGATCCGCGCTGCGCGCCTCACCGACACGTCGGCCTGTCCGGCGATATAGAGCGGCGGCCCGCCCGGGCGAACCGGCTTTACGCCAATGCCGGCATCATTGACTGTGTAGAACCGGCCCTTGTGCGTCACCCGCTCCTCAGTCCACAGCCGGCGCATCAGGCCGATGCTTTCGTTGAAACGCGGCGCCCGCTCGCTGAGGCTGATCCCGAACGCGTCAAATTCGGGCTGCCGGTAGCCCAGACCGATGCCAAGAATGTAGTTGCCGCCGGTCAACACATCGAGCGTGGCGGCTTCCTCGGCCACATGCATGGGGTTGAGGGGCGGCAGGATCAGGATATTCGGGCCGATCGTCATACCTTGCGCGTGCGCCGCGACGTAGCCCATGAGGGGCGTGATCTGCAGCATCTGCAGCGGATGGGTCAGCCAGTGATGCGGGAACCAGAGGGACGCGAACCCGGCGTCACGCGCCGCGCGCACTTGCGCGACGATCTCCGGGACACGCTCCGCCAGGTTGAACCCCTCCGGGAACTGAGTGTTGATAAAAAGACCGACTTTCATGACGGGCCTACCCCTCCGGCTGTAGTGCGCAGCTTACTCTGGGCGGAGCGGGGCTGAACAGGGTAGGAGATCCGCACAAAGAAGGCTCCTTCCGCGTTGAAGCGGCTTGATGATCGGGCCAGACTGCTCGGACTACGGGCTTTGGGTCTGCGTATATGGGAGGCAGCACAATGCCGGTTTTCGAAAGACGACGGATCGGACGAACTGCGCTCGAAGTCACGGTGTTGGGTCTCGGCTGCGCGACGCTCGGAGGCGGACGCGTCGAGGTTTCCCGCGAGGCAGCCGAGGGGATCGTGCGCGCCGCCTGGGCGGCTGGGGTGCGCTATATCGATACGGCGCCATATTACGGCTTTGGCCAAGCGGAGCGCTGCGTCGGAGACGCGATGCGATGGGTGCCGCGCGAGGAATGGGTGCTTTCCACGAAAGTTGGACGTCTGCTCCGTCCTCGCCTGAGAGTTACTGCCGACGAGGAACGCCCACGCCCGATGCCGTTCGAGGCCGTCTTTGATTATTCCTATGACGCAGTCATGCGCTCGTTCGAGGATAGCCTCCAGCGGCTCGGCCTCGCTCGCATCGACATTCTTTACGTGCACGATATCGGCGCGATGCAGCATGGCCGGGAGGCTCATCCCCGGCTGATGCGCACACTGCGCGACGGCGGTTATCGCGCGCTCGAGCAATTGCGGAACACCGGCGCGGTACGAGCAATCGGCATCGGGGTCAATGAACGCGAGGTGTTGCTCGAGGCTTTGGAGTGGGGCAGCTGGGACGCATTCCTCCTGGCCGGGCGCTACACCCTGCTCGAGCAATCGCCGGTCGACGATCTGCTGCCCAAATGCGTCGCGGCGGGCGTCTCGATCATCGTCGGCGGCCCTTTCAATTCCGGCATCCTGGCGGGCCGCGAGACCTGGAATTACGACACTGCCCCGTCGGAGATCGTGGTCCGCGTCAATGCCATAAGGGAGGTTTGCGACAGCCACCGGGTGCCTCTTGCGGCAGCAGCATTGCAATTCCCGCTGGCTCATCCGGCGGTGGCGGCGATCATCCCCGGCCCGCGCAACGCCGAGGAGTTTCATGCGAATTTGCGGTTATTGGAGCATCCGATCCCGACCAGTCTTTGGTCCGACCTTCGCGGCTCCGGTCTGATCCACCCCGCGGCGCCAACCCCAGCTTGAAGTCGGACCAGACGCGAATAAGTTGAACGCGCCCAAGGTCAGCAAGGTTGCAGCTAGAGGAAATTTCGGATCAGGTTGCCGCAAGCGTCATTGCGACCCGCGGGCTTCACCCGCGGGGAAGCAATCTCGGGCCGCCGGGCGCTCGATCGGTCGAGATTGCGTCGTCGCGCAAGCGCTCCTCGCAATGACAGTGCCAACTTCGTCGAAATGCGCTCATTGTGACGATGTCGCCGCTGGCCGAGTCTGCGATGCGGGTGTCCCGCCAGCGGCTGATCGTTCGTGACCATTGGCTGTTGCAGCGCGGATCGCGCGCCAGACGCGTTCGGGGGTCGCCGGCATATCGATATGGTCGATGCCGAGCGGAGCCAGTGCGTCTACGACGGCGTTGATGATTGTCTGCGGAGCGGCGATGCAACCCGCTTGGCCGGAGCCCTTGACGCCAAGCGGGTTCGCGGCGGTCGGAAGCTCGGCGAGGGTGATGTCGAAAGCCGGTAGATCAGCGGCGCGCGGCAGTGCGTAATCCATCAGGGATCCGGCCAATAGCTGGCCCGAATTCGGGTCATAGACGGTGTGCTCCAAGAGGGCCTGGCCGATACCCTGCGCCACGCCCCCTTGGACCTGGCCCTTTGTCAGCATCGGGTTGATCAGGCGCCCATAATCGTCAACTGCGGTGTAGCGTTCGAGGCTCACCACCCCGGTCTCCGGATCGATCTCGACCTCTGCGATGTGACAGCCGTTTGGGAAAGTGAACACGTCCGAGACGTTGAAGACATAGCTGTCGAGGCCGGGCGCCGTGCCCGCCGGGAGATTGGCCGGATCGCCCGCTGCACGAGCGACGGATAGCAAGTCGATC
This sequence comes from Allostellaceae bacterium, assembly GCA_045802495.1. Taxonomy (GTDB): domain Bacteria; phylum Pseudomonadota; class Alphaproteobacteria; order ATCC43930; family CGMCC-115725; genus AP-15. The sequence continues at coordinate 17,156 of JBJMQW010000244.1, read as the reverse complement.
TCGCGTCCCGTCCCGGCGACCGTGAAACGGCCGCCGGTGAATACGATTTCGGCGATGTCGGCCTGCAGCAGGATGGCCGCGATTGCGCGGCCTTTCTCGACCACCTGCTGGGCTGCCTTCACCAGGGCGCTGCCGCCCTGGTGCATGGATCGCGCCCCGCCATGCCCAGCGCCGCTCCTGACGGTTTCGGTATCGGCCTGGACCAGGCGAAAGGCTTCGAGCGGCAGACCCAGCATCGCGGCGGCGATCTGCGGGTAGCTCGTTTCGTGGCCTTGACCGTTCGATTGGGTGCCGAGGATCAATGACACCTTGCCGTCCGGATCGAAGCGGATCTCGGCGCCTTCATTGGGCGTGCCGCGCGCGGTCTCCAGAAAGCAGCCTGCTCCGAGCCCGCGCAGCCGGCCGCGCGCCACGGAGGAGGCCTGCCGGGCTGCGTAATCCGCATTCCGCGCACTGGAGAGTGCTTCTTCGAGATTGGCGGCGAAGCGACCGCAATCGATATTCGTGCCGAGAGCGCTGCGATAGGGGAATTCGGCGATCAGGTTGCGGCGGCGGAGCGAGACGGGATCCCACCCGAGCCGGTGTGCGGCGACATTGATCAGACGCTCAATCAGGTAATTGGCCTCGGGCTTGCCGGCGCCGCGATAGGCGTCGATCGGCACCGTGTTGGTGAAGACGCCGCGCACGTCCATGGAAACGGCGGGGATAGCGTAGACGCCGCCCATTGCGGTTGCCGGCGCGTTGGTAGAGCTGCCCGGCCCGTTGGTGGAAAGATAGGCGCCGAGATTGGCGGCGGTGGACACATCGAGGGCGAGAAACCGGCCGTTGCTGTCGAGCGCCAGCCGCGCCTTCGTATGGTTGTCGCGGCCCTGCGCGCCGCTGACGAACTCCCCGGAACGTTCGGCAACCCATTTGACCGGGCGGCCGAGCCGACGAGCCGCCCAGAGCACCAGCACCCATTCGGGATAAAGGAAATTCTTCATGCCGAAGCCGCCGCCGACATCGGGCGCGCTGACCCGGATGCGCTCGCGCGGCAGGTGAAACACGGCTTCGGCGAGCTGATTGCGAATGCTGTGGACGCCCTGGCCGGTCACCAGCAGGTGAAAGCTGTCGTCACGCGCATCATGGCTGCCAATAGCGGCGCGCGGTTCGATCGGCGCCGGGACGAGCCGATTATTGATGAGCTCGATCTCGACGATATGCGCCGCCTCGGCAAAGGCCGCTTCGGTCGCGACGCGGTCTCCGCGCTGAAAACGGTAGCTGAGATTTCCGGGCGCTTCCTCCCATATCGCCGGGCTATCCGGCGCTAGGACCGCAGAAGCGTCGACGACCGCGTCTAGCGGCCGGTAATCAACCGCGATGCGCTCTGCGGCGTCGCGCGCGGGGTCGCGGCTTTCCGCGACGACGAACGCCACAGGATCCCCGACGTGGCGTACGCGCCCGCGCGCCAGAGCGTAGCGTGCCGGCACGATCATCGGATCGACCGTTGCGACTTGCGCAATGCACGGCAGAGGGCCGATCCCGTCCGCGCGCAGATCCGTTTCGGCGAAGACGCCGAGCACGCCGGCGACCGCCTGCGCCGACGCCGTGCCGACGTGCTCGATTACCGCGTGGGCATGCGGAGAGCGGAGGACACAGGCGTGAACTTCGTCGGCAAAAACGAAATCCTCGACATACCGCCCGTGCCCGGTCAGGAACCTGATATCCTCGAAGCGGCGCACCGAGCGCCCGCGATCTCCATTGTCCAATTTGCCCTCGATCCGCCGTGTCGCTCAAAATTGCGCAGAGTGACGCGCTCGCCAAGAGCTGTCCGCTCGGCGGGAATTTACCGGAACACGGCGCGTCTATCTTATCGCGGAAATCATTCTGGTGGGGAGCAAGACGCATGACGACCGCAACAACTTCGTCTACGGGCGCGCGACCGCTAGTTCGGCATCTGCCGCTCTTGGGCTTGGCTCTCGCGGCGATTGCCGTGGTTCTGCTGGCAGCGGGCCCGATCGGCTGGCGCGCCGGGTGGTGGCACTACCGTTTCGCTCTGCTGAGCCTGATGCCCTGGGCCGGCTATTTTGGCGTTGCCGCGCTCGCCGTCTCGGCGCTCGCTCTGGTGGTTGGCCGCTTACGGATCGGGTGGCGGGAAATTGCCGTCGCCGCCATCGGCTTTGCGGCAGGTGCTCTCGTCGCCTATGTGCCCTGGCATTACAACGCGATGCGATCTACCGTACCGCCGATCAACGACATCACGACGGACACCGAACACCCTCCCACTTTTGCCGCTGTCGTCCCCTTGCGTGCCGCCGAGGGCGCAAATCCTGCCGCTTATCCGGGTTCCAAATTTGCCGACCAGCAAAAACAGGCCTATCCAGACATTGCCCCGCTAACGCTCGCGCTGCCGCCCAGAACGGCGTTCGACAGCGCGCTCGACACTGCGAAAAAGATGGGGTGGACGATCGTCGCCACCGACGAGGCGGCGGGCCGGATCGAAGCGAGCGAGCGGAGCCGGTGGTACGGCTTCACCGACGATATTGTCATCCGAGTCGCTGCTGCGGACGCCGGCAGCCGCATCGACCTGCGCTCGTCGGCGCGGCAGGGCCGTGGCGATTTCGGCGTCAATGCCGCCCGTATCCGCGCCTATCTTACGGCTTTGCGTGGCAATGCCGCCGGGCAAAGCTAATGGTACAAATCAAACGCTGGTACCCGCCTCGGCGGGCTGAAGCGCCGCGATCCAGTGCGGAAATTCGCGCTCCTTGCGCCACAATCTGACCTTCGCGGCGCGCTGAAATTCATACGGGCGAATTTCAGTTCCCACGCCGCGATCGACCCGGTGTGATGCCAAATACCGAACGAAACGCCGCGCCGAATGCCGGGCCGCTGCTGTAGCCGACCGCGGCCGCCACCCGCGCCGGGGTCTCGCCTTCGGTAAGCGCGGCAAGCCCTTCGGTCAGCCGTAACTGTCGCCGCCACGCATGAAAGCTCATGCCGGTCTCGCGCCGGAACAGCCGTGCGAGAGTCCTCGCAGAAGCGCCAGCCATCTCCGCGAAGGCGTCCAGCCCGCGAGGGTCCGCCGGGTCCGCCAGAAGCGCCTCGGTCACGCGCCGCAGGCGCGCATCGTTGCACGCCGGCACCGAGATCGGGCGCGTCGCAGCATGGCCGATCTCGTGAAGCGCCAGAGCCACGACGTGGCGCCCTGGCCCATCCTCGTCCCACATCACGGGCTGCTCGCACGCCGCGAGGATCAGCGCCCGCAGCAGCGGCGAGATCGCAACCACCGTCACCCTATCCGGTCCGGCGCGCGCCGCATCCTCGCGCAGGAACAGTCCGCGCATTGCCAACCCGCTCGGCATCCGCGTGACATGCTCGGTATAGGCCGGCACCCACAACCCGGTGCCGGGCGGCACGATGAACAGCGCCTTTGCCGTCGCCACCCGCATGATCCCGGCGGTTGCGTGCAGCAGTTGGGCGCGCGGATGCTGGTGCCAACCGGTGTAGTCGTTGGTGGCGTAGTCGTGGGCATACCCGACCATCGGCCGGGGAGCCTGCTCGAAAGGAAGTAGCCGGGTTAAATCGAAGGCGTGTCTTGTTTGCGACATAGATTGGCCGTACGTCGATTTAGCGACACCCTACAATGCGCGAACCAACGAACCAAACGTCAAGGTCCGCAATATGTCGCCGAACACGCGCCAGATCGCCTTCATCAACGCCGCGCACACCTTCACCCATTATTCGCTGATGGTGCTGCCGACAGCCGTGCTGGCGATGGCCGTACCCGGCGGCGCATTCGGCGAGGCCTATGGGCCGATCCTCGCGCTCGCAACAGGCATGTTTGTGCTTTACGGCGCGTTTTCGCTGCCGCAGGGCTGGATCGCTCAGCGGGTCGGCCGGCCGGCGCTGATTACCTTGTTCTTCCTCGGCACCGGCCGGCCTGTCGATGGTAGCGACAGCGTTTGCGGGATCGCCGGCGGTGCTGGCGGTGACCCTGGGCGCGACCGGGCTGTTCGCGGCGATCTACCATCCGATCGGCACCGCGATGTTGGTCGATGCCGCCGGCGACCGGCCGGGCCGCGCCATCGGCGTCAACGGCGTGTTCGGCAATATCGGCGTGGGGCTCGCCCCGGTGGTGACCGCGTTTCTCGCGAGCCAGGCCGGCTGGCGCGCGGCGTTCATCGTCCCCGGTGTGGTCTGTGCCGTGCTCGGCTTGTGGTGGATGCGCCTGCCGACGCCCGAGGCTGCAGCCAAGCGAGCTGCGGCGGCATTCCCGGAAATCCCGCGACACCTAGTGCGCCGAGCGGTCGTCGTGCTGCTGCTGATCGCGGTGGTGAGCGGGCTGGTGTTCAACGCCTTTACCCTGCTGCTGCCGAAGCTGATCGAGGAGCGGCTGGGCGGCGATCCACAGCTGTTGCCGCTGGTCGGGCTGGCGGCATTCGCGACGATGCTGTGCGGCGCCGCTACCCAGTTCACCGTCGGCCGCATGATCGACCGGACGACGCTGCGGCGGGTGTTCCTGCCGATCAGCGCGCTGCTGGTGCCGGGGCTGCTGGCGGTGACCTGGGCGCAGGGTTGGCTGGTGCTGCCGTTCGCGGCGATGGTCGCGGCGGCGATCTTTGGCCAGGTCACCGTCAACGAAACGATGACCGCGCGCTACATCTCGCCGGTGCTGCGCACCCGGATGTATTCGGTCCGCTTCTTCGTCGGGTTCATCGGCGCGGCGGCCGCAGCGCCGATGGTGGCGTGGCTGCACGAAAGGACTGGCAGCCTAGCGGCCGCGACGCTAGTGATGGCGGCGCTGGCGATCGTCACGTTCCTCTGCGCGCTGGCGTTCCCCGACCGTCGGGAGGAACTGCGGCCCGAGCTTTGGGGCGTCGCTGCAGCAGCTGCGGAATAGACCTCGGATCTTCGCGGGGGTGCGATGCCGGGTCATGTTTGATCGGCACTTTTGCCAAGCCCGTGAAAGCCGATGACATCGCTTTGAGTTTCCATTTCTCGGAGCGCTGCTCGCATTCGTTTGAAATGTCGGCTTTCGACGCTGCCTCGCCGCTGACCCGGCCAATAGCGAAGGACCCGCTTCCCAACCCAAAGCTGGCTCGCCGCGCGGGTACTAAATGTCAGATCTCATCCACTCTTTCGCGTCCTTGCGCGCCGCTCCGGCGCGGCGCTAGGTTCTGATGGCGGAACCAAGCGAGGGCGAGAGCGATGCCGATCCATGCCGAAGATCTGGAATACCTGCACCCAGGCAGCGTCTCGCTGCTCGCGCGGTTCTACCGCCCCGAAGGGCGGGGGCCCTTCCCGGCGGTACTGGAAGTGCATGGCGGTGCATGGATTTCGGGCGACCGGTTCAACAATGTTTCGATCGCCGAACACCTCGCGGCCCACGGCATAGTTACCTTGTCGATCGATTTTCGCATGCCGCCGGCGGTGCGCTATCCCGAGACCGTCGCCGATGTGAATTTCGGCATCCGGTTCTTGAAGGCGAATGCCGAGCGGTTCGCCACCCGCCAGGAGCTGGTCGGCGGTCTCGGCACCTCCTCCGGCGGCCACCTCTTGCTCCTCAACGTGTTGCGTCCGAGGGATTCGCGCTACGCCGCGCATCCGCTGCCCGGGGCCGATGCGAGCCTCGCCTTTGCGATCGCCTGCTGGCCGGTCGCCGACCCGCTCGCCCGGTACCGCGCCGTGCAAGAACGCGGCAATGATCGCCTGGTCGAGGCGCACCATCAGTTCTGGCCGTCCGAAGACGCAATGGAAGAAGGCAATCCGCAGCTGATCCTCGAACCGGCGACCCGGTCGAAACCCCGCCTGCCTTGATCATGCAGGGTACGGCCGACGACAACCTCACCCCCCGATTTTGCGACGGCTTACAAGCGGGCTGGGGGCTCGATCGCCTTCCACCGGTTCGAAGGGCAGCCGCACGCCTTCATCCCCAGAGATCCCGGCTCACCCGATGCGGTGCGCGCACTGGGCCTAATTACCGATTTCATCCATCACCAGGCTCGGTAAGCTCCGCCGCCGCATCTTCAAAAATACCGAGCCGGTTGATCCCGTCGAATGCTGCGACCTTGTAGCATTCGGCGAGTGTCGGGTAGTTGAACACCGTGTCGATGAAGTAGTCGATCTTGCCTCCGAACGACAGGACCGCCTGACCGATGTGGATCAGCTCGCTCGCCCCCTCTCCGATGATGTGGATTCCGAGAAGCTCCCGGGTCTCACAATGGAAGATCAGTTTGAGGAGGCCGGTCACATCGCCGAGGATCTGGCCGCGGGCAATCTCTTTGTAGCGTGCCTTGCCGATCTCGTAAGGAATCGAGGCGTCGGTCAGCTCCTCTTCGGTCTTGCCGACCATCGAGATCTCGGGGACGGCATAAATGCCGTATGGGAAACGTTCGGGCGCGCTGTGCGCCTTCACGCCAAAGGCGTGGCAGACCGCAAGGCGCCCCTGTTCCATCGAGGTCGAAGCCAGTGCCGGAAAACCGATCACGTCGCCGACGGCATAGAGGTTGGGCACTTCTGTTTGATAATGGGCATCGACCGTGACGCGGCCCCGGTCGTTGGCGACGAGTCCCGCGCTCGCCAAATCGAGCCTGCGGGTGGCGCCGGTGCGGCCGACCGAGTAGAGGGCCTTCTCGGCGAAAATCGTCTTGCCGCTGTCTAGATGAAGCTTCACCCCCGCCCCGTGGCCATTGCCTTCGACGATCTCGAGTTGTTTGACGCTCTCGTTTAGTCGTAGTGTGGCGCGATTTTCGCGCAAATGATGGCAGAGCGCGTCGGCGATCTCGGCATCGACAAAGGGCAGCAGGCGGGGCCGCTTGTCGACCAGAGTGACCCGCACCCCGAGAGCGGCGAAGATGCTGGCGTATTCGCATCCGATCACGCCGGCTCCGACGACCGCCAAGGTTCTCGGCAACCGGTCGAGATGCAGGATGTCGTCGCTGGTGAAGATCCGGTTCCCATCGAACGGAACGTGAGGATCGCGCGTGTTTTCTGTTCCAACCGCGATCACGATCTTGCCGGCCGTGACCGTGCGCGAGGTATGGCGGTCGGCATAGTCGAGGCGGACAGAACTCGGGCCGACAAAGGACGCCTCGGCCGGTATCAGCTCGACATCGTTGCGCATCAGCTGGTGACGCATGACGTCGATTTCGTGCTGGATGACACGGTCGGTGCGGACCAGCAGGTCCTGTATCGTGATGTGCTCTTTGACGGTGTAGGAGGCACCGTAGAACTCGCGGGAGCGGTAGCCGGAGAGTTCGAGCACGACCTCGCGCAGGGTCTTTGACGGGATCGTGCCGAGATTGACGCTGCATCCGCCGATGACGGTTTTGCGCTCGACCACCGCTACCCTCTTGTCGAGCTTCGCGCCTTGGATAGCCGCCCGCTGGCCGGCTGGCCCGGAACCGATCACTAGAAGGTCATAGTCGAACGAATCCACGGGCATAATCCCATCCCCGCCCCGTGATGAAAAACAACGAGCTAAGCCTGCGCCGTTAATGTGACAGTTACGTTAAATGCCAGTCACTCTGCGGCGGCGAGGTGGGGGGCTTGTTGACGCCGCAATTCGGCGACCCGCTCTCGGGTATACAGCTCGGTCCAGTTGGTTAGAGCGAAATCGGTAACCTGACGAGGGTCGTAAGGGCGGTCGGGGATGCGGATCTCCTTGCCGGCGATGTAAACGGCGCGCAGCCGGCTCCGATCCTGCAGCACGCGGATGTCGGCTAGCGGCGAGGCGTCGAGCGCAATGAAGTCCGCTGATTTGCCCGGCTCTAACGCCCCGATGCGGTCGCCTTCGGTCATGAAGCGGGCGTTGATTTCGGTCGCAGCGCGCAACGCGGCGGCCGGAGTGAAGCCGAGATCATCGACAAAAAGCTCGAGTTCGCGGGCGTTCCACTCGCCGTAGGGGGTCACCGCAAAGCCGGTATCGGTGCCGGTCAGCATCGGTACGCCCGCCGCCCGGGCCTTTTTCCAATTCGCGCAACCGATCTCGTATTCGCGTTGCGCATGTTCCGGACGCCCCTTCAGATAGGCCGGCTCGTGCGGCTGGGTGAAATCGATTGTGTTGCGGGGGTGGGTCAAGGTCGGCGAAACCATGCTGCCGGTATCGATCATCGCCTCGATGCATTCGCCGTCGAGGTGGTTGGCGTGGAAGATCAGATCGACCCCGGCGCGGGCGGCGTAGAGGGTCGCCTCGCGACCCCGGGCATGCGCCACAGCCTTTTTGCCGAGGCGGTGGATCTCGCGGACCATGATATCGGTTTCTTCCTGGGTGAAGGCGGCAATGAGCTCGCCATTTTCGCGACGTTGGATGCCATCCAGTGCTATTTTGACGCAATCGACGCCATCTTTGACCTGACGACGGATCTCTTCGACGGCTTCGGTGTTACCGTTGACTAGCTTCCCGATCGAGGTTTCGGGGGCCCCGATCCAGCTTGGGTACCAGTCGGTCAAACCCTGATGAGTCGTCAGATAACGCCCCGCCGCCATGACCCTGGGTCCGTCGAACAGGCCGGCGCGGATCGCATTCCGGATCGAGAGGCTGATCTGACCGGCGTCCCCCGGGGAACAAATGGCGGTAAACCCGGCAGCAGCGACCTTCTGGGCAAAAAACATCCCCCGCAGAGCACGGAACTCCAACGGGCTGTAGAGATCGATGTCCTCCTCGCTTTTGGCATTGCCATAGGCGAGGTGAGTGTGGACGTCGATGAGGCCCGGCATGACGAAGCAATCGGAGTAGTCGAGCGTCCGGTCTCCTCGGGTCCGCCGCGGCGCCTCGGTTTCCGGGCCGGCGTAGTCGATCGAGCCCCGCTGATCAAACACCAGGACATCACCTGGGCGAGCCTCATCCTCGCGTCCGGTGAAGAGCTGGCCGCAGCGAACAAAGGTCTTCATTGCCGCCTCCGTTGATGAAACCCAGAGCAAGATGCGGTTATAGCATGCGCAACCGCGGGCTGGACATAATTGCCATTCCCATGTGTTCTAAGCGCAAACAGAGTTCGGGGTGGGAAACAGCCGCTCGCCGATGACCAGTTTCTTCCTTGCCAACCGTTCCGGCGAGATGGCGCAGCGGATCCGCGATCTGGATTGGTCGAAAACACCGCTCGGCGGTGTCGAAACTTGGCCCGAAAGTCTCAAGCTGATTGTCACCGTGGTTCTCGCCTCAGGTTTCCCGATGGCGGTCCGATGGGGTCCCGAGCTTATCCTGATCTATAACGACGCCTATCGGCCCATTCTGCGCGACAAGCATCCCCGGGCATTAGGGCGGCCGCTGCGTGAAATCTGGTCGGAAATTTATCCCGAACTGGGTCCATTGAACGAGGAGATCCTGCACGGGGCGCGGGAAGGCTTTTTTGCGGAAGATCATCTTTGGACCGTGCGCCGCGCGGGAGCGGCCGCCGAAGACGCGCGATTTACGATCAGCCACAGCCCGATTCCTGACGCCACGGCGCCGAACGGCATTGGTGGCGTTCTGACGACTTGCGTCGAGACCACGGAGCGCGTCCGCAAGGAGAAGGCGCTGCAGGTTCTGAACGACACGCTGGAGGCGGAGATCGCCCAGCGTAAGGTGGAACGTGATCGTATCTGGCAGGTATCCGAGGACCTGCTCGGCGTCTCTAACTTCGACGGCTATTTCCTGGGCATCAACCCCGCCTGGACCGCCCTTCTGGGCTGGACCGAGGACGAAATCAAGAGGATGCCGGTCACCGAGCTGAGACATCCCGACGACGCAGCCCATTCGACAGCCGGGCGCCGGCTGCTTGCACAAGGCGTTCCGACCGTCCGGATGGAGAACCGATTTCGTCACAAGGACGGGTCCTGGCGCTGGATCGCCTGGACGATGACCGTCGAAAACGGATTGATCTACGTCATCGGCCGGCATGTGACCGCGGAGAAAACCGCGGCGGAGGCACTGCGTGAAAGCGAAAGGCAACTCCGGCTGTTTACTGAGGCTGTCACAGACTACGCGCTGATCAGGCTCGATGCGCACGGCGTGGTTGCGGGATGGAACGCCGGCGCGCAGCGGATCAAGGGATATGCCGACTACGAGATCATCGGCAAACATTTCTCATCCTTCTACACCGCTGCGGATCGCGCAGCGGGGCTTCCCGAACGGGCGCTTGCAACCGCGGCCCAGTCCGGGACCTACTCGGCCGATGGCTGGCGCGTCCGCAAGGATGGATCTCTGTTGTTTGCGAGCGTTGTGATCCACGCCATACGGGACGAGGCTGGCAAGGTTATCGGGTTCGCCAAGATCACCCGTGATATAACCGAACTGCGTGAGGCCGAAGCGAAATTGCGGCGTGCCCAGGAGCAGCTTGCCCAATCACAAAAGATGGAGGCGCTGGGCCAGTTGACCGGCGGCATAGCGCACGACTTCAACAATATGATCATGGTCGTGAGCGGCAATGCCCAATTGCTGAAGCAGAGGCTCCGCGATGCAAAGAATTTGCGCTCGATCGAGGCGATAGAGATGGCGGCGGCGCGCGGAGAAACATTGACGCGCCAGCTGCTCGCGTTTTCGCGGCGTCAAACGCTCAACCCCACCGTCATAAGCTTGCGGCAGCGTCTCGCGGATTTCCGGGATCTGCTCGCCAGTTCCGCCCGCGGCGACATCGAGCTGTCAGTGAATATCGGGCGAAACATTTGGCCCGTGCTCGTCGATGTTCACGAGCTGGAGCTCGCGCTGATAAACCTCGTCGTCAATGCCCGCGATGCGATGCCGCACGGCGGGACCATATCGATAACGGCGGAAAACGCAGTGCTGCAGCCAGACGACACACCGGAGAACCTGAGCGGTGATTTCGTCGCTTTGATGGTGACGGACAGCGGCTGCGGCATCGCGGCCGATATCCTGCCCAAGGTTTTCGAGCCGTTCTTTACAACAAAGGAGTTGGACAAAGGGACCGGATTGGGGCTGTCACAGGTCTATGGCCTTACCCGCCAGTCGGGCGGCACGGTAACGATCAGCAGCGACCTCGGGAAGGGCACCACCGTCACGATGTACTTACCACGTACTCGCCGGCCGGTGAGTCAGGAGAGGGCTGAAGACAAAGAGTCGCCGGCAGGCCGCGAAACAATCCTGCTGGTCGAGGATAATCCCGACGTTCAAGAAGTGGCGAGCATGCTGCTTGATCAGCTCGGCTACAGAATCATTTGCGCTGACTCGCCAGCGGCCGCGCTGCAACTGCTGGCCTCCGGCGATGCGATCGATCTCGTCTTCAGCGATGTCGTAATGCCGGGCGAGCTCGACGGCCTGGGGTTGGCGCAGCGGGTCAGGGAGGAACACCCTGACGTTGCTGTGTTGCTGACGAGCGGCTATGCCAAGGCCGCGAACACGCTGGAGGCCGGCTTTCCGATACTGCGCAAGCCCTACCAGCTCGCGACCCTTGCCCGCGCCATCCGTGAGGCGCTGGATCGCCAGTCCGCCGCACTCTTGACCTGACTGCCTCCACGCTGTCGAGTGACGTCACAACGGCATCAGCGGAGGGCCAGCCATGAAAATTGCGCGGATCGAAACCTTTATCCTCGGGACCGGCAGTTCGAAAGACCTGGTGTTCTGCCGCGTCGAAACCGAGGACGGCTTTTACGGCTGGGGCGAGGCCTATGTCACGGCCGGCAAGGAGAGGGTTGTCGCGCAGTGCATCGAGGCGATGGCGCCGCATGTCATCGGCCGCAGCGCCTTCAACATCCGGCATACCGGCCAGATCATGTTCGAGGATTTCGCGATCCGCCGCATTTCGCTGGAGCTGATGGCGGCGTGGAGCGCGATCGAGATCGCCTCCTGGGACATCATCGGCAAGCGCGCGGGATTGCCGGTTTACAATCTGATCGGCGGCGCCTCGCGTGAGCGCGTGCGGGTCTATGCCAATGGCTGGTCGCGCGGGACGACGATCGAGGAGGGCGTCGAGCGCGGGCTAAAGGTCAAGGCGATGGGCTTCACCGCCGCCAAATTCGACCCCTTCCCCGGGCCGTGGCGCAGCTTTGTCGACCGGCGCGACGAGGATTTTGCGATCGATTACGTGCGCGCAATGCGCCAGGCGCTGGGACCCGATTTCGAGCTGTTGATCGAGGCGCATCGGCGTTTTGCGCCGGCCCACGCGATCCGCATCGGCCAACGCCTCGCCGAATTCGGCATCGACTGGTACGAGGAGCCCTGCCTGGCAGAGAACATCGACCTCGTTGCCGAAGTGAGGCGCGCCGTGCCGATTCCGATCGTCACTGGCGAGGCGATCTATTCGAAAGAAGCCTTCTTCGAATGTCTCGCGAAGCGTGCGGCCGACATCCTGAACCCCGATATCTGCGCCGTCGGCGGGATCACCGCGATGCTCGACATCGCCGCAATGGCGCAGCCGCAGGCGGTCGTGATGTCGCCGCACAATTACAACAGTACGCTCGTCGGCCTCGCGGCGACCGTGCACCTCTCGGCAGTGATTCCGAACTTCCGCATCACCGAGTATTTTGTGAATTTCCAGGATCTCTGCCGGGAAATCGCCACCGCATCGCTGGCGGTACAAGACGGCTGGATCGATCTGCCGACCACCCCCGGGCTCGGCATCGACATCGATGTCGAGAAACTCCGGGCCCATCCGCATCAGGAAGCCACTCATCGCGGTTTCCGGCAATACTGGGAAGAATATCCGCGGAAGGGTTACACGCCGAGCCTGCGCTGAGCTCCGCCTGCCGCCGCGCGGCTGGCCGTCGCCGGCTCGACTGGCGCCACCGGCCGACGCCTCGTCCCTCTAGCGGTGCGGGCCGGCCACCGCGCGACGACCTTAATTTCGCCTCCTTCGAATTGCATATTTCGCTTCGATGATCGCGAAATGCGATGGCCCGGAAATACAACCTGGAAGAGAGTGTCACTGCAGACTCGCTGCAGAAGCAGCGGACCTCAAGTCAGAGAACACGTTTTGATTGTACTTAGCTGCAAGTGCCGAAGACCAGGGGCCCCGAAAATATCTTGCCTGACCAATATGCGTCGATCGGCCTCGGGGATCGCGCTCTCTGGGTCATGAGCACAACTGCCCCGAGGAGGTGGGCGCCCGACGAAAATAGCATGTGGACGAGCAACCCGACGATTCCCAACCACAGAAGGCCAGACAGCCCAACCAGCACGATCAGCCTAATTAGTCGCCGCTGCCGCGGCGAGAGTGATTGCCGGTCGCGTCCTGACTCAGGCATCGTTCGCTCGAACAGCACGCATTGCGTTCTATCCTTCCCGCGCTCACCTCCGTACGACAAAACCCGCCGGATGCACAGGGGTTAGTTCCCAAATGCTGCCTCAAATAATCGCCGACGGCTGCCATCCTGCGCAGACCTTCGCCGAGCACCGAGGCGCTGCGGAAGAACGAGCAGTGATGCTGCATCGCGCGCTGCTGCCAGTATCAGCCGCATTGCCGGTCGGGTGTGGGGAGAGCTCTCGTGACACTTGGGGCCTTGCCCGCCGGGTACGGATCTAATCGGGATAGGCACTTAGCGTTTGTGAGGCGCGAGCGATTTCGGTTCGGCGTATACTGTGGCCACAGGCAAAAAACGACCCTACGGGAGATCAGGCCATGGGCGTCGCGAAGTTGATTTTTGCCACAGGGATGGCCGTCGGGACTACTTTCGGCTTTCCTACCGGGCCGCGCGCCCAGCAGAGCCCGGCTCCGGCTGTCGAGATCGACGGCGACGATATCGGCGGGATCGTCACCAGCCGCTTCGGTCCGGAAGCCGGCGTCTGGGTCATCGCGCAGACGACGGAGCTCGGCACCCGCTTTGCCAAGATCGCGGTCACCGACGAGCGCGGGCGGTACGTCGTACCGGATCTGCCGAAGGCGCATTACGAGGTCTGGGTGCGCGGCTACAGTCTCGTCGACTCGCCGAAGGTCGCCTCGGAGCCGGGCCAGCACCTCGATCTGAACGCGGTCGTCGCGCCGAGCCTTGCCGCCGCGGCGCAATATTACCCGGCCGCCTACTGGTATTCGATGCTGAAGATCCCCGACAAGAGCCTGTTTCCCGGCACCGGCGACAAGGGCAACGGCATTCCCGAGATGTTCAAGACCCAGGAGCAGTGGCTCAATTTCATCAAGACCAATGGCTGCGGCAATTGCCATCAGATGGGCAATTACGCCACCCGCACGCTGTCGCCGGCGCTCGGCAAGTTCGAGACGTCGCGCGACGCCTGGACCTACCGCCTGTCCGTCGGCCCGGCCGGTCACGACATGGTGCGCTTCATCACCCAGCTGATGACGCCGGATGGCGGCCAGCTGGCCTGGCTCGCCGACTGGACCGACCGGATTGAGGCGGGCGAATTGCCAAGCCGCAGCCCGCAGCGGCCGGTCGGCATCGAGCGGAATATTGTGATCACTGCGCGCGACTGGCTCGACCCAAAGCATTACCTGCACGATTTGACAACGACCGACCGACGCCACCCGACGGTCAACGCCTATGGCCCGATCTACGGCGATACCGAGCTCAGCAGCAGCGCGCAGCCGGTGCTCGACCCGATGCACAATACAAAAACAACGCTGACCCCGCCGGTCCGCGACAACGCGCCGAGCTCGTCGCTCGCCAACCAGGTGGTCAATCCGTCGCCCTATTTCGGCATGGAGCAGACCTGGGACAGCAAGGTCAATGCGCACACCTCGGCGATGGACCAGGACGGTCGTGTCTATTGGGCCGCGCAAAACCGCTCGCCGAAGGACATTCCGGCGTATTGCAAGAAGGGCTCATCGTTGCGCTCGGCCCAGCTTTACCCGCTCGACGTGCCGCACGAGGGCTTTTTCCAGAATTCGCGCCAGGTGACCGTGTACGACCCGAAGACGCAGAAATTCACCATGATCGACACCTGCTTCGGCACGCATCACCTGAACCTCGCCGAGGATGCCGACAACACGCTCTGGCTCAGCAACAATACCGGAATTGGCGGAGCGCCCGTCCCTGAGCTGGCGGTCGCCGGCTGGATCAACACCAAAAAGTTCTGGGAAACCGGAGACGCAGCGCAATCGCAGGGCTGGACGCCGCTGATCGTCGACACCAACGGCAACGGCAAGCGCGACGAAGGTTACAACCAGCCCGGCCAGCCGCCCGACTACAGCAAGGATACCCGGATCGCCTACGGCATGTACGCGATCGCCTATTCGCCGGCGGACAAGGCGATCTGGGGCTCGAACCTGAGCCATCCCGGTTACATCATCCGGCTCGATCCGGGCGCCAACCCGGCCGATACCGCGCTCGCCGAGATCTACAAGGTGCCGCTACCCGGCTACGGCATCCGCGGCATGGATGTCGATCGCAGCGGCGTCGTCTGGCTGCCGCTCGACAGCGGCCACCTGGCCAGCTTCGACCGCCGCAAATGCAAGGGGCCGTTGGGCGGACCGGGCGCGGAAAAGGGCGAGAAATGCCCCGAGGGATTTTCGTTCTATGCACTGTCCGGGCCGGGCTTTCAGGGCGATCCCGGCGCCGAGGAAAACCCGTATTACGTCTGGGTCGATTGGTTCAACATTCTGGGGCTCGGGCCGAATGTGCCGTTCGAGACCGGCAACCAATCGGATTCATTGCACGCCCTGGTCGACGGCCATTTTGTCGAATTGCGCGTGCCCTATCCGATGGGGTTCTTCACCAAGGGGCTCGAAGGCCGGATCGACGATCCGAATGCCGGCTGGAAAGGCCGCGCGCTCTGGGCGAGTTCGGGCAACCGCACGCCGCAGCACATCGAGGGCATTGACGCCCCCGCTCCCGGCGCGCCGGAGGCCACACCGCAGACCTTGTCAAGCCCGCTCGTAGTCCAGTTCCAGCTCCGCCCCGACCCGCTCGCGCATTGACCGGGGAGGTGCGACCGCAGCAGCGCCAGCGCTTTCACGAGAGATCAATA
The DNA here is from genome assembly GCA_045802495.1 of Allostellaceae bacterium. Classification (GTDB taxonomy): domain Bacteria; phylum Pseudomonadota; class Alphaproteobacteria; order ATCC43930; family CGMCC-115725; genus AP-15. Next base: position 1,324 of record JBJMQW010000244.1, on the reverse strand, counting down.
GACGCGCTCGGCAGGGGGGAACGCCTGCACCTCGTTCGAGAGCGTGTGGAGGTGCACCGGCCGGTCGCCGAGACGCACCTCGCCTTTGCCGTTCCGCCAGCCGAGGGTGTGCTTGAGCCAGTTGCGGTCGTCGCGTTCGGGGAAGTCCTCGCGCGCATGCGCGCCGCGGCTCTCGGTGCGGTATAGCGCCGAATGGAGCACGATCGCGGCCTGCCCGATGAGGTTGTCGAGCTCCAGCGCCTCGACGAGATCGGTGTTCCAGATCAGCGAACGATCGGCGACGGCAAGATCACGCAGGGAATCGCTGACGGCTGCCAACCTGCGCAGACCTTGGTCGAGCACCGAGGCGCTGCGAAAGACCGAGCAGTGATCCTGCATCGCGCGCTGCATGGCGACACGGATCGCGCCGGTCTTGAGCTGCCCTTTCGCGTGCCGTATCCGGTCGAACCGCGCGAGCGCAGCTTCGGTCGCAGAGGGGCGGAGCGCTTCGTGAGATGCCCCGGGCTCCACAATCTCGGCGCCGCGCTCGGCTGCGGCGCGGCCGAACACGATCAGATCCAGCAGCGAGTTGGTGCCGAGCCGCGTGGCGCCATGCACCGAGACGCACGCCGCCTCGCCGACAGCCATTAGACCGGGGACGGTGCGCTCGGGGTCGTCAGTCGCCGGATCCAGGACCTCCGCGTGAATGTTGGTCGGAATCCCGCCCATATTGTAATGCGCCGTCGGCAAGACCGGGATCGGCTGGCGGGTCACATCAATGCCCGCGAAGATCCTTGCTGTCTCGGAAATCCCGGGGAGCCGCTGGTGCAGCACCTTGGGATCGAGATGTTCGAGGTGCAGGAGAATGTGATCGGCCTCGGGCCCGCAGCCGCGCCCTTCGCGGATCTCGATTGCCATCGCGCGGCTCGCCACGTCGCGCGAAGCGAGGTCTTTGGTTGTCGGCGCGTAGCGTTCCATGAAGCGCTCGCCCTCGGAATTCGTCATGTAGCCGCCTTCGCCGCGGGAGCCCTCGGTGATCAGGCAGCCGGCGCCATAAATCCCGGTCGGATGGAACTGGACGAATTCCATGTCCTGCAGCGGCAACCCGGCGCGGAGCGCCATTGCATAGCCGTCCCCGGTGCAGATATGCGCCTGGGTCGTCGAAAAATAGGCGCGGCCGCCGCCGCCAGTCGCCAGCACCACAAGCTGGGAGCGAAACAGATGTAGCGTGCCGTCCTCGAGCCGCCAAGCGACGACCCCCCGGCAGGCGCCGTCATCCATGACCAGATCCAGCACAAGATATTCGACGAAGAACGCGGCGTTGTGCCTGAGGCATTGCTGATAG
>JBJMQW010000243.1:0-6874 GCA_045802495.1 Allostellaceae bacterium | reverse complement strand
GCGCGCCGATGGTCAGCGCGAAGCCGAGTTCGACAAATCTGACGCCGAAGTGCTCCCGCAGAAACGGGAACAGCGGCGGCAGTACAAGCATGTGGAAATGGGCTACGAAATGCGCCGCCGAAACCAGACCGATGGCCCGCAGCTCGCCGCCGCGTCGGAGCCGGCCGGCGGCGATCGCATCCATTGTCATTCGGCTGGCCTTCCCATACGCAACTCCATCCTCCCTCAGCACTAACCCGCACCCGGTTGCGCGGGCAATCCTCACTTAGGCGCTGGTGATATGCGGCTATGCGGCGGCAGCCAGATCGGATTTGAGCCGCTCGTACTCGGCCCGCACGAGCTCGGCGCCGTAGACGCGCTCGAGTCGGCGCACGGTGAAGTGACCACGCGCAACATCCTGAAAGTGCTCGGTAAAAGCGAGATTGATCGCGGCCCCGCCGAGCGCGCCGACCACCGCCACGGCTTGTGCAGCCAGCTTTTGGGACACCACGACGCCAAAACGCGAGGCGATCTGCGACATAAACTTGATGAAGAGCGGCGCTCCCTCGCGGATCGCGCCCTTGTCGATCGCGAAATCGGCGATCTCGACGAGGCCCCGGGCGAGCATTGCGCGTACCGCAAAATAATCCATCTCCGCGCCGTTATCATCAGCGGCCGGACCGCCCAGCGCGAACACCTCGAGACAGGCGAGCCCCGTCCGCGGGTCGGCGAGATCCTCGCCTTCCTCCCGCGCGATCGCGGCGATGGCCCGCAGCATTATCGTGGTCGAGACCGGCAGCTCGACGGCGAGCGCGGGGAGGCCAAAGGCCCCGCCTATGGCTCCGGAGGTGCAGGCGAGCCCCGAATGAAGCCTGCGGCCGCCGACGAACCTTGTGTTTCCCAGGCTGAACAGCGCGACGTCGAGGGCGCGCTCCAGGGCATGCTTCGCGACCCTGGCCACCGCCGTCGCGGCGGCGGCCGGGAGTGCTCGTTGCAGGAGCCCGACGGGCTTGCCGGCGAGCGCTGCAAGCCGCCCCGCAAGGCTCGGCTGCTCGAGACGGCGGACCGCGGCCGCGAGAGCTTGCCGGTCGCCTGCAGAAAGTTCCATGGGGCAAGTAGCTGAGCGCAGAGTCGGCGGTGTACAAGAGCTCGGGAGGCTCTCCGGGGGCCGCCGCGGAAAAGCGCGCCCCCTGTACATGCTCGACAACCTTATGGAGCCGCGACATAGTCGGGCGATCGGCTATCCAACCAATGCGTTGTCGCCTCCACTGCGTCCGAGGCCACGCGCGAGTGTCCGCGGATGAAGCTCTTTTACGGCTGGGTCATCGTCGGCGCCGGCATCGTCATCACCTGCCTCGGCATGGGCACGATGATGTCGCTCGGCATCTTCCTGCAGCCCATGTCGCTGGCGACCGGCTGGTCGCGGACGAGCATCTCGACGGCGGCGCTCTTGAATTTCCTCTGCATGGGTCCGGCGTCGTTCCTGTGGGGAGCCCTCTCTGACCGGTTCGGAACGCGGGCGGTCGTGCTCTCGGGCGGCGCGCTGCTGGGTCTCGGTCTCGTCGCGGCGAGCCAGGCTGCCACGGTCGGCCAGTTCCAGATCCTGTTCGGCATGATCATCGGCGTGGCGGCCGGCAGCTTTTACGCGCCGCTGACGGCGACGGCGACGCGCTGGTTCACCCGGCATCGCAGCCTCGCTGTGGCCCTGATCTCGGCCGGTTTCGCAATCGGCTCGACAACGATATCGCCCTTCGCGCGCTGGCTGATCGACGATTACGGCTGGCGCACCGCGATGCTGACACTGGGCGCCCTCTCCTGGCTGCTCATCATTCCTGCCGCGCTGCTGGTGCGCAAACCCCCGCCGCTGCCGCGGGCCGTCGGGCTCGCGTCAGGCGCAGGCCCCGCCGAGCGCGAGTTCACCGTGGCGCGTGCGCTGTGCACGCCCCAATTCGCCGCTATCTCATTCACCTACTTCGCATGTTGCGCGGCGCATTCCGGGCCGATCTTCCACATGGTCAGCTACGCGATCGATTGCGGCGTGCCGGCAATGGCCGCCGCCACCGTCTTTGGTGCGGCGGGCATAGCGTCCTTAAGCGGTCGGGTTATCGGCGGGCTCGCAGCCGATCGCATCGGCGCAAAGCGCATGATCGTCTTCGGGCTCGCGCTCCAGGCTGTCTCCGTGAGCCTCTATGTGTTTACGCGCAACCTCTCGGATTTCTACGGCCTCGCGCTGATGTTCGGCTTTTCCTACGGCGCCGTGATGCCGCTCTACGCCATTCTCGTGCGCGAATATTTCGGCGCCCGGATCATGGGAACGATGTTCGGCGCGGTCAACATGGCCTCGACCCTGGGCATGGCGCTGGGCCCTTGGGCCGGCGGTTGGCTCTACGACGCCTATGGCAGCTATTTCTGGCTCTATATCGGCTCCTTCGGCATCGGTCTCGGAGCCGTCGCAATTGCCTTGACCTTCCGCCCGCCCCGCGAAGCACCACTCGGCCTGCCGAGCGCCAGCGTCACACAGAGCGCATAGCCCGCTCCACCGATCGGCTTTTAACGGGCATCGTTCCGCCTGCCGACCGCTCTGGCCGCCGCGAAAAATCGCCGGAGCTTAATGGACCGCGCGCGTGGCAGGCGCGCTACTCTCCCTGCACTCACAACCAATTGGTTGATCTAAACGTTAACCAAAGCGTATCTTGATTGACCACCGCCGTCAATCAACGAGCGGTGCATTAACACTATAAAGAGAGGAAACGCGATGAAGCGGCCAGGTTTTCCAACCGCGTTCCTTGCGCTTGCCGTTATGGTCGCCGGCGGTATCGGAACCGGCGCCCGTGCGGACAGCGCGTCTGGCGCCCCGAGCCAAAATATGCGGCTCGTCGGCAGCAACGACTTGCAAGCGCGCTCGGCCTATCAACCGACGCTGCACAAATACCCCGGCGGCCGATACATTCTCTTCATCGGCCATCACCCGCTCGGGCTCCAGGGCGAGGGCCAGCTGCCTAACGCGCAACGCCTGCCTTCATTCAACCCGCTGACCGGCGAAAATGAGCTGAACGGCACGTCCATCGTGGATGTCACCGATCCCCGCAACCCCAAATACCTGTTCCATCTCCCCGTCTCCGACGGCGTCAATGGCGGGGCCCAGATGGTCCGCGTGTGCGACGGCCGTACGCTGCCGGTCAACGACAACCAAATCTATTTGCTGCGCAGCTATGCCAATGCGGCCCATGAAATCTGGGAGGTCAGCAATCCGCGTCACCCGGTCGGCGTACGCACCGTGGCCGGAGGCAACCCCGTCATCGGAGGCCAGACCGGCGCGGCCGGCGCCCTCGCCGGCACTCACAAGAATTGGTGGGAATGCGACACCGGCATCGCGTACATCGTAGGCCGGCGCGCAATGACACCGCCGATGGCTGGGGCGCCGGCAATCACATTTTCATTTTCGATCTAAGCAACCCGGCAAACCCGGTGTACCTGCGCGACTGGGCCCTTGACGGCCAGCAGCCGGACGGTCAGCTGCCACCGCATTTTACGGCGGTGCCGTCCATCCATGGTCCGGTCTCGACGGGGCCTGACGGCGGCGCTTTCCAGCTTGCAGGCGCCACCGGCAACCGCGTCTACTTTCCCTATGGCACCAGCTCCAACGGGGTGATGCAGATCGTCGATCGGCTCGCCGTTCTCCCACCGCCCTGGGGCAACGGCGCCAGATGCGGGTCGATCGCCTCCACCCTCGACTCACCGGCCTGCACCGATTTTCAGACGGCGGAACTCGGGCGCCTTGTCATGAACCCCGACGATGGCGGCCATACCAGCTGGCCGCTCGGCAAGCTCGTGGTTCCAGATTATGTGACCGACACCGGCAATGACGATGACAACACCGTCCGTGACATAGTGGTGGTCGTCTCTGAGGAGACAGCACATTTCTGCTCCGATTTCCGTCACCTCACTTTCCTCGTCGACGTCACCACCGAGGGCCGGCCGCAATCGATTGCCACGGCGCAGGTGTCGGCCGCGGACGGCCGCTTTTGCGACCGGGGCGGCCGCTTCGGCCCGCATGCTACCAACGAAGAATTCGGGCCACCCTTCTACCAGAAGATTGTCTTTGTCTCGTACTTCAATGCCGGCATCAGGGCTTTCGACGTGCGCGATCCATACAACCCGCAGGAAGTGGCGCATTTCATACCGGCGATCACGGCCAACACCGACTACCGGTGCGGCCCGTATCAGGGCAATCCGAGTGTCTGCCGGCGCGTGATCCAGACCAACAATGTCGCGACGGACGATCGTGGATACATCTACATCGTTGATCGCGCCGACACCGGGCTGCATGTCCTTCGGCTCGAGGGCGAAGCTGCCGAGATCATCGCCGGCGGCAAGTAACACCGCCCCACCCGCGGCGCCGAAACCATTGTGGGCGGCGCCAAGGGCGAGCCCACACTTCGGCTGAAGCAATGCCCAGACGGTGCGCGCTGCCATAAGTGGGCTAGCCGGCTGAAATTGGCGCGGCTCGGCAATCGCGCGATCTTTTCCTTCACTCTTCCATCCGCACGATCAGTTCATAGCCGTGTGCGCCATGGCTACGCAGCAAAAACCGCGATCGAAACAGGCCACGCCGGAGATGCCGGATGCGTTCATGCAGCGCGCCGTTGGCAATTCGGGATTTCGTCGCGAGCTCCCCGAGCGGAACAATCCGCCCGTGCCGCTGGTATAGCGCCGTGAATAATCGCCATCCAGTCGGCGACAACTGACGCCGCCCTCCACCCGGGAGGATAAGCGAGAAATGCTCCCGATCTATACCAGGATCAGCGTCCATCAGATTCGCGGTTGCGATCTCTGCGCCGCAGCGTCGGCAGAAGCGCCTCCGGAGCCGATCTGGCATCAACACCTCTGGTCACCAATTCTATACTTTTCAGCTTCTAAGGTGGGCTTTTTAGCAGCAGCCGCATACAAAATTATCAAGCGAAAATAACGGGTGGTAAACGCTAGTTGTTTGTCACGGGCGTCCTCGCCTATCGTACAAGAATGATTACCCCCGGACAAATACGCGCGGCCCGCGGGTTGCTCGATTGGACGCAAGTCCAGTTGGCCAGGGCGGCGGGTGTCTCAGAGGTGGCTGTAAAGAACCTGGAGCGGAGTCGGACCGATCCGCGTGCCAGCACCCTCACCGCGATTCAAGAAGCGTTCGATCGTGCCGGTGTTGTTTTCCTCGAACGTGGCGATACCCGCAACGGCGGGTCCGGTGTGCGGCTTAAGCAATAAGACAAGATCGCCGAACTAAATGAACACGTTATAGCCGAGAATTCTTGATCAATTATTTATCGGCATTTGATAGGTCACCTAGACGGCGGCAGACCTGATTTGGTCTCGTTTGCGGTATTTTCGTGGGATGACCTCTTGAAACCCCCTTCAACATATTGAATTTATTGCGAAAGTGGCGGAAGAGGCATCCGCCTGCGGTTGACGGTTATGCCCGATTGATCAAAGAGATAGGGGACAGGGGTCCAGCGTGACCCATACCGGCTCCCATATTTGTCGGCTTGACCACGCCCATGCTCTGTGAGACGCCTTGGCTCTCGTAGCAGGCGCCTCGGCGTCTGCGGGGTCCGGGGCGGCGTAGTGTAACTACCTGCCTCGGGCTTCCCGCCGACGTTTTGCGTCCGGGAAGCGCGCGGCGCTTGACCACACCCATGCTCTGTGAGATGCCTGAGTCACTCGTAGCAGACGTCTTCGGCGTCTGCGGGGTCCGGGGCGGCGTATTGTAACTACCTGCCTCGGGCTTCCCGCCGACGTTTGCGCCCGGGAACTTTCGGCCCTCCACGGTGATTGACGGCGGTCGCGCATAAGCCTACCGTAATCGCGTTACACCAACATCCCTTGCCCCGCCCTCTCGGCGGGGCTTTTTTTGAGGCGACCCTAAGCCGCCATGAGCGTCTCAAGCGCCCGCGCGACCCGATCCAGCTCGGCAAGCTCATCGACGATATCGCGACTGGTCAAGTTGAGGATCGCATGGGCGATACACGCGATCCTCATGCCGTCGAGCTTGGCCGTAAAGGCGGGAAGGCGCGAGCGGAAAAGATGACGCCGGAGCGCAAGGAGGAGATTGCGAGGCGCGCAGCCACTAAGCGGTGGGAGCGCCAGGGGCGCCGAGGAGGGAGTATGGCTCCCGTGATGACGGCAGGAAAGCGTGTTGCAGCGTCCGATCGTGCTAACCAATCGCCAATGCTTTCCCGGCATGATTGGGTTCATGCCCGGTGACCACCAGTTCACGTTGCGCCAGGTCGACCAAGCCCGCGGCGACCTGTACGCCATCGCCGACGAGATCGAAGCGCTGAAGGTGCAGATCGCTGGCTTGCCGAGCCGCGGCTATGTGAGCCGGCTCGCGCTGATGGCGACGGGCACCGTCCGCGCGCTAATCGCCGGTCAGCTAGCCAATATGATACAGGGCCATCAGCAAAACCGCCGATCGGCGGTTTTGGTGGATGAGCCTCCCATTACCGCCGCCTTGATCGTCACGACATGACCGGCGTCAGCGTCCCCGGCACCGAGTACTATCGGGAAATCGCCGACCTGCTACGGGCGGCTGCGAGGGCGTGTCAGTTCGCCGGAGCGCAAAGAGAAATCCTGCACGTCGCGGCGCGCTTCGAAACCCGTGCCGACCACAGCGAGCGGCGCCGATAATTCTGCTCGGGGCTAGTGGTGAAAATCTGACATTTGATACCCCACGGCTAGGTCTGGAGTCGACCCTAAACAGCCGCTTGCCTACGCTCGATCGTTCGACGCGTCATGCCCCCAAGCCGACATTCGCCGGACCCAAGGATCGATCGGAGGAGGCGGGTAAGCGGTCATTCGATTGAGCGGCCAGTTTCCTCAACCCAGGAGCGCTGCACAATTGCCG
>JBJMQW010000242.1:0-5355 GCA_045802495.1 Allostellaceae bacterium | reverse complement strand
CGCCGCTCTCGCCGCCAATGCACCGCTTGCCCTTGCCGGCCTGAAACGGGCCATCAACGAGACTGCTGCCGGCGGGCTCGATCTCGAGGCGCTCGCCGCCATCCGGGCTCTTTGCTCGGCCTCGGAGGATCATGCGGAGGGTGTAAGGGCATGGTCCGAAAAGCGGCTTCCGGTGTTCACCGGACGCTGAGAGCAACATGGCCGCCGCAGAGATTGACTTGCGCGGGTTTCTCGGGCACCGATCCGATTGAAATGCCGCAACTCCAGGGAGGAGAGCATGGCGTCACCGACAAAGCTGTCGCATATCGTGCTGCAGACCAATCGTCGGCGCGAGATGATCGATTGGTATTGCACGGTGCTCGGAGCCGAAATTCTTTACGAAGCCGAGCGCATCTCGTTTATCAGCTATGATGACGAGCATCACCGGGTCGCTTTTCTCGACCCCGGGCCGCTGACGGAGCGGCAGCCGGAAGCAGCGGGCCTCAATCATGTCGCGTTCACCTTTGGCGGGCTCGACGACCTGATCGGCAATTATCAGCGGCTGAAGGCGATCGGCATCCGGCCGCACCGCTGTGTCAACCACGGCGTCACGACCTCGATGTATTACCACGATCCCGACCGCAACCAGGTCGAGCTACTAGTCGACAATTTTGCGACTGCGGCCGAGGGCCAAGCCTATATGCGGGGCCGCTCCGCCACCGATAAGAATCCCGTCGGCGTCGTCTACGACCCCGAAGAGCTGGTCGATCGCGTCCGCTCCGGCCTGCGCGTCGAGCAGTTGGCCGCGATCAACTGACGCTTCTCACCGCCGCCCTGGCCGAGCCCGGCGGCGGTCATGGCGTTCGTCTCTGTCACGCGCCTCCGGGTGCGGTCGTGGCGCTACCTACCGGCTTTCTTGATTCGGTCTGTGCTCGCGGCGCGACAGGCAAAGCGCGCGACCGGTAACTTAGCAACCGCCATCTTGCGCGATGTGGATCGTGCCTTTTGGACGCGCACCGTGTGGCGCAACGAGGCGGCGATGCGATCCTTCATGCGATCGGGCTCACATCGCCGGGCAATACTGCGCCTGGCGACTTGGTGCGACGAGGCCGCCCTCGTCCACTGGGCGCAGGACGGGCCCGAACCACCTTCCTGGCCTGAGGCGCATCGCCGCCTGCAGCAGCAGGGCCGGCGATCTCGGGTCGATTACCCCTCCGAGGCCCAGCGCCGGTTCACGATCCCGCCGCCAAGAGCGAACGCCAGCACCTGACTCGAGTATGGCTGCTCGCGCGAGAACCACGGCGGAACTTCGACGGCGCGATAACGCCGGACGAGTTGCGCCCACCGTGGAGAAACGTCAAGTTGGAGCGATAGGCTCCCCTCGAATCACGGCGAGGCGGAAACGACAGGGCTAGCCCATGCGCTATGTGAGTCGGGTGCTGCAACCGGGAGAGACAATTGTCTACTCCACCAAGCTGCACTGGTTCGTCTATCTGTGGGCGATCTTGCTGCTGGCGATCGCGATTGCCCTGGCGTTAGCTGCGTGGTCCACGACCAACAACTCCAGCCTCAGCCTCGCGCTCAATATTGCCGCGGCGATATTCGTTCTTTTGGCGCTGTCTTCGGCTTTTCGGGCATTCATTCGTAGGGCCACAACCGAACTGGCGGTGACCGACCAGCGCGTCATCTACAAGACCGGTCTCATCGCGCGCCATACGCTCGAGATGAACCGAGCCAGAGTAGAGAGCGTCGCCGTCGACCAAACGCTCCTGGGCCGCGTTTTTGGCTATGGTACGGTCACGGTGCGCGGTGTCGGCAGCGCCTTGGAGCCGATCCGCAATATCAACGATCCGCTGACCTTTCGTAACCACCTGACCACAGGGTAGTCCCGCAGCAGGCGGCCCGATCCGCCATTACGCGCGGACGGGTACGCCCTTCTCTTCGAAGAGCTGCTGCAACTCGCCGGTCTCGAACATTTCACGGATGATGTCGCAGCCGCCCACGAACTCGCCCTTGACATAGAGCTGCGGGATTGTCGGCCAGTTCGAGAATTCCTTGATCCCCTGGCGGATCTCCGGGTCGGCGAGGACGTCGATGCCCTTAAACTTGACCCCCAGATGGCTCAGAACCTGGACCACCGCCGCCGAAAAGCCGCACTGCGGAAACACCGGTGACCCCTTCATGAACAGCACCACAGGATTGTCGGTGATGTCGTGGCGGATACGCTCGCTTGTCGTATTGTCCATTTGTCGATCCTCGATTTTCAGGGAAGCTGGTGTCTCGACCGGGTTGGGCTCAATCCTCAGGCGCGCCGGTCTGTAACGCGAGCGCGTGGAGCTCGTTGCCCATCCGGCCGCGCAATGCCTGATAGACCATCTGATGCTGTTGGACGCGGCTCTTGCCGCGGAATGCACCGGAGACGACATGCGCGGCGTAATGATCCCCGTCGCCGCGCAGATCCTCGATCGAAACCTGGGCGTCCGGCAAGCTCTCCTTGATCAACCGCTCGATCATTGCCGCATCCATCGCCATCTCGACCGATCCTCCGCTCAAGCCTGCGCCATAAAGCTCGGCAGCCAAGCCTCGTTCGCGGCCTTCAGGGTGTCAACGGATATGGCACCGGCGCCAGGGAGTGTCAACGAAACCCCGCCTACCCTGCCGATCACGCTGGCGGGAACCCCGGCGGCGCTTGCCGCTGCGAGCAGCGTCTCGGAATACGCCGTCTCGACCAGGTAGCGCCCCTGGTCTTCGCCGAACAGATAGGCAATGCGCGTCATGCCATCGGGCACCGCTTCCAGGTGTACGCCGCGTTCGCCCGCCATCGCCATCTCGGCAATGGCTGCGAAAAGCCCCCCATCCGACAAATCGTGGCAGGCGGCGACCCGCCCGGCGTGGATCTCGCCGCGGACGAAATCGCCGTTGCGTCGCTCGGCGGCGAGATCGACCGGGGGCGGCGGGCCTGCTTCGCTCCCTTCGATCTCGCGTAAGTAGAGCGAGCACCCGAGGTGGCCGGCGGTTCCGCCGATCAAAATCAGCGAGTCGCCATCGCATTTAAGGGCGAGATCGACGGCGCTGTGCGCATCGGCGATCAGCCCGACGCCGCCGACAACCGGAGTGGGCAGAATCGCACTACCGCTCGTCTCGTTGTACAGCGAGACATTTCCCGAAACGACCGGGTAGTCGAGGGCAAGACACGCCTCACGCATTCCCTCGATCGCACCGACAAACTGGCCCATGATCTCGGGCCGCTCGGGATTGCCGAAATTCATGTTGTCGGTGATCGCCAACGGCTCGGCGCCGACCGCGGTCAGATTGCGCCAGTTTTCGGCGACCGCCTGCGCGCCGCCGCGCACCGGATCGGCACGGCAATAACGGGGCGTGCAGTCGGTCGCGAGAGCCAAGGCCTTGCCGTTGGGCGACACCCGAACGACGGCGGCGTCGCCACCCGGCCGCTTTACCGTATTGCCCATCACAAGATGATCATATTGCTGCCAGATCCAGCGTTTCGACGCGAGGGCGGGAGAGGCGAGCAGCCGCTGCAAGCAATCCATCGGATTGCGGTTAGGCAACGCCGCCGGATCAACCTCCGGCTCGGGATCGCGGCGCCGCCACGGCCGCCGATACAACGGCGCTTCCGCGACCAGCGGACTGATGGGGATATCGGCCGCAATCCCTGCGGCATTCCGCAATATCAGCCGGCCGGTTTCGGTGACCCGGCCGATCACGGCAAAATCGAGCTCCCATTTCTCGAAGATCTGACGCGCCCCCGCTTCGCTGCCGGGACGCAGGATCATCAGCATCCGCTCCTGGCTTTCGCTGAGCATGATCTCATAGGCCGACATCCGAGGCTCTCGCAGCGGCACCCGGTCAAGGTCGAGCTCGATGCCGAGACCGCCCTTGCCCGCCATTTCGACAGAGGAGGAGGTCAGGCCAGCGGCGCCCATGTCCTGGATCGCGACGATTGCGTCCCTTTCCATCAGCTCGAGGCAGGCTTCGATCAGCAGTTTCTCGGTGAACGGATCGCCGACCTGCACGGTCGGCCGCTTTTCGCCGGCATCGGCACCGAACTCGGCGGAGGCCATCGTCGCGCCATGAATGCCGTCGCGCCCGGTCTTGGCCCCGACATAGACCACAAGGTTCCCCGGCCCCGCGGCGGCCGAGTAGAAAATCCGGTCGGCTCGCGCGAGGCCGACGCACATTGCGTTGACCAGGATGTTGCCGTCATAGGACGGGTGGAACTCGCACTCGCCGCCGACCGTCGGGACCCCGACGCAATTGCCATATCCGCCGATCCCTGCGACGACACCGGCCACCAGATGGCGGGTGCGCGGATGCTCGGTGCTGCCGAAGCGCAGTGAGTCGAGGATCGCGATCGGCCGCGCGCCCATCGTGAATACGTCGCGCAGGATGCCGCCAACCCCCGTCGCCGCCCCTTGATAGGGCTCGATGAACGAGGGGTGATTGTGGCTCTCTATTTTGAACACGACGGCGTCGCCGTCGCCGATATCGACGACCCCGGCATTCTCGCCAGGACCGCAAATGACCTGCGGCCCCGAGGTAGGCAATGTCTTGAGCCAGACCTTCGACGATTTGTAGGAGCAGTGCTCGCTCCACATCACCGAGAAAATCCCGAACTCGGTCAAATTGGGCGTGCGGCCGAGGATTGCGACGGCGCGCTCGAATTCCTCTTTTGCCAGCCCGTGCTCGGCGGCGAGGGCGGCAGTGACATTGCTGCTACCGGCCGGGTTTCGACTCATCAGTTCTGACGCTGGGCCTGCTGTTGGACAGCCGCGAGCTCAGCCCTCAGCTTCGTGATTATTTCTCTCATGGGTTTATGGGCGCACGGCCGTCCTGGCGCCACATTGTCAATCAGTTGCGAGATGCTTTGATATCCGCTCAGAACGTTAGGATACATTTTTCGCAAGTGTTGCTCGTGTAATTTCTTGTGCCCGAAATTGATCTGTAAAAGTCCATCTCTATTCCTTGCCACGGGATAGCCATCGGCTCTGGCAATTTGCAGAACACGTCCTACAAAGTCCTCTTCACTCATAGCGATTTGCATCGATCATCTCCCTGTGAGAGCCATTCGTAGGGCGGAAAAGCGCAGCGCCTTCCGCCGAACCCATGCGTGAGACGGCGGATTACGCTTGCTAATCCGCCCTACGCAGCCAGAGGTCATGCGGATGTTACCGATTAATGCAACGCGCTTACCAGACCGGCAAAGAACGCCCTCCCATCGGTGCTGCCGAGCAGCGGATCAGTTGCGTTTTCGGGATGCGGCATCAGTCCCAGGACGGTGCGGCTGTCGCTCAGGATGCCGGCGATTGCGCGTGCCGAGCCGTTGACGTTCTGCGTGTCAGAAATCTCGCCGTTCGG
>JBJMQW010000241.1:0-8687 GCA_045802495.1 Allostellaceae bacterium | reverse complement strand
CGGCCGGGACCAAGACAAGCAATCACTCCGTGCCAGTGCGGCCGTGCCACGGGTCCGGGCCCGGGCTGCGCCCGGCGGCAAACTCGGCCAGCCGGCCGAGGTAATGGGCCCAGCCTTCCTCATGGCCGGCGCATTGCTCGGCATTGGGCAAGCCGGTGTGCGTCAGGCGCAGCAGCGTTCCGTCCGGCTGCTCGAGCAAGTCGATCTCGACCAGGCTCGACCCCGGCGGCACCTCCTCGCTGCCGTCCCAGCCAAAGCTGTAGGCCAGGCGGTGCACCGGCACGACCTCGCGGAAGGCGCCGCGCGCAAAACGAGCGCCGGTGACATTGACGAGATAGAGCCCGCCGGGCTGCGGCTCGACCTGCGCCTCGGTTCCCATCCAGCGCAGGATCTTCTCCGGATCGGTCAAGAGCGCGAACACCGCGGCGGGCGGCGCCGGGATGTGCTGCTCGCGGCGGACGATGAGCGACTCTTGCATCGGTCTCCGCCATGGTTACGACGAAAGCGACGCCGATTGTGTGGCACCGAATCACTCTGCCACTGCCCGCGCGTGTGCAATCTCGTTTGCCTGCACCGGGCGCACCGCCGAGGCCGGCACGGTTACGACGGAAATCGTCTCGCCGTCTAGGGTAGCAAATTCGACCTCAAAGCCTGCCCCCCCGTCATGCACCAGGACGACCCACCCTACATCTCCGGCTTGCAAGCGTTGCTCCGGCACGCCCACAGTCAGAACGACCGGGTCCAATTCCTTGATCATGGATCAACTCCCGATGCGGCGTAAGCCGTAACCAACGTCGGCCTTACCTCCCCAGTGGTCACGAACCAGATTGTCCGAATTCGCGGATTGCGGCCGTCGGGCGACAACAAGGCTCCTTCCAAAATGTACTTCGTTCCAAATGGAGTGTCCTCGACGTCGAGTATGCTGGCTGCGCGCCCATGATCAAGCAAGGCGTCGCGCAGTTTCTCCCATGCCGCGGTACTGAACCCAAATCGTCGGAAGAATGCCGCTTTACCCCTGCCAGCAGGATGGCCGCTTGATAGGAGATAATGTGTGATCTTGTACTCTTCGACTACCGCAAGATCCGAATTCGGCAATCCCGTCACGACCAACTGCGTCCCAATATTGGGAGCGGACCGAAAACAGGCGGCGGGATGCGGCGCCTGCAAGCGGCCATCTCCTCGGTGTCGGGCTCGCTTCGGAAAACCAACGAAAAGGGGAGGCCGGGCGGTAACGTCATCGGGGTCTGGGTTGTGCGTCGTCTGGTTCCGGCGGGAGGAATGATCATTCGCGGAGTGTTGTCGGTCGGGATGCTGCGTAGGCGACCCGAAGCCCGGGCCTGAAACCGAGCCGCTCGTAGAATGCGTGCACGCGGGGATCGGCTCGACCGCTCTGCATCAGCACGTGGTGGCAATCAGCTGCCCATGCATGTTCGAGTGCAGCCCTTACCACGGCCTTGCCATGACGTCGGCCTCGCAACTCGGGGTGGGTGACCACGTTCTCCAGGAAGCCGTGGCGTCTTCCGTCGCGAAGCAGATTCGGTGCAACGACGAGCATGCAGGTTGCAGCGATCCGATCGCGATCGTCGGATACAAATACGTGGACACCCGGGTGCGCCAGCGTTTCCTGCCAGATGCGCTCGGCGCGTTCCCGCGGCTGCGCGACGCCACTTACCTCCGATACCTCAAACAGAGAGAGGAGTGATGATAGATCAGAAAGGCGCGCGAGCCGGGGGACGGACATGGCAAGCGATCATCGGTGAGGGTCGCCGTTAGGCAAAGTACGGCATAACATCCGAGGCGAAAAGTTCACGGGCCTCCACGTCGTTCGGTCGATCGGCATTAATCAGCAAGTCGATGCCGGCGTCCTGGTATTCCCCGATCAGATCAATGGCCTCGGACACGGTGCCGACAAAGCCGCGCAGCGGCCCGCCCACCGCCCGCCGCTCGCGCTTCACCGCTACTGCCGCGTCGTTGCGGGCAAACAGCCATGGCAGGACACGGGTCTTTTCGATCGTGTCGTAATCGCGACCTATCGCGTCGCAATGGTCGCGCAGCACCGCCAGCTTGCGCCGTATCTCCGCAACGTCACCGTCGACGAAATTGCAGGCGTCGGCGAGACGAGCGACCGCGCGCAAAGTCAACTGTTCGCCGCCGCCCGCGATCAGCACCGGCGGACGCGGCTTTTGCACCGGCTTGGGTTCGAGGATCGCGTCCTCGACGTGGAAATACCGGCCGTGGAAGGTCGTCCGCGACTCGGTCCACATCGTCAGGATCAACCGGACCGCTTCCTCCATCTGCCGGATGCGGGTCGCCGGCCGCGGCGGGAATTCCCAGCCATATTGCCGGTATTCCTCCTCGAAAAAGCCGGCGCCGATGCCGAGCGTCATGCGCCCCCGGCTGATCAGATCGACGGTCGCCGCGATCTTGGCGAGATGTGCTGGATTGCGGTAGCCAACCGCCGTGCACAGGGTGGCAAGACGGATGCGGCTGGTAACGGCGGCGAGCGCTGCCAAGACGGTCCAGCCTTCCAAGACCGGCTCGTCGGGCGCGCCCACGCGGGGAATCTGGATCATATGATCCAGGACCGAGAACCAGTCAAAGCCGTGATCTTCCGCCCATTGCGCTTTCGCCTTCACCGCCTCGAACGCCTCGGCGGGATCAGGACGGTCGAGCCAGGACGAGTTGTGGATACCGAACTTCATGGCTATTGGCTCGTTGGTTGCGGTTTTGATTTTCGCCTTCGCGCTGTGCGTTCTCGCTTCGCCGCGACCCGACGCGCAGCCGCCAGCGCGGCTCGCGCCCAAGTGACAAGCTCATCGAGTTCGTCAAACAGCCGCTCCGGTGCGCGCCAAAAGGAGAGGTCGATGGTGCGGCCCTGCTTCTCGTAGTTCAGGGGCGGAAAGGACTGGGCTTCCTTGAAGGTGGCCCGGTTGTGGTCATCAACCCGGAAGTAGAGCGTGTTGTCCGTCACCATCCCGAGCATCAACCCGTCGCAGAAAACGCCGGTCTTGCCGAACATTCGCCGCATTGTGACGCGCCCGAGCGGAGCGAGTTGCTCCTGCAAGAACTCGGCAAAGCTGTCGCTGGCAACCATCCTCGATCCTTAGCCCTGCGGCTTCCTTTATCGGCCATCGGTGCGGTTTTCGTTTTCCTCGAGCATGCCGATCCCGAACGTTTCGAAGAAGCCGCGCCTCCCGGACTCGGTGACGATCACGGCACTGCTGTGCTTCATCCTCGCCGTCCAGGCGAGATCAAAGCAGCGTTTCATGAGCGCAGCTCCGACCGCGCCAGCGATGTGCGGGCGTCGTTCGGTCCAATCGAAGCACAACCGGCAGAATGCGGGGCTGGTCGAACTCAGCGCGGCAACGTCGATCCCGAACTCGGTAAGAAAACGGGTGCCTGCTGACGTGATTTCAGCAGCTTCGTCGCCGATCAGGATGTATTGGTGCACGGCGAGGAAATCGGTGAGATCTACCGCGAGGCGACCGGCAAGGTGATCGTAGCATATCCGTGCCGCACGAAACTCGAGTGCTTGGCGGGACAGAGGCCTGTATCTCGGTCTTTTTTCGAGCGCGACGGCCACGATCCCATGCAGCATTTCGGCCACTGCGAGCGAGGCGATGCAGAAATATCGGTGTCGTCCATCTCGTATCGCCGAGATCAAACCTGCCTCGGTCAGCTTGGCAAGATGGGTGCTCGCGGTCTGACGGCTGATCCGAGCCCCGTAAGCAAGCTCGCCGGCGGTCAGGGCGCGGCCATCGAGAAGCGCCGAGAGCATGGTAGCTCGCGCAGGCTCCCCAACGAGCGCCGCGATTTCGGCCATGAGAGGGCCTGTAATCATCTCGCCTAGTTTACACCCGATCCGATCGGACGAGGTGAGCGAACGGTTCGATGCCGGTCGAACTACGCGCCGAGCCAAATCGGCCTGGCTGGCCGACGCGATGCGGCTGACGCCCTGAGTCTCGGGTTCTCAGGTTCGGAAGAGACGACGGCCGGATGCGCCCAATCGAGAGCGGAAAGCAGTCACTCCCTGCCGGTGCGGCCGTGCCAGGGGTCCGGCCCCGGGTCGCGCCCGGCGGCAACCTGGGCCAGCCGGCCGAGGTAATGCGCCCAGCCTTCCGCATGGCCGGCGCATTGCTCGGCATTGGGCAGACCGGTGTGGGTCAGGCGCAGCAGCGTTCCGTCCGGCGGCTGGTCGATCAGGTCGATCTCGACCAGGCTCGACCCCGGCGGCACCTCCGCGCTGCCGTCCCAGCCGAAGCTGTAGGCCAGGCGGTGCACCGGCACCACCTCGCGGAAGGAACCGCGGGCGAAGCGGGCGCCGGTGACATTGACGAGATAGAGCCCGCCGGGCTGCGGCTCGACCTGCGCCTCCGTTCCCATCCAGCGCAGGATTTTCTCCGGATCGGTCAGGAGGGCGAACACCGCAGCGGGCGGCGCCGGGATGTGCGTCTCGCGGCTGACGATGAGGGCCTCTTGCATCGGTCTTCCCTACGGTTGCAATGCCCCGGACGGGCAGGTAGTGCGTCAGTTTGAGTCGCCCTGGTCGATGCTCGCGAGCCGCCGCCGAAGAAGCGCGGCCGCTACAGGCCGCGCCAGGCGGCATAACTCATCCTCGTCAATGTTCGGTTGACACGAAGCGTCAATGCGTGGTTGACTGTCATCCTTGCGTTGACGATGGAGAGAAACTATGCCAGAAGAAGCTACCCAAGCTTCCAAGCGCGTATATCGCTGTTCTTTTTGCGGGAAAGCGCAAACGGAGGTCAAGACACTCGTTGCTGGACCCGGCGTATTCATTTGCGATGAATGCGTACAACTCTGTCAGGCAATCATTGACAAGAAGCCAGCAACGCCGACACCGCAAGAGGTGCCAAACTCCCTGTTGCCGGACAACGCGCCAACCGAAACGTTGCTAAAAACCCTCTCTGGATACAACGGTGCATTCGAGAGGATCGATACAGGGATGCAGGACATCGTGGATATCCTTCGCGAGCGCGAAGTGAGTTGGGCCACCATCGGGCAGGCGCTCGCCGTGTCGAGACAGGCGGCATGGAAGCGGTTCGGATGAGGCAACCACCGTCCCAATTTCAAACTGAGGCACTACCGACGGGCGCCGGGGTAGGGGCCTGCCCCGAGCATAGACCGGCGGAGCGCGCCGCTTCGTCAGAAACGCGGCTAGGAGCCCGCACACGCGCGGCACGCATCAGCTGTGAGGCAACATATTGGAACAATTTATAGAATCATTGAGATACGTAAACATTCTCAAGATTGTTGACGACAGCTGGGTCCCGAGCCATTATCGGTCGCGATCGGGAGCCAGATATGACCAGAGCTTTCGCCTATCTCCGCACCTCGAGCGCCACCAATGCGGGCGAGGGAAAGGACTCGGACAAGCGCCAGCGCGCCGCCATCGCGGCCTATGCCAAGACCCGCGGGATCGAGATCGCCGGCGAGTATTGGGATATTGACGTAAAAGGCGCCGAGCTGGTGCACGCCCGGCCCGCTTTTGCCGAGATGCTAGCGGCGATCGCGGGCAACGGCGTCAGGACCATCGTCGTCGAGACTGCGAGCCGGTTTGCGCGCGATCTGATTGTGCAAGAGACCGGCTATCAGTACCTCAAGGACCTCGGCATTACCCTGATTGCTGCTGATGATCCCGACGCTTTCACCGCGGAGACGCCGACGGCCGTTATGGTGCGGCAGATCCTGGGCGCGGTGGCGCAATTTCAGAAGGCGGAACTGGTCGCCAAGTTGGCGGGTGCGCGTGCCCGGAAGCGAAGAGCCACGGGCCGGTGCGAGGGTCGCAAGCCGGCGCCGGATGCCGCCGCCGCCCTCGCCAAGCGCTGGCACCGAAAGGGGCTAAGCCTTCGCGCGATCGGCGCCAAGTTGGCCGAGCGTGGTTTCCTGGCACCGTCTGGCAAGCCGTACCTGGCCGGAAGCGTCAAGGCAATGCTGGCCCCTTGAAGATGTGCGGGAAAAGCATGCCTTGGCCGCGGCCGGAGCGCTGCGCCGACCGGCTTCGGGGGGCGACCCGGTACTATCGGGAGGTGGACGGTAACCCCACCTCCCCGTCAGGGTTTGCCCGAATCCGAGAGGGTGGTCGCCTGGCACACAATTTTTTGCGGTGCACCGGGGCCAGGTGTAGGGGCTTGTCCGGGAATTGGGGCTGGCCGAAAAAGATGGTCGAGGCTGGCAAAATTTTTCTGCGGCGAAGGGGCTGTGGAGGAAGCCGCGGCGGAGGGGGCTGAGCGCGAAGTCGGAGGATCGGACTTGGCTGCCGAGGTCGCGGAACGCATCAGGCGCCCACGGCCGTCGATTTGCGGGGCACCCCGGCCGTAGTCGACATCGGCTATCAAGCCCGGGGCATAAATTTAGGGGCGTCGGGACGCAATAGTGCAATTCCGAGGCACCTCCACCTGCGCCCTCCGGGGCAAATTTTTGGGAGCCCACGCCCCACCCATAAGGCTGGTACAGCGCGGGGGCGATTTTTTGCTGACCCTCTTCTTCGATAGGACTGAAAAAAATGGCCCTCAACCCGCAGCAGACCAATTTGGTGCATGACATTTTTGTCCGCACGGCCGACGAAAACTACGTCACTGCGCGCTGGTGCGCCCTCAATGGCCTCGAGATCGATTTTTTCTGGTTAGCTGTTCATGCTCTCGAAAAATACTCGAAGGCGGTCCTTCTTTTGAACGGTTACGATGCAATCGGGCCCAAACGCCGAGGGTACGAACACGATATCGTCAAGCTTTGCCACAAGGTGAAAACTTTCGCCGACGAGCTCCTGCCGGACCGCCTGCTTCGCCCCGATAATCTTGTCACTGTTTATTGGCCCGATCTATCGACGGACGAATTTATCCAACGCCTGTACAGCAACGGAAAAGCGCAGAACCGTTATCTGATTTATGGTTACACGATGTTCTCCTCGGACCTTTACATGTTAGACCAGATGGTCTTTGCGCTCAGGCGCCTGATTTGGCCGCTGGACGATCCGATCGTTGGCGGTCCTGGCGCCCGGACCATCACTCACCGCCAATGGCTCACTGATAGACCCAACTGCTACAATTCCCTGCGCATGCCGTTAGATGACCTTATTGGCCGAGACGGAGAAAGCTCGCCGAAACGAGCTGCTGCGCTTAACTGCAACGTGCCATTCGCACCGCCCGATTTCGTCCATACTCCTGCCCGGGCGGGCATTTTCGCGCGCAACCCCGTAATCGTGCGGAGCATTCTCGATCCCCTAAATAGCAAAGATCAGGGGTGGGCCTCCGAGGCTATCGATCTCGCGCAGTGGCTGTTGGACCATATAAAAGTTCCCCGCGACGTCGAGAGCGATATCAAAAAATCGGTCAAAGCCGCTAAAGGCAGGCCGAGCGCTCAAAAGCGTTGATGGGGTGGACGGCCCCCGCTCCCGGCATCGATGTGCCATAACGTGGTCGTCTGTAAACGCCACAATGAGAGGAGCCGTCCACCATGCAGATTACCACCATCGGTTTGGATCTCGCCAAACACTGGTTCCAAGTCCATGGCGTCGACGCCAATGGACGCGTTGTCGTTCGCCGGCGACTATGGCGGAGCGGCGTGCTCGCTTACTTCCGGTCGCTCGAGCCGTGCCTGATCGGCATGGAAGCCTGCGCGACAGCGCATTATTGGGCGCGTGAGCTGGCAGCGCTGGGGCATACGGTGAAGCTGATGCCGCCGGCCTACGTGAAGGCCTACGTCAAGCGCAACAAGAACGATGCCGCCGATGCGGAAGCGATCTGCGAAGCCGTGACCCGTCCTTCGATGCGGTTCGTGCCGGTAAAGGACGCCGAGCAGCAGTCGGTATTGATGCTGCATCGAGCGCGCAGTCTTCTGGTTCGGCAACGCACGATGCTGGTCAATGCCTTGCGCGCTCACATGGCCGAGTTCGGCATAATCGCGCCGCAGGGTCTCAGACATGTCGAGATCCTGACCAAAACAATTGCTCATCAACAAAGGCAGCTCCCGGAGCTCGCGCGCTCGATCCTGCAAACGATTGTCGACCAGCTGAACGGCACCATGGCCCGGATCCGGGAGATCGAAGGGCGCCTGGTTAGGTCGCACCGCGAGAGCCGGGTCAGTCGTTTGCTGGCGACCGTGCCGGGTGTCGGCATCATGGGCGCCAGCGCGATTGCCGCGACGGTTGCCGATCCTTCGCTGTTCCGATCAGGCCGAGAGTTTGCTGCCTGGCTGGGGATGACGCCGCGGCAGAATTCGAGCGGTGGCAAGGAACGCTTGGGCCGGACCAGCAAGCGCGGCGACAAATACATCCGCAGCCTGCTTACTGCCGGCGCGGTTGCGGTGCTGCGCCATGCCGACGGCATAGATTGTCGGGATCACCTGCCGCTCGGCGAAGACTCGCATCAGACGCCAGAAGCCGACACGACTGCCGTATTCGTAGGCCGACTCCATATTAAGATCGCGCGCGCCCTGGAGTGGGGCCGGCATGAGAAGGTCGGTCAGGCGCGTCTCGGCGACCTTGTCGCCGTGCAGCACGCTGCGCTCGCCACCCTCCTCATAGTTGACGACGAAGTTGAGGGCGAGGCGCGCCCCACCGGGCCAACGCGGGTCCGGCGGCTGGTCGGCATAGCCGACGAGATCGCGCGGATAGCCGGTCATCGACGCCGAGCTGCCGTCATGCCGATGAGCTTATCGCGGGGCGCGAT
>JBJMQW010000240.1:0-13180 GCA_045802495.1 Allostellaceae bacterium | reverse complement strand
CGCGGCGGCCCCGCAACAGGAGATCGTAGCGCAACTCGCGCTGGATGCCGAGATCACTCGGTTCCGGCCGATCGATGCGCAACACGGTAGCGCCGAGATCGGCGAGCAGCATGGCGCACATCGGCCCCGGCCCGATGCCCGTGAATTCCACGACCTTGATGCCGGCGAGCGGTCCCAACTCTGCCTCCCGTTGATAGGAGCGCAAGCGTGCGTGCTAATAAGCGGTGGGTCAAGTTGCCGCCACCTACTCAAAGGGAGAAACCCCAATGTCCGGACCACTTGCAGGTATCCGGGTCGTGGATTTGACCTCGGCGGTGCTGGGGCCCGTGGCGACACAGATCCTCGGCGACATGGGGGGGGACGTGATCAAGATCGAGCCGCCGGGGGGCGACCCGATCCGGCCGCTCGGCCCCTCGCGCCACCCGGGGATGGGGGCCTATTTTCTCAACATCAACCGCAACAAGCGCAGTGTTGCGCTCGACCTCAAGCGACCGGCGGCACGCGAGGCGCTCCTAAAGCTGGTCGCGACGGCGGATGTCTTTGTTCACAACATGCGGCTGGGGGCGGCAGCGCGGCTGGGCCTCGATTATCAGGCCGTCAAGGCCGGCAACCCGCGCGTCGTCTATGCTGCAGCGACCGGTTTTCGCAAGGACGGGGTGCACCGCGAGCGCCCCTCCTTCGACGATGTGATCCAGGGCGAGAGCGGGCTGGCGGCGCTCAATGGCGGGGTCGGCGGCGCGCCCCGCTATGTGCCGATGGCGGTGTGCGACAAGATCTGCGGCTATGTCCTCGCCTCGGCGATCGGCATGGCGCTATTCCATCGCGAGCGCACCGGCGAGGGTCAGGAAATTCATATTCCGATGCTCGAGACGATGGTGGCTTTCAATCTCGTCGACCATCTCTGGCACGGGGTCCTCGCCGAGCCCGAAAAAGGGCTCGGTTACCCGCGTATGCTGACGCCGCACCGCCGGCCCTTCCCGACCAGGGATGGTCACATCTGCATTCTGGCGACGACGGACGCGCAGTCGCGCCATCTGTTTGAGGCGATGGATCGCCCCGAACTCGCCGATGACGAGCGGTTCTGCACACTCGCGCGGCGCACCGCCAATATCGACGAGCTCTACGCCATCATTGTCGAGCGCATGCGGCAGCGCAGCACGGCCGAGTGGCGCGAGCGGCTCGACCAATTCGATGTGCCAAACGGCGTCGTCACCGATCTGGAGGGCTTGCTCGCCGACCCTTATCTCGCCGAGACCGGGTTTTTTGAGCGGGTCGAGCATCCCTCGGAAGGCAAGATGCTGACGATGGCGATCCCGGCGATGTTCTCGGTCACACCCGGCAACAGCTTCCGCCTGCCGCCGCCACGTCTGGGCGAGCATACGCGAGTGGTGCTCGCCGAACTCGGCTACTCGGCCGCCCAGATCGACGAGATCGATGCTTAACAACGTCGAACATAAAGGTTGACGATCCTATTCATGGGCTCTCGGACAGGTGATATCACAAGATGGGATTGACCGCGGGCGCTGAACGGTATCCCATTCCCGCACCTGTTGCTTTCGACTTGAAGGGGAGGACCGGCCCGCGATGAGCATCAAAAACAAGGCCTATATCGTCGGCATCTACGAGCATCCGACGCGCAAGGCAGAGGATAAATCGCTCGCTCAATTGCATGCCGAGTCGGCCAAGGGGGCGCTCGAGGATGCCGGGCTCGGCAAGAGCGACATTGACGGTTATTTCTGCGCCGGCGACGCGCCGGGGCTCGGGCCCTTGTCGATGGCCGATTATATGGGACTAAAGCTGCGCCATATGGATTCTACCGATAGCGGCGGCTCGTCATACTTGATCCATGTCGGGCACGCCGCCGAGGCGATCGCGCTCGGCAAATGTAGTGTCGCGCTGATCACCTTGGCCGGAAGGCCGCGCAGCGAAGGGCAGGCGACCGGAACGGCGGCGCGCACCGCGCAGAACACGCCCGATGCGCCGTTCGAGAACCCCTACGGCCCCGCCACCGCCAACATGCACGCAATGTGCGCGATGCGCCACATGCACCAATACGGGACGACGAGCGAGCAGCTCGCCTGGATCAAAGTCGCCGCCTCGCATCACGCCCAGCACAATCCGCATGCGATGCTGCGCGACGTCGTCACGGTCGAGGATGTCGTCAATTCGCCGATGATTGCCGATCCGCTGCACCGCCTCGATTGCTGCGTGATCAGCGATGGCGGGGGCGCGATCATTGTCGCCAGCCCCGAGGTGGCGAGGAGCCTGAAGCGGCCAAAGGTCAAGATCATCGGCGCCGGCGAGGCGCCCAAGCATCAGATGGGCGGGCAGTTCGACCTCACCCATTCGGGCGCGGTGTGGTCGGGACCGCCGGCCTTTGCCGAGGCCGGGGTCAAGCCGGCCGACATCAAATACGCCTCGATCTATGACAGCTTTACGATCACGGTGCTGATGCAGATCGAGGATCTCGGCTTTTGCGAGAAGGGCCAGGGCGGCCGTTTCGTGTCGGACGGCAATCTGATTTCAGGCACCGGCAAATTGCCGTTCAACACCGATGGAGGCGGGTTGTGCAACAACCATCCGGCAAACCGCGGCGGTCTGACCAAGGTCGTCGAGGCGGTGCGGCAGTTGCGCGGTGAGGCGCACCCCGCCGTGCAGGTCAAGAATTGCGACCTGGCATTGGCACATGGCACCGGCGGCTCGCTCGGCACCCGGCACGGTGCGGCGACCGTCATCATGGAACGGGAGTGAGGCAGATGCAGAGCCAAGAGCGCAAGATCCAGGCGCCGCAGCCCAACCCCGAAACGGCCGCGTTCTGGAAGGCAGCCGAGGCAGGCAAGCTGATGGTCGGCAAGTGCAATGCTTGCGGCAAAGTCCATTACTATCCCCGCGCAATCTGCCCCTTCTGCTTCAGCGACAAGACCGAATTGCAGCAAGCCTCGGGGAACGGCACCATCTACACTTATAGCGTGATGCGCCGCGCCCCGATCCCTTATGCGATCGCCTATGTGACATTGAGCGAAGGCCCGACGATGATGACCAACATCGTCGATAGCGACCTCGACAAGATCCGCATCGGGCAGGCGGTTCGGCTCGTCTTCAAGCCCAGCGACGACGGCCCGCCAGTGCCGATGTTCACGCCAGTGTGACCTCCGATGAACTGGCGCGAGAGGATCTTGGCGGATCCCGCAATACATCATGGCGAACCGTGCATCAAGGGTACGCGCGTGCCGGTCAGCGTGGTCGTCGGCAGCATCGCCGATGGGGATACGCCCGAGCGGATCATCGAAGCTTGGCCGCAATTGACACGGGACGACATCAAGGCCGCCCTGAAATTTGCGGCCGAGGCAGTGAGTAATGCCGATTTCGTCCCGCTGGGCCATGACATCGATTTATGAGTGTCCGGCTAAGGTGGATGAGGATCTGCCTCGGCAGATAGCTGAGATGTTGAACGCGCACGGGCATGATGCCGTTACGGTGCTGGAACAGGGGTGGAAAGGCGCCTCTGACGATGTCCTTTGGCGGCGGATTCAAGTCGAAGGACGCTGGTTGATTACGGCTGATAAGGGCTTTGCCGATCTACGAAGATATCCGCCGGGAGAGCACGCTGGAGTGGTCTTATTGCGATCGGCGGAGGAGAGCCGGCGCGAGTATTCGGATCTCGTGGCGACTGCGCTCGAGCGAGTCAACTTCGATGAGATGTCGGGCGCCGTGGTCGTAATAACGCGTCGTGGGGTTCGTATCCGGCGCGCGCCGAAGGTTTGAAAATCACAAAGGAGAAAACACTAATGGACACCCTCGAGACGCAGCTTTCCGCTAGACCTCGCAAGATCGCGCCGGAAGAATGGGCGCTGCGCGTCGATCTCGCCGCCTGCTACCGGCTGATTGCGCATTTCGGCTGGGACGATCTGGTCCTGACGCATAATTCCGCGCGTGTGCCAGGTGAGCCGCACCATTTCCTGATCAACCCGATGGGGCTGATGTTCAACGAGATCACCGCGTCGAACCTCTTAAAGATGAATCTCGACGGCGATCTCGTCGAGCCCGCCGAATACGAAGCCAACCGCGCCGGCTACGTGATCCACAGCGCAATCTATATGGGCCGGCCGGACGTCCAATGCGTGATCCACACCCATACCGAGGCCGATATCGCGGTCGGAGCATTGGAAGAAGGGCTATTGCCATTGAGCCAGTGGGCGATGCGGTTCTACAACCGGCTCGGCTATCACGACTACGAGGGGGTCTCGCTCGACCTCGACGAGCGCGAGCGGCTGCAGCAAAGCATCGGCCAACATCCGGTTCTCGTGTTGCGCAATCACGGTCTGCTCGCGACCGGCCGCAATGTCGCCGAGGCATTCTCGCTCACCTATCATTTCGAGCGCTCGGCCGAGGCGCAGCTGAAAATCATGGCCGCGGTCGCGGCCGGGGCGAAGATGGTGGTGCCGTCGCCGGAGACTTGCGAGCGCCAGGTAGCCCTGTTCACTGGCAACGAGCCGCGGCTGCAAGGCCAGCGCGAATGGCCGGCGCTGCTGCGCCTCGCCGACAAGCTCGACCCCAGCTACCGGACCTGAAGGCTCAGCGGCCGCGGCATTGCTCGCGCTCGGCCTGGACTCGGCCGAGGCTGTATTGCAGCCGTTCTCGCTCGGCGCCATAGGGCATGTAGGCCAGCCTGTCGCGGATCTCGTGCTCTTCGTGGCGCAGCCTCCGGCACCGGTCCCCATAGGATCCGTCTTCGCTGTAGCGCGGCGGCGGCCCGTATCCTGGCCCGGGATGACCGGGGGCCGGCACGTAGCCCGACCCCGGGTAACCGGGCGCTGCGGGCTGCCCGCCATTGCACACGAGGTTGCCGTTATTGTTGCCAATATCGCCGACGCAATGCGCGACGTTGAGGGCGGTCAGCTGCTCGCCGCGGCCTCTTGCTGTGCGACAGAGTGCGGTCAAAGTCGGGCCGTGCATCCGGATTTCCCGGCAGCTTTGCTGGTAGGAGCCTGGCGGGGGCGCCTGCGCGTGCGCCGATATCGACAAGCCCGTCGCCAGGAACAGCCCGAACACACCGAGAGTGACCCTCATTGTCGCCTCACCCTATTTTGACGAAGCGATAACGGTAGAGACCTGCGGTAAAGTTCTCGATAAATTGCTATGCCAGCCAGCGCTTGCGACGTCGGTAATGTTTGACGTCGCGATAGCTCTTGCGACCCGTCGCCGAGAGGCCGAGATAGAATTCCTTTACGTCCTCATTGGTGCGCAAGGCGGCGGCCGCACCGTCCATGACAATCCGGCCGTTTTCGAGAATGTAGCCGTAATCGGCATAGCGCAGCGCGATGTTGGTGTTCTGCTCGGCGACGAGGAACCCGACATTCTCGTCTTTGTTCAGCCGGCCGACGATCGTAAAGATCTCCTCGACGAGTTGTGGGGCAAGGCCCAGCGAAGGTTCGTCGAGCAGGATCATTTTCGGCCGCGACATCAACGCCCGGCCGATCGCGGTCATCTGCTGTTCGCCGCCCGAGGTGTAGCCGGCAACGGCGCTGCGCCGTATCTTGAGGCGGGGAAAGTAGCCATAGACCTTGTCGAGGTCGTCTGCGACCTTTGTGCGCCCGTCACCCCGGGTATAAGCGCCGGTCAGCAGGTTTTCCTCGACCGTCAGGTGCGCAAAGCAATGCCGCCCCTCCATGACCTGGATCAGGCCGCGCTTGACGACCGCCGCGGCGTCGAGCGCATCGATGCGCTTGCCGCTAAAGCTGATCGATCCTTTGGTGACCTCGCCGCGCTCGGCGCGCAGCAAATTGGAGATCGCCTTCAGCGTGGTTGTCTTGCCGGCGCCGTTGCCGCCGAGCAATGCGACAATGCCGCCCTCGGGCACTTCGAGTGACACGCCCTTCAGCACCAATACAACGCGATTATAGATCACCTCGATATTGTTGACGCTGAGCAGCGCCTCCGATTGCGGCATGACAAGACCCGCGACGGGGAGGCGGGCGTTGTGTCTTACATTACCTTCGTGCAGTCGCGCGGAGTGATGCCCTTCTCCTTCGCATATTTGAGGGCTGACTCCGTGTACATCTCGGTCAGCAACGCGCGGTCCGGCTGGATCCAGTCCGAGACGAATTTCCAGTGCTTGCCGTCCCATTGCTGAATGCGGACTTTGCCGTTGCCTTCGTGGTTTGCGCAGGAGAGTTGGATCGGCACCATCAGGCCGTCGGCGCCGAGTTCGGTGATCCGCTGCGGCGTGATGTCGAGGTGCTCGTAGCCCCACTGCACGTCTTCGCCCTTTAGCGGCTTCTTGCCAAATTTGCCCTGCGCGGTGCGGATCGCTTCGAGGTCGTAGATCGCATTGATGACGCCGCGGTTGTAGAGGACCTCACCGACCTTGTCCCGTGTCGTGTGGCCGCCGTTCTTGTCATAGACGTATTTGAGGATGTCCTTGATCACCGGATAATCCTGTCCGGCCCCGTGGAACGTGCCCGATTTGTAGCCGATCGCCGCCTCGCCGGCGGGTACGACATCGGGCTCGGAGCCCGACCACCACACACCGATGAAGTGGTCCATCGGATATCCGACCGAGGCCGCTCCCTTGATCGCGGTCGAGTTCATGACCCCCCAGCCCCACATGAAGAGCCAATCCGGCCGCTGCTGGCGGACCTGCAGCCAAGTCGCCGACTGCTCGATGCCGGGCGCCGAAACCGGATATTTCACGAAGGTGTAGCCGTATTTCTCGGACAATTTTTCGAGCGTCGCGATGGGTTCCTTGCCATAAGCGATGTCGATGTAGACGAGACCGATCTTCTTGCCCTTCAGCTTGTCGACGCCGCCCATCTGGTCGCTGACATATTTGATTAATGCGTCGGCCTGCGCCCAATAGGTGGCGGGCAGGGTGAAGACATAAGGGAACACCGCGCCGTCGCTGGCGTCTGCGCGGCCATAGCCCATCGAGACCACCGGGATCTTGTCGGCGGTCGCCCGCTCGATCAGTGCATAGGTGATGCCGGTCGACAGCGGGTCGACGAGGCTTGCTCCGGTCGGCGGGTGGTTTTTGAGCCGCTCGTAACACTCGACGCCCTTGTCGTTGTTGTAGCCGGTTTCGCATTCCTCATAGGTGATCTTGACGCCGCCGACGCCGCCGTCGCGCGCGTCGATCATGTCGAGATAGTCGGCATAGCCATCGGCAAACGGGATGCCATTCGGCGCATAGGGACCGGTGCGGTAGACGAGACGCGGAATGAACTGCTCGTTCTGCGCGAACGCCGGGTCGGCACCGAGGCCGAACACCGCGAGTGCGGCCGCCGCAAGCGCAGGCAGCGCTCTGAAAAGCTTCATTCTCTCCTCCCTATGGCGCCAGCCCGGGTGTTCTAAGCTCCCGATGGGTCCGCGGCAAGATTTCTCACGTTAGTGCGGGAACGGCCAGAGCCGCAGTTTTTCCTTGCCGATCACCCACAGCCGCGCCAGTCCGTTCGGCTCGACGATCAAGAAAAAGATGATCAGCGCGCCAAAGATCATCGTTTGCAGATTGGTCACCAGATTGACCGGAATCGCGACCCCGACGAGACGCGGCGCGTTGTCGAGAAAGATCGGCAAGAGCACAATAAAGCCGGCGCCGAGAAAGGAGCCGAGGATGCTGCCGAGGCCGCCGATGATGATCATGAACAGGATCTGGAACGATCGTTCGATCTCGAAGGCGCTGGCCTCGACCGCGCCGGTATAAATGAATGCCCACATCGCCCCGGCAATGCCGCAGTAAAACGAACTCAAAGCAAAGGCGAGCAGCTTGGTCCGCAACGGTCGGATGCCGATGATCTCGGCGGCGACGTCCATGTCGCGGATCGCCATCCAAGAGCGACCGACGCGCCCGCGCACCAAGCCCTTGGCGGCGAGGGCAAGCAGAATGACGGCAGTCAGGACAAACAGGTATTTTGCCCGCGGATCGGCCGCGGCGCCGGTGACATAGACCTGGCCGAACAGGGCGAGTGGCGGCGCGCTGATCACACCCGAGGCGCTGTAATTGTAGAACCATGGGAACTTGTTGAACATCCAGATCAGGAAGAACTGTGAGGCGAGCGTCGCCACCGCGAGATAAAAACCCTTGATTCTGAGGCTCGGGAAGCCGAACAGCACCCCGACGAGGGCGGTGATGATCCCGGCGAGGATCAACGCGAAGACAATGTTCAGGCCTGGGAAGGCGGTGGTCAGCTTGTAGGTCGCGAAGGCCCCGACCGCCATAAAGCCGCCGGTGCCCAGCGAGACCAGCCCCGCATAGCCGGTCAGCAGGTTGAGGCCGAGCGCCGCCAGCGCATAGACGAGGAACGGGATCATGATCGTCGCCAGCCAATATTCGGAGCCAACCGCCGGGATTAAGAGGTACGCCATGGCGAGCGCCGCCAGCAGCAGCCAGCGGTCCTGGCGGATCGGAAAGATCGCCTGGTCGGCGGCGTAGCTCGCCTTGAACTGGCCAACCTCGCGATAGATCATCGCTCGGCTTTGAAGTTGCCGTCATTGCGAGGAGCGGAGCGACGAAACAATCTCGGTGGAACGTGGCTAACCGGCGCGAGATTGCTTCGCGGAGCCTGTCCTCGGGCCGCGCGAAGCGCGGACCCGGGGGCTCGCAATGACTGTGGCGTGACCATTATCATGTTCGGCAAACCTTATTCTCACACCCGCTCGATGATGCGCTCGCCGAATAGGCCTTGCGGCCGGAACAGCAGAAGGACGAGTGCCAGGGCGTAGGCGAACCAATCCTGGATCGCCCCGCCGAAGGCGGGTCCCCAGAAGACCTCGGCGATCTTCTCCCCGACCCCGATAATGAGGCCGCCGACAATAGCGCCCGGCACCGAGGTGAAGCCGCCGAGCATCAGCACCGGCAGGGCTTTCAGCGCCACCAGGGAAAGCGAGAACTGCACGCCCAGATTGCTGCCCCACATGATGCCGGCGACGAGCCCGACGACGCCCGCCACCGACCAGACGATGACCCAGATGGTGTTGAGCGGAATCCCGACCGACTGTGCGGCCTGATGGTCGTCAGCCACCGCGCGGAGCGCACGCCCGATGGCAGTGCGCTGAAAGAGAAGGGCGAGCGCGGCGACCAGCGAGCCGGCGACTAGGGCGGCGACCAAGTCGAACTCGTTAACCAGCACGCCGCCGATGATTAGAGGCGCTTTCGGGATGCCGATGTCGAGCGGATGCACATCGGCGCCCCAGACGAGCTGGCCGAAGCCGTCGAGAAAAAAAGCGAGCCCGATTGTCGCCATGAACAGGATGATCTGCTCCTGATTGACGAGCGGGCGCAGCACCAGCCGCTCTACCGCTATGGCGAGCAGGACCATGACGGCAATTGCGATGATAAAGGCGCCCCAGATCGGCACGCCGCGTTCGATCATCCCAACGAAGGTCAAGGCGGCGAACAACACCATCGTGCCCTGGGCGAAGTTGAACACCCCGGATGCCTTGAAAATCAGCACGAAGCCGAGTGCGACGAGCGAGTACATGACGCCGCTCAACAGCCCGCCGATGACGACTTCGAGCACGAATTGCGGGTTGTCCCACATATTCGCGAACGGGATGAGGAAGACCGCGGCTAGATCCATCGGGCCGGCTCTTCTCCCTCAACCGCGTTGGTTTGCCGCCAAGCTCAGCGGCACGGCCGTCGCATCGCGGCCCTTCCCCTCATGCGGCACGCCGAGATACGCGTCGATGACGGCCGGGTCGGTGCGGACCGCCGCTGGCGGCCCGTCGGCGATCTTGCGGCCGTAATCGAGCACGACGACGCGGTCGGAGATGTCCATCACGACCCCCATGTCGTGCTCGATCAGCGCAATCGTGGTGCCGAACTCATCATTGATGTCGAGAATGAAGCGGCACATATCCTCCTTCTCCTCGACATTCATCCCGGCCATCGGCTCGTCGAGCAGCAGCAACTCCGGCTCCATCGCCAGTGCACGGCCGAGCTCGACGCGTTTCTGCAACCCGTAGGGAAGGCGCCCGACCGGCGTCTTGCGGATCGCCTGGATTTCGAGAAAGTCGATGATCCGCTCCGCATACGCCCGATGCTCGAGTTCCTCCTGCTCGGCCGGGCCGACATGGAGCGCCTGCCACAGGAAATTGCGGTGCATCCGCAGCAGCCGCCCGGTCATGACGTTGTCGAGCGTCGTCATTCCGCGAAACAGCGCGACATTCTGGAAAGTGCGGGCGATGCCCTGCGCCGCGGCATGGTAGGGGCGCATCTGCCGCCGGGTTTCTCCCTTCCAGGTGATCGTGCCGGCCTGCGGATGATAGAAGCCGTTGATCACGTTCAGCATCGAGGTCTTGCCGGCGCCGTTCGGCCCGATGATCGCCAGGATCTCGTGAGCCCGGATCTCGATGCTGATGCTGTTGAGCGCTGTGACCCCGCCAAAGGAGAGGGTGACCCGGTCGGCCGTCAGGATCGGCTCGCCGATCCGTCTCCGCGTAACCGTCATGCCGGGGCTCGACCCGGGCATCCGCGCGAAGCCTCCGCCGGCCGTGGTGCATGGATTGCCGGGTCTGGCCCGGCAATGACGATGTTACGCATCTGCATCATGTCTAGGCCGCACTCAGCTCGCCTTTCTGAGCTGTAGCGGCTCGGCGGGCGGCAAGGTCGTTGGGGCGTCGCGGATCGCCAGCTCGGCCCTCATGGAGCCTTTGCGGCCGTCCTCAAAGGTGATCTCGGTCTCGATGCGGCCCGTTTTGCGGTTTGCGTAAAGCGCGTCGACCAGCGGCTGGTATCGTCCGGCGATGATCCGGCGCCGCACTTTGCGCGTGCGGGTCAATTCGCCGTCATCGGCGTCGAGCTCCTTGTGCAGGATCAGGAAGCGGCGGATCTGCGAGGCGGCGAGCGCAGGCTCGGCGGCAAGATCGCGGTTCACCTGTTCGACGCAGCCGGCCACCAAATCATAGACCGCATTATCGGCGGCGAGCTCTTGATAAGAGGCATAGGCGAGGCCACGCCGCTCCGCCCAGTCGCCGACGGCTTGGAGGTCGATGTTGATCAAGGCGGCGACGAACGGCCGGCCATCGCCAAACGCCACCGCCTCCTTGACGTAGGGGAAGAATTTGAGCTTGTTCTCCAGGAATTTAGGGGCGAAGAGCGAGCCGTTTTGCAGGCGCCCGACATCCCGGGCGCGGTCAAGGATCTTCAGCTGCCCGTCGCTGTCGAAAAACCCGGAATCACCGGTGTGGACCCATCCATCCGGCCGCTTCACCTCGGCCGTCGCGTCGGGGTTCTTGTAATAGCTTTGAAAGGCGCCCGGGCTGCGAAATAAGACCTCGCCATCCTCGGCGATGCGGATCTCGACATCCTTGATCGGCGCACCGACCGTGTCGGGCTTTACAGCTCCATCCTTCTGGATGCACAGGAATACCGAGCTTTCGGTCATCCCGTAGAGCTGCTTCAGGTTAATGCCGAGCGAGCGGTAAAAGGTGAAGAGATCGGGCCCGATCGCCTCGCCCGCTGTGTAGGCGACGCGGACGCGGCTGAGCCCGAGCGTGTTCTTGAGGGGACCATAGAACATCACGCCGCCGAGCCGGTAAAGCGCCCGATCGACCAAGTTTACCTCGCGCCGATCGAGTATCGGCGGTCCGACGCGTCTTGCGAGATCGAGGAAATAATGGAACAGCTTGCGCTTCGCCCAGCCGGCGTCCTCCATCCGGATCATGACCTGGGTTAGGATATTCTCGAAGATCCGCGGCGGAGCGAAGAAAAAGGTAGGGCCGAGCTCGCGCAGATCGGCCATGACCGTCGCCTGCGATTCCGGGCACGAGGCACAAAACCCGGCGCAGTAGGCCTCGGCGTAGGAGAAGATATGCTCGCCGACCCACGCCATGGGCAAATAGGCGAGCAATTCCTCGCGGTCGGTCAGGCCCTCGAATTCAATCGCGTTCTGTGCGGTCGAGATGATGTTGTCGAAGGTCAGTACAACACCCTTTGGCCGTCCGGTTGTGCCGGAGGTATAGAGGATGATCGCGGTGTCGCTGCCCCGCCCCTTGGCAATCTGGGCGTAGAAAAAGCCGGGCTCATAGCGGGCGAGGTCACGGCCACGCTCTTGTACAGCCGCGTAATCGTGAAGATAGGGCTGGTCGTAGTGGCGCATGCCGCGCGGGTCGGAAAAGATGACGGCTTCGAGGAGTAGGCAGCGCTCCTTGATGGAAACCAGCTTGTCGACCTGCTCCTGATCTTCGGTGATCGCAAACCGCACCTCGGCGTGATCGAGGACAAAGGCGATCTCCTCGGCAATCGAGTCCTGGTAGACCGGCACCGGCACGCCGCCCAAGGCCTGCGTCGCGGCGATCGCCCAATAGAGACGCGGGCGGTTGTCGCCGATGATCGCCAGCTTGTCGCCGCGGCGGAACCCCATCGCTGACAGGCCACAGGCGAGCGCCTCCACCTCGGCGGCGACCTCGGCCCAGCTCCAGCTCTGCCAGATGCCGTAATCCTTCTCGCGGTTGGCTGGCCGCTGCGGCCGCACCCGCGCATGCTCGAGCAAGAGCTTGGGAAAGGTGTTCGGTGGGCCCGCCGGCTCAGTCGTCAGGCGATCCCATACCGGCGAAGAGGTGCTGCGCACCATCGATGCTCCCAGAGCGTAGCGCAACCCCACCGTGTTTCATACGCGCCCGCGTCGCGTAGGTAATGGAACCGCCCCGCCCGGTCAAGCGCTGGAACCGCCGGGCTCAGACGCAAGACTTTACAGTAGAGCGCGCTTTCCTTATCGGACCGGCAATGCAACTCTCGCCGCGCTGAACCCTGGGGATCCATTCTATGAAAATATCCGTTATTCGCTCCCAAATCGTCGCGCTGCCCGCGGACGAGCCGCTCGCCGACGCTGCGGAAAACCCGAACGGAACGCGTCCGATCGTCACCGTGCAGGTCGAAACGGAGGATGGGGTCGTCGGGGTCGGTGTCACGTATTTCGGCGGCGCGCTGACCGGGACTTTGCGAAGCGCGGTCGACGAGCTCGGCGCGCTGATCGTCGGTGAGGATCCGCTGCGCGTCGAGGCGGTCGTGGCAAAGCTGCGGGCAGCGGCCGGCTCGGCCGGGCCCGGCGGCATCTTTCATTTGGCCTTGTCGGCGCTCGACATGGCTTTGTGGGATATCCGCGGCAAGGCGCTCGGCCTGCCATTGTGGAAGCTCCTCGGCGGCGCGCGCGAGCGGGTCCCGACCTATGCCAGCGGCGCCTTG
>JBJMQW010000239.1:0-3688 GCA_045802495.1 Allostellaceae bacterium | reverse complement strand
TTCGTCCTCGAGCCGCTCGATGCGTTCGATCAATGATTTGAGCTGCTCACCCGCTATGCCCCCGAAATCGGCCATGATCCCCCTCAACCCCCTTGCAAATGCCGCCCCCCGGCGGCGGCACCGACGATAGCGGCGCCTCGATCAGGGATCAACGGATTTAAGGATCAATGCTTCTGCGAGGCGGCGAATGAGGCCTTTTGCTCGGCGCTGGCTTCCTTCTGATATTTCGCCCGCCACTCGTCGTAGGGCATCCCATAGACGATCTCGCGCGATTCGGGATCGGAGAGGGCAAGACCGCGCTCCCCGGCCTCGGCACGGTACCATTTCGACAAGCAGTTGCGGCAGAAGCCTGCCAGATTCATCAGATCAATATTCTGGACATCCGTCCGCTCTCTCAGATGCGCCACGAGACGGCGAAACGTTGCAGCCTCGAGCTCGATACGGGTCTTGTCGTCCATCGGATCCTCCTTCTGTGGCCAGGACCTATGTAGCCCCGCGATGGCGGCGATTGAAGCGCTATCCCGCCTGCGCTGCGGCGCGCCGGCGAATCTCGTCCATTGACAAATCCTCTTTGTGCGTTGCGATGAACCAGCGATAGCCAAACGGGTCCTCGATGCCGCCGACGCGGTCGCCGTAAAACTGGTCGGCCACCGGCCGGATGAGCTTTGCCCCCGCCGCGACCGCGCGCTCCACCAGGGTGTCGACATCCTCGACATAGACGTGCATCGACACCGGCGAGCCGCCGATCGTCTTGGGACTCAGCGCTTGGATCTCGGGGTGCTCGTCGGCCAGCATGATACGCGAGCCCCCGATGCTGATCTCGGCGTGATGGATCTTGCCGGCAGGGTCGTCCATGCGCATCACCTCGTCGGCGCCGAGCGCCTTCTTGTAGAACGCGATGGCATCACTGGCGCTGCTCAGGATCAGATAGGGGGTTACGGAGTGATAGCCGTCGGGGATGGGTCTCACCATGGCTGGGCTCCTTTGTCGGTCTACACCGGGTAAACTAGGGAGGTCGGGACAATCGTCGAGTCGTAGACGCAAATTCTCTCGGCAAAACGCAAATTACCGCCGTCCTCGACAACGCGATCGTGATAACGGCCGCACAGGAACAGCTCGGAGGGCTGATCGGTCATCGTCTGATAGAGCGCAAAGTTGGCGGTCAAGCGCAGGCCCTGGGCTTCGATCGTCCGAAGGCGAATATTGCTCGTTATATGGCGCACGATCCGCGGGACGTAGAGCGCCGTCTCACGCAACGCGATGACCCGATCGACGAGCATGTTTCGGCTTTCGCAAAAAATCAGCGCGATCGGCAGCTCCTGCTCAAAATTCTCGCGCGGGATCACTTTGTAGAGGCACTCTTCGGTAAAGAAATCGGGCCAGCGCTCGAGCGCGCCCTCATCGAGGACATCGGCGTAAGCGCAATAGAGATCAGCCAGCCGCGCCCGCAGCTCGATCGGCGCGTCAATACCGGGGGCGGCGATCATGACCGTCGGCGTCCCGACGACGGGCTGGGGAGGCGTGGTGCGCCCTTCTCAGGATAAGGGGGTTTCTTCATGCCATCAAAGACTTACCCTCATGCTCCGAGGTTGTGAAGAATTCCTCCCCCGGTCATTTCCCCGCCTCCCCGGCGGAAGCCGGGGCCCATCGCTCCGTTGCACGACCCGCCACCCGCTGGTAAGGCATTACAATTGGTTGATTCACAGCGGGTGGTAGGATGGATCCCGGCTTTCGCCGGGAAAGCGAGAAATGATTGACGCCTCCGAGAAGGCCGCCTCCGATTCTTTCACAAATTCTGAGGAGCGCCCCAAGGGCGCGTCTCGAAGCGCGCACGGTATTGATGCAGCTCTTTCGCACCCATTGAACGGGTTTCACAGGCCCATGACGCGGCGATAGTGCTGGTAGAAGCCACGGATCGCGGTCTCTGTCAGCATGTGCGGCTCGTCGTGAACGGCGCGGCCGCCCATCTCGGCGACGCACTCCGCGGCGGGGTCGCCGTCGATCCCGGCTTGTGACATCAGCATGGCCTCGCTGTCGTCCAGTGAGACCAAGCCCGCCGGTCCCATCAAATTGGCTTGGCGCAGTCGGCGCTGCCGCATCTCGGGCGTGTCGTCGGCATAGCCAAAAAAAGTCCAGGCGAGATCGAAATGCCCGGGGTCGATAGGCACGATTTGCCGCATTGCCAGCGTGTTCGATTGCTGCTGGACGATCAGGTTCGGCCACACGGTCTGCATGACGACAGTGGCATCGCCAACGAATTCGCGCACAGGCTGCAAAAGCCGCGCATCACGCAGCGCGAAATTCGCTTTGTACGCGCGCATCTGGCGTGTCGCGTCATTCTCCTGCTGTTCGCCTCTGCGGCTGACCAGCACAGCGTGGCGCCCGGTCTCGTCCATCTCGATCGCCGATTTCTGGTCGAGGCGGAAGAGCCCGAACGTCACCAGAAATACGTGCAAGAGGCTTGCATGGTACGGATCCTTGATGTTCTCGAACATCAGCTTCCAATTGCTGGGGATCCGCTGGCGCAGATAGCCCAGCACGACGAGATCGCGGCCGGCAAAGACGCGCTCGAAATAGGCGAGCATCCTCTCGCCGAGATAGCTTTCCAATGGCTCGGTGGCAGGCGATAAGCTGGCGAATACAACACCGTGGCGGCGGGTTACCGACAGCCGCTGCAGCCCGTGCCCCTCCAGCCGGAAATCAGCGGGCATGCCGCCCTGACCGCGGTAACCGCGGCGAAACGGAACCCCGATTAGCCGACCGCCGAGATCGTAGGTCCATTGGTGATAGGGACAGATGAACTCTTTGGTCGAGCCGCGGCTGGAAGAGCAGAATTGCGCACTGCGGTGAGCGCAGCGATTGACCAGCACATTGACGTCGCCCGATGAGTCGCGCACCGCGACCACTTCCTTGGCCGCCAACCGGGTGCGCTTGAAGTCCCCCGGTTTCGGGATCTCCGCCTCGAGACAGGTGTAGAGCCAGGCCGGTCCCTCGAAGATGCGCTCCTGCTCGCGCGCAAAGATTTCCCGATCGGTGTAAACCCAGTTCGGAATGCGAGAGGTTCCAGCGCCGGGCCACTGGCGGCCGTTGCCGGCGCCGGTCTCCATTGGGTATCCGGTGGCTCCATCGGTTGGCGACATGCGGCCCTCACGATCGGCAGGGGTGGTCGTGCCTGGCGTGATACCATCGAGCCGTGCCGCGCGACAGAGGCGAAGACATATCCGTCGGCCGGCTCGCAAGCAGTTTCCGCGGCCGCTCGAACCGGAATCGTCAATCGCGGAGATGCCCGCCTCGCCGCGCGGCCTTGGCAAAAAAAGTCGCCACATAAAAAAGCCGGCGTCGATGGAACCGACACCGGCAAGGCTGCGGGTGGCAAGCCCGCGACAGGGAGACTTTGCCAAGCCGGACTGCGGAAAAAAGGCGAGCGTCCGGCGGCTCGCCTATGATTCGAACAGGCTATCGCGATAAAGGTTCCAGCAAAATACGGGACACGTGATGGTCACCGCCAAATGCTTTGCGCAGTCTCAGGCAGCGCGGGTGGGATGCAGCCGCTGGTCCGCTCGCCGCACCCATTCCCGTCGCCGAAGCGTTGCGGTATCAACAGCAATCTCGGAACGCAGAGGTACACCGTTTAACCGCCGCGGCGCCAGTGAGGGCGCTTTCGAAACGGTCGCGGTGGCCGCTTCAG
>JBJMQW010000238.1:0-2820 GCA_045802495.1 Allostellaceae bacterium | reverse complement strand
TAGGGTAACGGCTTGAGCGGAAGGGCTTACTCCGCCGCCTGCCGATACTCCTCATTCTCATCCTGGCGCGCCGAGCGGCGCTGCTGGAGCTGCTGCTCGAGCGGACCGAGCGTCTCATCAGCCGTCCGGCGAATGGCGCGGACCAGATTGACGCTGTTCTCTATGAGCGCGTCGAGATACTGACGCACGAACCGGTGCTGCAGCTCCACATAGGCGCCCGGGTTCGTAAGCCGGAAGAGTTCTTGCGTCGCCTGCAGATTGGTTTGGACTATGCTCTCGATGAGACCGGTCATGCCCTGCTGCAAATCCTGCAGACCGCCTCGCGCGGCGCTCGGGAGCACCATGAGCGAGCGGACGTCCTCGCTACTGCCCTGAAACGCCTGGGCCACCTTGCGGCTAAGCTGTTCGAACTGCTCGGCTGCGTTCTGGATAATCTGCTGCTGACTCTCGGCCAAGTGCTGCGTCCCTTGGCGAATGCTCTCGCCGCCGACCCGGCCGCTGCGATTTACGGCATCGGCGCCAGCCTCGCCAACCCGGCGAGTGGCGTTAGCGGCAAACTCACCCCCGCGCCGCACGGCATCGCTGGTTGCACGACCACTGGTCTGGACTGCTTCTGCGGCCTGACGTGCGGGATTCTGTTGAGTGTTATCAGCCATGGCTTCCTCTTGGAGATGATGGTTTGGGGCTTGCTTAAACTTGCTCGCGCCGCTATGCTGCGGTGCACAATATGGTGGTCATGCTGGCGCGCGCAACACTTTTGTTAAGCAAACCGCATTCTGGCGAAACCTAGTTCTGAGTACGCCTTGTCAGATGACAAAGGCCTTAACGATCTTTGATAGAAGAGGTGCTTCGCAACCTAACTTTAAGCCACCAAGATTATAACGCCGTCTCGACCATCTCTTTACGCAGGTTCGCCCGCGCCAGGTGAATATATTTCAGAGTGGTTTCCTTCTTTTTATGGCCCATCAGCGCCTGCAGCGTCGCGAGGCTCATGTGCTTGTCCGCTTTGTGGGCGCCGTTCCAACAGGGCGCGCCGCCCGGCGAGATACTCCTCGGCTGTCCTCGGGGCCGCGAGAGGGAGCGGTCCGGCTTCGCGCATCGCGGCGAACCGGGCAGGCGGGATCAGCTGATCCTCGACGGCGCGCCATTGGCGGCTGCCCTCGACCCAGATGTCGCCGGCGCCCAGCCGGTCGCGTAGCGCCAGCAGGGGTGGCCGCCTCCCAGATACGGCGCCGTCGATTGGCCGTTTCAGCGCCCACAACCGCTTCGCGCCAAGCCGGACGGAGAAAGCTCGTCGGCAGGCTGGGCGGGCATTTCTGGCCGGCGTTCTCGTAAATCGCGCGCAGAAGCTCGATTACGCGCAGGGTCGCGGCGGCCGCCGGTACGGCGTGAAAGCGCAGGAATCCAAGAAACAGCGGCCCGAGCCTATGCAGCACCGGCCAGGCGCGCGCGGCCAGGGCCGGCAGGTCGGTTTTGTCGGGGCGCGCCAGACGTTGTGCCTCTTCGACGCTGCGGGCCAGCTTGTCCCAGCCGATCGCGGAAGCCACGGCTTCCTGCAAATCGGCACCGTTCTCCCGGGCCTCGATCAACGCCGTTCCCAGCCTTGCCAGCAGGCGCACCTTGTCGTTGATCGCCCGGGTATCGCGCAGCAGGGCATCCCGCTCGCGGGTCTCGGCGCGGCGCAACATGCGCCCCACCGCGCGGTCGAACAGGGCAACGGTGTCGTCGGTCAGACGGGTGATCGTATCGAGCACTGTTGCCACCAGGATCGCGCGGCGGCGCAGGGGCGACAGGGTCCGAAGATGCTGGGCGGTGAAACGGGCGCCCT
Source organism: Allostellaceae bacterium (assembly GCA_045802495.1). Taxonomy (GTDB): domain Bacteria; phylum Pseudomonadota; class Alphaproteobacteria; order ATCC43930; family CGMCC-115725; genus AP-15. The sequence goes on along the minus strand of JBJMQW010000238.1, from coordinate 992 downwards.
CGCGCGCGAGCTTGCGCAGGCGTTCGGGATGCGCGCCTTCGGCGCCGGCCGGATCGAGAGCGATCGCGCTGAGAATGGCACGCTGCTCGATCAGGCGGGCAAGGGCGCGATGGCCGGGAACGCCCGGCGGCTGACGCGCCCAGGCCAGCGCGCTCATCGCCGTGCCTTCCTTGATCGTTAACAACTCGTCCAGTGCCTTGGCCTGCACCGGAAGCAAACCCCTGGTCAGTTGACGCGCAACTTGGCGCTCGGCGAGCATCGAGGCCGCTGCCACCAAACGCTCGATCACAGATGGGCCGGGAGCCAGGATCTTTCGGCGGCGCAGCTCGCCCATCAAGGCTTCGGCGATCGCCATGGTATCGGCCGTGCCGAGGGCCACCGGCAGCGGCCAAGTCAACAATTCGCGCTGGTGTTCCGGAGCGAACATGGCAAAACCGAACGCCGCGCGTAGCGCGTCAAGTTGTTCACGCCGTGTCTGAGGGCGCGTGCCGTAAGCCGTGAGAGCACCAGGAGCGACGCCGAGCTGGTCGGCAACAAAGCGGAGCGCCAGAGCTGGGATAGCCTCATCCGACCACAGTAGCCGACCAGGGTAACGGAAAGCACAGAGTTGCAGCGCAAAGCCGAGCTGGTTCGGGTCGCCGCGGCGGCGTTCCACGATAGCCAGGTCGGCGGGGCTCAGCGTCCAGTGCTGGATCAACAGGGCTTCAGTGACAGGCAAGGCGAGCAGCTCACGGAGCTGCTCGTCGGTGAGGACGCGGCGTCTTGGCATGGCGGATGTCCCAGGTAGAGTATAGCCTGTTCGGTACGCTGCGGGCCTGAACAGGATCAAGGGATTGCCGCCGGCCGCGCGGGAGGAGTTCAATTGGGACAGCGCGCCGCCCTTTACTGCCGGGTCTCCACCGCCGATCAGTCCTGTGCGCGCCAGGAGCGCGATCTTGCCGCTTTTGCCGCGCGCGCCGGCTACGAGGTGGTCGGCATATTCAAGGAGACGG
>JBJMQW010000237.1:0-3077 GCA_045802495.1 Allostellaceae bacterium | reverse complement strand
GGGGCGGTCAGCCCACCCTCGATCTCGCCATCACCGAGGCCAAGGCCAACATCCCGGCCGACATCAAGGCGCCCGACAGCGTCACACACGCCGCCGTCCGGGTGCAGGCTGATAAGATCGCCGACGGGGTCTGGTATCTGACCGGCGGCACGCATCACAGCGTGCTGGTCGAGGCCGATGTCTTTACGCCGGCGGCAGCCAATGCTCCCCGTCCGGCGCAGCCGAACCCGAACAGCGTCGCGCTCAACGACAATATCGATCGGCTGAAGCTGACGGTCGAGCAGATCCTGCCGCTGCACGGGCGCAAGGTGAGCTTGGCGGAATTCCAAGCGTGGATCGGCAAGGGGTCCTAGCTAGCTGTGATTGCTATATAGGTTGTTCATCCGAAGCAGGCTTGGGAAACTGATGGTTGCCCACCGTCAGCAACCCGAGCCGAGGCCCCGGATGAACATTCACAAGAATGCGCGCACCACCCCTTACAGTCGACTCCTGATGGCTCGCCGCGTTGGTGCCGGTGAGAGGGTGGTCAAAGTGGCGGCCGATTTCTGCGTCAGCGCGCAAACCGTGCGCAAATGGGCGCGGCGCTGGCAGGTTGGCGGCGAGGTGGCGCTGCGGGATCGCAGCTCGAGGCCGGCGCGCCTGCGTGCCACGCCGGCCGAGCGCATCGGCGAAATCGAACGGTTGCGGCGGCAGCGTATGACTTCGCCGGCGATCGCGCGGCAGCTCGGCATGCCGAACTCGACGGTGACCAAGATCTTGCGCCAGCTTGGCCTCAATCGCCTCAGGATGATCGACCCGCCCGTTGCCGTCGTGCGCTATCAGCGGGCGCGCCCGGGCGAACTGTTGCACCTCGACACCAAGAAGCTCGGGCGTATCGCGGGCATCGGGCATCGCATCACTGGGCGCCGCACCGGCGCGATCAATCGACATCACGGCATCGGCTGGGAGTGTCTGCATGTCTGCATCGACGACGCCTGCCGGCTTGCCTACAGCGAAGTCCTGCCGGACGAGCGCAAGGAAACCACCACCGGCTTTCTCGAACGTGCGCTCGCCTGGTTTGCCGGTCATGGCGTCGCGGTCGAGCGGGTTATGACCGACAACGGCAACTGCTATCGCAGCCAGGTGTTCCGGCAGGCCTGTGCGAACCATGGCCTGCGGCATCTGCGGACCCGGCCCTACACCCCGCGCACCAATGGCAAAGCCGAACGGTTCATCCAGACCAGCTTGCGCGAGTGGGCCTATGCGCAGCCCTATGTCAGTTCGCAGCAGCGCTGCGCGGCATTGACCGCTTGGCTCGACCGGTACAATAGCGCGCGGCCGCATACGGCCTTGGGCGGTTGCCCACCGGCAGCGCGGCTGCGCCAACATCAGTTGCTTTGTTCGACCCAAGGGACCGTTGCTTCGTCCCGACCTGCCTCCACCAATGACCACAGCGTCGGGCCGGGGCAAGGGTCGCCGAAGGCGACCGGCGACAGCCGGCGCGCAGCGTCCTGTGTGTCGGACATGTCCGACAGTTTGGGGGTGAAAGTCCCCTGTGCAACCTGATGGAGGTGAAGCACTAGCAAAACGCAAGGGCGGAACCGCGAGGGACCGTCTGAAGGAAGCGTGGAGCAAAGTCGTGACCCGACGAACAGAAACCGGATACGAGGCAGCGCTGGTCGGACGAGCGGGCAGGATGTCGCAAAGTCCATATCCATCAAGGGCCAGAGCTGTAAATCCGGCGGGTGTGCGATGAAGGCTGTCGGGCTTACTCCGAGAGATCTGCATTGCGTCCTTCGGGACTGAGGACGTCGTAAGGCGCCCTGACCGCGGTGCAGAAGTCAGCAGAGGGCATAGTAGGCCGGCGCGCTGGCCGAAGGCCCGAACGGTCCCCGAGGAGGGGTTGAAGGAAAGGGTGAGTAGATCGGGCATCTCATGACGGCAACGCGACCGCCATACCAGCTCGAGCTGGACTTGCCGATGCCCGGCCGAGGTGAAGCCCCGCGCCTGGATTGGCAAGAGGTCGAAGCAGTCACGGCGACGGCCGAACGCGAAAGCCCGGCACCCACAGAGCATCTCATGGAGGCGATCTGTGATTCGGACAACATAGAAACGGCATTGCGTGCAGTGGTGCGCAATAAGGGCGCGCCCGGCGTCGACGGTATCACCGTCCAACAGCTGCCGGGCATCCTTAAAGCGCGCTGGTCTGAGATCGAAAATCAACTGCTCCAGGGGCGTTACCAGCCGCAGCCGGTGCGTCGGGTGAGAATCCCGAAGCCGGCCGGCGGGACGCGCAACCTCGGCATTCCAACCGTGATCGATCGTGTGATCCAGCAGGCGGTCTTGCAGCGACTTCAGCCGCAGTGGGACCCGACATTCAGCGAGCACAGCTACGGCTTCCGGCCGGGCCGCTCCGCTCACCAGGCGGTGGCGCAGGCGCAAGCCTACGTCATCGAAGGCTACCGGTTTGTTGTAGATATCGACTTGGCCAAATTTTTTGACCGGGTCAATCACGACCGGCTGATGGCCGCGGTGTCGGCGCGGATCTCGGACCAACGGGTTCTGCGGCTCATCCGAGGATACCTGAGGGCCGGTGTGCTCGATGGCGGGCTGTTCGAAGAAAGCCGGGAGGGGACCCCGCAAGGCGGTCCACTCTCGCCCTTGCTCTCGAACCTCGTGCTGGATGAGCTGGATCGCGAGCTTGAGCGTCGCAGCCATCGGTTCGTGCGGTACGCGGATGACTGTAACATCTACGTCCGCAGTGCAAAGGCTGGCCGACGGGTCATGGCGAGCCTGACCCGCTTCATCGAACGGCGCCTCAAACTGCAGATCAATACGGAGAAGAGTGCCATCGCCCGACCGTGGCACCGGTCGTTCCTCGGCTTCACGGTCAAGGATGACCCAGGCTTCCGGCGGTGCATCGCCGACCAGGCCGTGACCCGGTTCAAAAACCGAGTTCGCGAACTGACGCGGCGGCATCGGGGCGTCAGCCTGGAGAAGATGATCGCCGACCTGAACCCGTTTGTGCGGGGATGGGCCGGGTACTTCGGCTTCAGCCAGTGGCGCGAGTTGCCATCGCTGGATGGCTGGATCCGACG
>JBJMQW010000236.1:0-5176 GCA_045802495.1 Allostellaceae bacterium | reverse complement strand
GTCCGCGGCGTCAATGGCGTCAGCATTCATCTGAAAGTCCTCTATGTTCTCTAGATTTGCACTTGTCGGCCGACGATTCCATCTTGCCTCTGCAGCGCGGCTAGCTATCTCCCTTCGCTGCTCAGGGCTGAGGCGCTCGCGGCGGGCAAACCCGCCTTTCTGCTGCCGTGACCGGCGTGCACTCAATTTATCGTCCAAGCTGTGTCCTACGCGTTTTAGGTTTCCTATCTTCCAGAGTGGGCTCATACCATGTAGCGGTTCGGTTTTGCAAAGAACTATCTTGCAGGTTTCCTATCTAAGGAAAGCAGGTGTTTGCTTGCTACGCTAGGACACACAAACCCAAATTCCCATAGGCGCTCTCCTGTGCTCTAATTGCGCCCAGGAGAACAGCGAGGCGGCCTTGGATCGGCTCGAACGGGCCGAGCGGCCGCTCATCCTCGTCGGCAAGGGGATGGCGTGGGCCAACGCCGAAAGCGAGGTGCGCTCCTTTATCGAGAAGACGCAGGTGCCGTTCCTGCGCTCGCCGATGGGCAAGGGCGTCATGCCCGACGACCATCCGCTGTCGGTGGCGGTGGCCCGCACATTGGCATTGCAGAACGCAGACGTCGTGTTTCTGATGGGCGCCCGCTTCAACTGGATCTTCCACCCCCGCTTTCGCGGGGGCAGGTTCCGGCCAGGCGCCGCGCTATGCCAAGGACATGAAGGTCATCCAGCTCGACATCGCGCCCGAGGACAGGCTCTGGCAAGGCGATCCCCGCCTGCGCGAGGACCGGGCAGTTGAACGCCGTACTCGCCGGCCGCCAGTGGGTTCCGATTGCTCTCCAAGTGGACGCGTTGAGCTTACATGGTCGATCCAGCGTCTCCCGGTTGGCAGGGGATAAATCTCCCCGGGAGCATTGTATTGGAAGGGTACCTCATCTTCGAAGACTTTGAATTGGTCAAGATATACTTCGATTCTCTACGACGCCGCCTCTCTTGAATCCAGGGCACGACCGGATTAAGGCGGGTATTACAGCGACGGTTCCTTGCTGAAGTTCTGGGTTCCTACTCGAGATCCTCGATCCTAGTGCCGCGCCCCTCGCGCAAGCTCTTTCGCGCTCGCTCGACGCGGCGCAAGAACCGGGGATCGTGTTCGAGCTGATAATCGAGCCAATCGTCCTCGGACGCGAAGCCGATCAGCAATCCGGCCGGTTTCCCGTTGCGCATAATGACGATCTCCTCGCTCTCGCCTTGGCGCAGAAACCGGGAGAGATCCTCCTTGATTTCGGATAGCGGCACCCGCCTCCACACCGGGTCTCCAAACTGTCTGGCCATGCCTCAGTCTCCGATTGGGCCGCGAGAGCGGCGAGCCTAAAGTCTACATGGCTTCGTTTTTCGCGATCACAGTGCGGCGTGGCTATGCGGCCAGTGTAATTTCCAAATGAACCGCGAGGCCGGCGCGAGCGGCGAGCGCCACGAGGGCGTCGAGACTGAACTTGCCGACACGGCCACGCAGCAGATCGTTCAGTCGAGGCTGCGTCACGCCGAGGCGCTTCGCGGCGTCCGTTTGGGTCACCTGCCATGCTGACACGGCCTCGGCGATTGCGATCATCAGGCTCGAACGGAGCTTCATATTTTCTGCTTCCGCCGGGGTGTCTTCCAGCGCATCCCACACGCTCTCAAAGACCTCGATAGTCATCGCATCCTCGCCATCTGTTCCCGCAGCCTTGACGCCGCCAAATCCACATCCCGTTTCGCCGTTTGCCGCGTCTTCTTCTGGAATGCGTGAAGCACGTAGACCGCATCTGCGAAGCTGGCGACGTAGATTACCCTGAAGGCGCCGGCACGCTCGCGCACCCGGACCTCGCGAACTCCCGCGCCAATTGACGGCATCGGCCTCCAGTCATCGGGGTCGAGCCCTCGCTGTACCCGATCCAATTGGTATCCCGCGTCCCGCCGGGCGTCCCCTGGGAAGCCCCGGAGATCGTCCAGGGAGCCGCCCAGGAACGCGATCGGTTTCACGAGCATCCTATATCGATACGGATATACTTCGGCGCTCGCCGATGGGCAAGGGTGTGATGCCGGACGACCATCCGCTGTCGGTCGCGGCGGCGCGCACCTTGGCATTGCAGAACGCCGCTGTCGTGTTCCTGATGGGCGCCCCGGCTCAACTGGATCTTCCACCCCCGCTTTCGCGGGAGGCAGGTTTCGGCCAGCCGCCGCGTTATGCCAAGGATATGAAGGTTATCCAGCTCGACATCGCGGCCAAGAGATTGGCCACAACAATTGCGCCGATTTCGACGTGAACTAAACTGTGGAGCTTGGATATTGGTCCGGGGGGCCTAAACTTACCTCTGTCTTACTTAAGGATCGGAGGCCGGTAATGGCAGCCGCTGAGACACTGACGACAACTGTCTCGACCAAGGGGCAGGTCATTCCGCCAAAGGCGATTCGCGAGCGCAGGAATTGGCAGCCGGGCACACAGCTTGTCGTGAAGGATACGCCCGATGGGGTGTTGCTGAAGGCGGCGCCGGTTTTTGCGCTGACGCGGCCGGAGGAGGTCGCTGGAATGCTTGCCTACCGCGGGCGACCGAAGACGCTCGAAGAGATGGACGCAGCCATAACGACGGAAGTAAAGCGGCGCCGTGCTCGCGGTCGATACTAATATCATCGTCCGCTATTTGACAGCCGACGACCCGGAGCAGTTCGCGAAAGCGAGTGCGCTGATCCGCGACGAGGATGTCTACGTCTGCACGACCGTGCTGCTCGAAACCGAATGGGCGCTGCGCCGCGGCTATCGGTTTAGCCGCACGCAAATTATCACCGCTCTCGCCGCCTTTGCCGGTCTGCCGCGCGACACATTGGAGGAACCCGCCTCTGCCGCCAAAGCTTTGGACTGGGCGCAGCGCGGCATGGATTTCGCCGACGCACTGCATCTGGCGAAGGCGGAGGGTTGGGAAGCCATGATCAGCTTCGACCAGCGCTTCGCAGCAGTGGCCAATACCCTAAGCGAGGTGAAGGTTCGAGCGCCTTGACGGACGGAGAGCTAGCGTGGGGCGGAACGCGCAATGAGTTCCGCCAGAGAAGAGGCGAAGTTTGGCGGAATTCGCTGTCGCTCTTCCGTCCTACACCGTTACTCCGCGGCGGCTGGCGCCTGTCGGCGCAGGCGCTCTACCTTCGCGAAAGCGGCCGGGCCGGGCCAGTCTTCGAGGAGCCAAGCAGGCAGCGGCTCGGCGGGGCGCGAGAGCGGCAGGCGTTCGTCCTCGTCGCCACGGCCGTTCGGGAACATGGTCAGCGCGTTCGGCATCTCGTAACAGATTTCGAGACCGTTGCCGTCGGGATCGGTGAAATAGATGCTGCGCTGGCAGACATGATCGACGGCGCGCTGGATCTCGACGCCATTAGCCAAAAGATGGGCATAGGCGTCACGCAATGCGGCGTAGCTGCCGACCTTAAAGGCGACGTGCACGAGCCCGAGCTGGCCGCGCTCGGGTCGGATGGCCTCCGCGGGCGCCGGATGCTGGGTGATGTCGAGCGTGTGGAACGCGTCGCCCAGCGTCATGAACACGCCGCCATGCTCCGGGTCCTGCTCCGCGACACGGAAGCCAAGCAGGTCGCGGTAGAACCGCTTTGACACCTCCTCGTCCGCCACCCGCAGCAGGACATGGCCGATGCCCGCCAGCTTGATCATGTTAATCCTCCCTACTTGCGCACAGTTCGGCGATCGTAGCACGCACGGAGTGGAACAGCCCAGCGCATTGCGCCGCTGCCATCGCAAGACGCAGCAGTTCCGCTGGCGCTTATAACCGCTGACTTATCACGCAAAGGGCCCGCTCAGAATCCGGAACGGCCCCTTGCCGTTGCCGCGCTTACCGGAGCGGCCACCGCGCCAGCGGCAGGTGCCGGCTTTGGCCGTGGAGGCTGCGCACGAGGACGAATTCGCGCACGGTCCAACGGGTTTCGTCGACGGCTTGGTCCGCGATCCCGCCCTCGTAATGGAGCAGGGTGATGTGCGGTTCGTAAGTCGGCTCCTTGCGTCGCGCGAACCCGATTTTCTGTAGCGCCGTAACCAGCTCATGCCGAAATATCCGCAGCCCGGCTACACCTTCATCTCCGACCAGGACGAGCGCCCGGTTCCGCCCGCCGCCGAAATTCCTCACCCGATCGAACGCGACCAGGAATGACGGCATAGTGATCGCGGAAACGGCCTCGTCGATTGCGACGACGGCATTGCGCGGCAGTTCGACGTAATTACCAATGCCGTGCAGGGTGACATGAAAGCACCGATCTGGGCGCGGCCGGCCCGGCAACTTATGCTTGCGTAGCAGCGAACACGCGAGCCGGCCAAGGCATTGTGCAATGTCCGGGTTCGGCTGGACCGCGAAAAACACAGCATTGCCCGGTCGCGGCGGATTGCCAGCGTGTTGGATGGGCCGCTCGCGCCAAAAGGCACCCTGGCGCAGGCGATCGTCGGTATCGGTGATCAGCATGGGGGCGTCTGACCAGTCCGTTGGCGAAATAGGTTAAAGAACATAACAAGAACTTTGTCAATACGAGTTTACTCTCCTCTACCGAGCCGGCCGATCCGATGGATTGAGCTGCGCTCAACCCATCCTACCATTACTGAGGCAGACTGGATCGAATTCGGCCCAGCTATTTGCTTGCTACCTGCCTCATCGCGCCGGCCCAATCCTCGATGTGGTAGGAGCGGACGATCTTTCCCCCGTCGATCGTGTGGATGTCGATGGACATGATCCTGAAACCCTTGCCGGTGGGCTGGACATCAAAGAGCGGCGCGACTGGTGTGCCTGATGCCTCTCCCCGCACGATGACCTCATTGCCCGCGACGATCAGCTCCTTAATCTCCCATTTGAGATCCGGAATGGTCTCGCCACGGCTCTTGATCCCGGCGATGACGCGCTCGCGCGGAGCGCATTGGTCGTTCGCCCCGCATGACTGCCAGTTCGGGCTCGCCGCCTTTTCGAGCAGCATCGCGACGTCCTTTTTGGCCGGCTGGTTCAACGCTGCGTAGAGGGGCGCCACGATTGCGCGCGCCTCGTCCGCTGTGAGCGTCGCCTGCGCATTCGCAACGCCGCGGAACCCCAAAAGCGCAAGCAAGGCCGCACCGCAGAGCGGCAAGAGTGTGCGGGTCACCTTCGTCTCCTTCTTCGTCGGCTATTCAATTGAATTGGTCCGG
>JBJMQW010000235.1:0-11063 GCA_045802495.1 Allostellaceae bacterium | reverse complement strand
TGAGGGCGCTGCCTCCAAGAAGATCGCCACCGTGTGATCGGGAGCGGATTTCGGAAACGGATTGTTCGCCAGTATATCGGCCATCTCGGCACCGGTCCTGACGAGGACCCCGACTGGTTTCTTCGCGTCATGCTCGAGCTCGGTCTCGAGTTTTTGCTTCACTTGGCTCTCGGACATGGTGCTGTCGAAAACGACATTGCCGCTGGCAATGTAGGTTCGCACATTCGAAAAACCGATGCGTTGGCAGATGGCCGTCAGCGTCGACATCGGCAGTTTTCCCGTGCCTCCGACGTTTACCGCGCGGAGTAGAGCAATATAGGTGGTCACGAGACGTGCAGCATAACGAGGATCCGCAACGATTTCGCATAGTTAGCCGATATTGCCAAGATGCGTGCTAACGCTGCGGCGCATGATGTGCTCGCGCCGGCACAACAAACCGAACCGAGCGGCTGAGGGGATGAAGCACGGCATCGCCCTTCCGTTTGTTGATATCGGGGTGGGCCGAAGAGTTTGCGGGAATTGCCCAAGCGGCCGAATAGCGCGAGCAGGTGCAATCGTGGAAACCGCTCGACCTGAGGCACCTGACTCTCGCCAATGACTACGAAGGCGGCCACCTCCGCCGCATCGCCGGCCGTTCTCTAGTCGTGCAAATCAACGCCCGGTACCGCGCTGGGCGTCCACAGATGGAAAGCCGACCCTTCGCCGATCCCGAGCCAGATGGCGAGGTAGCGCCGAGACCGGTCATCAGCAGGGCAGATTAGATATCGCTGAGTGGGCTCACGGAATGCCCTGCGCTCGTTGGGAGGCCCGCCATTTTCCATTCTGGGAAGCCATCTTCGAGCCGTCGCGCTCGATAGCCCTTGTTGCGCAGCAGTGCGACCGCCTCGAATGACAGCACGCACCACGGACCACGGCAGTAGGCGACGATCTCGCGATCGCCGGGTAGTTCGGCGAGCCGCCTCTCGAGTTGCGCTAGTGGGATGTTCAACGCATCTGGCAAGTGGCCGATATTGAACTCGTCTTCGGGCCGGACATCGAGCACGGCTGCGGAGCCGCAGCGCAGGCGCTCCAGCAGTTCCTGCCGGGAAACCGGCTCGAACTCGTCGCGCGCCCGAAAATAGGTCGCCATGACACGTGCGATCTCGGCGCTGTTGCGCTCGCCGACGCGGCTAAGGGCACGGAGCAGGTCGATGACGGCATCCTCGCCGGTCATACGATAGAAGACGCGCTTGCCGTCGCGCCGCCCCTCGACGAGCGCGGCACGGCGCAAGAGCTGCAAATGCCGGGACGCGTTTGCAAGCGTCAGCCCGGAACGGGCCGCCAAATCTTCGACGCTGCGCTCGCCTTGGCCGAGATGCTCAAGCAATTCGAGACGATGCGCATGGCCAAGCGCCTGCGCAATTGCCGCAAGGCTCGCAAAAACATGCTGTTTCGGGCCGACCGTTGACATCGCTCGATGGTTTATGAATCATTCTGCAGAATGATTGACCGAAGGTATCTGGTCAACATCGGGCCTCTAGCGATTGCGGGAAATTGGCATGATCCTGCGGCAATTCCTTCACTCTGATCCGGTTGCGATCTCTTACCTGTTCGGGTGCGGAGGCAAAGCGACCTGCGCAGTGGTCGACCCGGTTGGCGATATCGCACCATACCTGCGAGTGGCCGACAACACCGGTATGCGCATCAATTTCGTCATCGACACTCACATCCACGCTGATCATCGCTCAGCCGGGCGGGAGTTGGCGCGCGAGGCGGGCGCGCACTACGTCCTTCATTCCAGTGCTGAAGTCGGCTTCCCGACTGAGGCCGTCAAGGATGGCGACCGTCTGTCACTCGGCAACGTGCATGTCGATGTGATGCACATGCCCGGTCATACTCCGGAGCACATCTGCCTCCTGGTCACCGATCGTACGCGGGCGGACTGCCCGTGGTTTGTGCTGACGGGACACACGCTCATGGTCGGTGATGTTGGGCGCACCGAGCTGGTCAGCGATCCGGCAAGCGCGGCTCTGACCTTATTTACGAGCCTCGAACGGTTGCGGGCGCTGCCCGACTATATCGAGCTGATGCCGGGTGCTTATGCCGGCTCGGTGTGCGGACGTCGCTTAAGTGGTAAGCCCAGCTCGACGATCGGCTTCGAGCGACGGCACAACGCCGCCTTTAAGATCGAAACCGCCGAGGCATTTGTCGGCTTCATGCTCGAAGAGATGCCGCCACCACCAGAGGGCGCCGCCGAACTGCGCGCCTGGAATGCCGGTCGGGGCGCTCCCGCGGGCAAGTGATCGGCTGTGGTCGACACCGCCGACATTGCGGTCGCCCCATCGTGCGTAGCGCTGGGGCTGCGCGAAAATTGGCGGCAATTTGCCCTGCTGGTGCTGATCAACGCCTTTGTCGGCGGCATGGTCGGTCTCGAACGGACGCTAGTGCCATTGATCGGCACGGAGACGTTTCACCTGGCGTCGACCGTGGCGGTGACCTCGTTCATCATCAGCTTCGGTGTCATCAAAGCGATCACAAATCTCATGTCAGGCCAGCTCGCCGACAGCTGGGGCCGCAAGAAGACACTGATTTTGGGCTGGGTTGTCGGCTTGCCGGTGCCGTTTCTCATCATGTGGGCACCGAGCTGGGAGTGGATTGTCGCCGCCAATGTGCTGCTCGGGGTCAACCAGGGCCTTTCCTGGTCGATGACGGTGATCATGAAGATCGACCTTGTTGGCGCACGGCAACGTGGCCTTGCCGTCGGCCTCAACGAGTTTGCTGGCTATCTCGCAGTTGGCGTCACCGCCTTTCTGACCGGGTATCTCGCAACGCTTTACGGGCTGCGACCGACGCCGTTCTATCTCGGCATTGGCTATGCGATCGGGGGGCTGCTGCTCTCGATCGCGGTCGTGCGCGACACGCGCGAGCATGTCGCGCTGGAGCGTAGCCAGCATCCGCGCGTCGAGCACGCGCTCAGTTTCAGCACTGTGTTTCTGCGAACGTCGCTGACCCACCGCAATCTGTTCGCCGCCTCGCAGGCGGGGTTGATCAACAACCTCAACGACGGGATGAGCTGGGGAATCCTGCCTCTGTTCTTTGCGGCGGCCGGATTGAGTGTCGAAGGGATCGGCATCCTGAAAGGCGTCTATCCCGCGGTCTGGGGCATCCTGCAGGTTGTCACCGGCCCCCTCAGCGATCGCTGGGGCCGCAAGGGCCTGATCGCCGTCGGCATGTGGGTGCAAGCAGGCGGGCTATTTCTGATCGCGGCCGTCAGCAGTTTCGAGTGGTGGTTGCTCGGTAGCGTGCTGCTCGGCCTCGGAACGGCAATGGTCTATCCGAGCCTGCTCGCCGCGGTATCGGACGCCGCCGAGCCAAGCTGGCGGGCTCGTGCGCTCAGCGTCTACCGGTTTTGGCGCGACCTCGGTTATGCGATCGGGGCGCTCACCGCCGGGCTGCTCGCCGCTGTCATCGGTTTCGCCTGGACTATCGCCGCCATTGGCGCGCTGACCTTTTTGTCTGGGGTGATTGTCGCGGCCCTGATGCAGGAACGGCCGCGATGAGCGATTCATGGGCTTTTCATGGCCAATCATTAAGGAGGGAGAGATGAGCACGGGTTCCCGGTCGACGCCTCCGCGTTACGCGAGGAGGTGAAAATCAAATACCGCGCGGTCGCGGTCGACCCGCACGGCGCATTTCACTTCCATACCGGGCGGCCTCTGGCTCGCCGCCTCGGCTACGACGACGCGATCGTCGCCGCGTTGCCGGATAGCGCCGTAGAGGCCTTCGCCGGCGTCGGCAACCCGTTCTCGCTCGGGGCGCTCCGCGCCGGCGAGCGGGTCGTGGATCTCGGCTCCGGCAGCGGTTTCGATTGCTTTATTGCCGCCGGGCAAGTCGGGTCACGCGGCGAGGTGATCGGCATCGATATGACCGACGAAATGCTCGCGCGGTCACGCGCCGCCGCCGCCATCGGTTTACAGCAGGTTGAGTTCCGTAAAGGCATACTTGAGGAGCTGCCGGTCGACGATGGCTGGGCCGACGTCGTGATCAGCAATGGCGTCATCAATTTGTGCGCCGACAAGCGCCGCGTCTTCGGCGAGGTCATGCGTGCGCTGAAGCCGGGCGGCCGGCTGCAATTCGCCGACATCGCCAACAGCAAACCGGTGCCCGAGGCGGCGATCCGCAACATTGACCTGTGGACCGATTGAATTGCCGGTGGCCTGCCGTGCGCAGCCTGGCGGCAAATGCTTGAGGAGAGTGGGTTCGAAGGTGTTGTGATAGGATCCGCGGTCGACACATTCGGTGGCGCCGGGGGCGAAAGCAAAGCCCGGCTGTTCGAGGTCTATGGCTACGCCTTTCTCGCCCGAAAGCCGAAATAGCCTAACCGGGCACGGGATCGGTCGATCCCGTCCCTTGCTGCGTGCAATGGAGATGACATGGTGCGTGCAAACGAGCGACGCCGGTGACGACAGCTGTCGCGCGGCTGCTGGCTGGCCGGGTCCATTACGCCTGGATCGTGCTCGCGGTGATGTTCACGGCTACCATGGCCGGAGTCGGCGTGCGAGCCGCCCCCGGCGTGATCATCGTTCCGCTGCAACGCGCCTTCGGTTGGGACGTGAGCACCATCGCGGGCGCGGTCTCGATCAACATCGTACTTCTCGGCGCCGTCGGTCCATTTCTGACCGGTCTCGTCGATGTCATCGGCCTCAAGCGCACAATCCTGGTTTGTATGGCGACGTTGATCGCAGGGTCGGGCCTCTCGGTGTTTATAACCTCGCCCTGGCAACTATTTGTGACGTGGGGAATCCTCGTCGGGATCGGTTCGGGTGCCGGCGCAGTCGGCATTGCGACGGCTGTCGCCAACCGCTGGTTCGCCAAGCGCAATGGTTTGGCGATGGGCTTGCTGTTCGCGGCCAATGCCGCGGGACAGTTGGTGTTCCTGCCCCTGCTCGCGCTGATAGCCGGCCATTTCGGTTGGCAGGGCGTGTCGGTCGCGGTGACGCTGGTTGTCGTTGCGATCCTCCCGGTGGTCGCAGTGCTGTTGCCCGAGTCGCCAGCGCATATTGGCCTAGGGCCCTACGGCGCGCTGACGTCATTGTCGGCTCAGACACGCGAGGGAAACCCGTTCGGCGTGGCGATCGCCGGCCTGCGTCGTGCGTCGCGCTCGATTGATTTCTGGCTGCTCGCCCTGAGCTTTGCGATCTGCGGGCTGTCGACCAACGGACTGATCAACACGCATCTGATCGCCTATTGCGGCGATCGGGGCATCCCGGCAGTGAATAGCGCGACGATGCTCGCCATCATCGGCGCATTCAGTCTGGTCGGCTCGGCCGCCTCGGGCTGGCTGTGCGATCGCTTCAACCCACGTTTTCTGCTCTTTTGGTATTACGGGCTGCGCGGGCTCTCACTCGCCCTGGTCCCATTCTCCCAGTTTGACGTCGTCAGCCTCTCGATCTTCTCGGTTTTCTACGGTCTCGATTGGGTCGCGACCGGCCCACCGACCGTGGCGCTGACTAATCAGGTGTTCGGAAGAAAAGACGCGCCCGTCATCGTCGCGTGGATCTTTGCGGGACACCAGGTTGGCGGCGGCATCGCCGCGTTCGGCGCCGGCTTCGTGCGGAGCGCGACGGGCGATTATCTATTGGCGTTCCTGATCAGCGGCTTGGCGTGCCTTTTGGCGTCGATGCTGGTATTGCGGATTGCTCGCCCTCAGCAAGCTATCGCAGCGGCCGACTAATCCCATGGGGGCACAACCGTGCCCTCGTGTCCCCTACAGAAGTGACCGCAATGGGGAATTTGCTGCCTGCAACCATCGATGTCCAGTAAGATCCGCATTGGGCTGAGAGTTGCCCTCCGAGCGGGGTACCAAGTGTTTGACGCGGTGATCACTTCGCCGCTATGCGACGCTACTGGAACGCGGTCGCAACCTCCGTTAGCGCCGCCGGTGTCCGGCTAGCCTTCCCTGGCAACAAAGTCGAGCGCCTGCGATGCGATGCGCAGACCGTGATGGCGCTTCATCGGCGTGTGCAGATAGCGGTTCACCGCGGCACAGGCGGTCTCGACCCATGCCGCGTCGGGTGCCGTGCGCAGCTCGTCCTCGACGGCGAGCAGGACCTTCAGCCGATGGCACGCGATGATCGGTTCGGGAATGCCGTGATCATAGAGCCCCTTTGTCGCGTCGGCCAGAAAGGCGCCGGGATCCTCGATGCGCCAGCGCGCCCCGTCCTGATCGGTGCGCACATATTTCCGGTTGCGCCCAATGAACAGGGCCAATTGCAACGCCGCTCGCGGCCACAGATCGGGCCGCTCGTCGCAGATATGGCGGCAAGCATTGGCAAAGGTCAACGCGTGGGTGAAATCGAGCCAGCCGACATTGTCGGCAATCGCATTGTCGCTGGCACGCTCGAATGATGTATCGAAATGGAGGAGGTTGAATGCAGCGGCGCCGAGCAGAGCGTCGTAAAGCTCGCGCATCGGCCGGCCCGCGGAAGCCAGTGTCCGCCGCAATGCGCCGTCGATCGACAGCCCGATGAAATCGGATGCATGCGCCGCCGCCCTGCCGGACCCGTCCCATTCGGCCAGTGCCGACGCATAGAAGCGAAACTCCGGCAGGCGTTCCTCGCGCGTCGCACGCACCAGCATGCGTGTCAGTGCGAGCAATACCGGCTCGGCGACCTCTTCACCGAGCCGTTCGATCAACTGACCGGCTTTCAGCGTGTAGATCGCGCAATGACCAAAATCGGCGTAATGAGCGAGAGCCGCTTCGCCGATGGCGGCGCGCAGTGACGCGTAAGCCAGGCCTCGCGCCAGCGCGCCGCGAATATGGGCGATCGCGGTGGTCTCGTCCTCCGCCTCGACGGCGGCAATGAAGCCATCCCGGTTCCATTCCGCGACGGTCTCGGGGTAGGGAAATTCATCGGCGCCCTCGGTATCCCAGGCGATGTGACCGAGAGGTTCGAGTTGGGCGGCGAGCCTTTCCACCGGCGTCTCGGCCCGAGCTGCGAGCAGCAGCCAATCTGCTGCCGCGGCATGAGCGTGCGTCATGCCGTCTTCGAGCCGCCCATTACACAATCGAAAGGCGTGCGCGAGCGCCACATGCGCATCGAAGCCGGCGCGTCCCAGCCGAGCCACTTCGCGCGCCAAGCGCGGGCGATCATTGTCCAGGATCGCAGCCTCGATGCCGCGCAACGCCCGGGTACGGCATTCTTCCGCCGAAGGGTCGCGGAAATCGATCAAGATCTCGCCGCCGCGTTCCGCGACTTCATAGGTCCGAACCGGGTCTCGGCCGACCAGCGCCGCGCCGCTCGCGAGGTCGAATTTCCAATTGTGCCAGTTGCAGGTCAGCACACATCCCGGCCCGATCGTGCCTTCGCTCAGTGGATAGCCCTCGTGCGGGCAGCGATTGGCGATCGCGAACACGCGGTTCTCGCGCGCGATGACGAACACCTGCTTGCCGTCGTGCCGCACCAGCTTGTGGCCATTGCTGCCGAGCTCGCTGCGCCTCAACCCAGTCGCGGTAAGCATATCGCGCTCCCTCTATGCTGCTTCATTGCGAGCCTACGGGTCCGCGCTCCGCGCGGCCCGAGGACAGGCTCCGCGAAGCAATCTCGCGGCAAACGCGCACCCGGCTGAGATGCTTCGTCGCTTCGCCCCTAATTCGTCGCTTCGCCCCTGACAAGAAACAAGTGATCCGTGACGACAAACAATAATGCTCGCTTCCGGGCGAAAGGCCGGGGTCCACCTCTCGACGGCACGAGCGGCGGGGAGGTGCGCCTCGGCTTTTCGCCGGGAAAGCGGGTCGCGTAGGTAGACGCTGGTGAATCATTCCGACCGCGCTGCCTCACTGTGGTTTGTGGGGGTGATTCGGTAGGTGCAGCGGCGGGCGCCAGCAAGCAGGTGGTCCGAGCGTTCGATGTGCCAGCCGGGTCCGAGAAGGTTCCGAAAGACATCCAGTTCGTTGGCGCAGAAGCCCTGGCAGCTCATTGCCGCGGCGCAGATCGGGCAGTGGTCTTCGACGAGCAGAAACGTCTGGTCGGGGAGGATTTCGAGCCGCGCCATATAGCCTTCGGCCGATCGCATATCGGCAAGCGCCGCCAGCTTTCCGGCAATCCCGGGGTCGCGGTCGAGCCGCTTGCGGTAGGCGACAGTGATCTGCTCCTTGCGCCGCTCGAGCAGCCGCGCCAGCGCCGTTTCGCCGAGTTCGCTGCGGATCGTGCCGATCAGGTCGACCGTCAGCTGAGCATGGGTATCGGGAAACAGTGATGCGGTGGGCGGCGCCAATGACCAGAGTCGCCGCGGTCTCCCGCGGCCCTGCGTCCGGTCGGAAAATGACACGAGGTTCTCGGCGAGAAGCCGCTCGAGGCGCTGTCGCACAGCCTGCACGCTGATGCCGAGCCGTCGGGCGAGGACCTCGGCCTGCGCTTCGCCGAGGCTCTTCAGCTGGAACAGAATGGCGTCGGCGGCTGTCTTCACGCCGTTCCTCGTCATTTAAGCAAGTCTATGCTTGCTTAAATGTCCCCCGCTTGTCAACAGCGAATTTTGAGAGCGTTGGCTATCGCTCTGCGCCGGCTTATATTCAGCCGCGAGAAGTCCAGAGCCGAAGGAGTGTGATGATGGCGGATGGCACCACTTCGATCGTACCGGCGACACCTGCCGAGGCGGTCACCCCGCGCGGCATCAACCATCTCGTCATCAACGTGCGCGACATCGAGGAGTCGCATAAATTCTGGACCGAGACCCTGGGCTTCAAGCAGGTCGCCTACTCGAAGCGCCGCAACGGCAAGATGCGCTTTTACAGCGGCGATCACGATGGCCGCATGAACCATCACGACATCGCGCTGTGCGAGAACCCGAACCTGCCGAAGCCGCCCGCCGAGTGGGCGATGTTCGACCAGCCGGTCGCGATCAACCACATCGCGATTCAGATGCCGAACCGCGAGGCCTGGCTGAAGCAATTGGCCTGGCTGCGCGCGAGGGGCGTCAAATTCGAGCGCCGCGTCAACCACGGCATGACGCATAGCCTCTATATCGTCGATCCCAACGGCTACGGCGTCGAGGTGCTCTACGAATTGCCGCGCGAGGTCTGGGGCGACAACATCCAGGGCGCGATCGACTACGCCGAGGGCCTGCCGACCGAAGGCGACGCGGCCTTTGTCGACGACACGAACTATCCGATGTTCGGCACCGCGGGGAAAGCCGCCGAATAGCGCCGGCGCCGTAGGGCGGAAAAGCGAAGGCGCATTCCGCCGCCGGCTCACGCGATGGCCTCGGCAGTTTGGCGGAAAGCGCTGCGCTTTTCCTCCCTACCCCCACTGTCCGCCTTGTCGGAATGCGACCCTGACAAAAGGTGAGCTCATGTGGCCACGCACCGATTTCTTGGAATTGCTCGGCATCACCCATCCCGTGATCCAGGCACCGATGAGCGGCTTTACGCCGCCGCAGCTCGCTGCGGCCGTGTGCAATGCGGGCGGCTTGGGCTCGATTGGCTGCGCCGGACAGCCATCGGCTTTGGTGCGGGAGCAAGTCGCGCTGTTGCGTCAGGCAACAAACCGCCCATTCAATCTCAACTTTTTTGTCCATGAACCTCCGCGAATCAGTCCCGAAGCGACAGCGCGCGTGCAGGCGAGGCTGACGCCATATTTCGAAGAGTTTGGACTTGCACCCGTCCCCGAACCCAAGGAGCCTTTCCCGCCCTTCGACGCCGAACAGCTGGAGCTTGTCCTCGAACTTCGACCGCGCGTCATCAGCTTTCATTTTGGCTTGCCCGCGCAATCTGCGATGCAGCGTATCAGAGAGGCTGGCTGCACCATCCTCAGTTCGGCGACTACGGTGGCGGAGGCCCGATTGCTGGAAGCAAACGGCGCAGACGTCGTAATCGCCCAGGGCCTTGACGCCGGCGGCCACCGCGGCAACTTCAGTGGCAGCCCGGGAGCCGGTTTGGTCGGCACGATGGCGCTGGTCCCGCAGATCGTCGACGCCGTCCGAGTCCCGGTAATCGCTGCCGGCGGCATCGCCGATGGACGGGGGCTCGCGGCGGCCTTTGCTCTCGGCGCCAGCGGGGCCCAGATCGGGACGGCCTTTCTCGGTTGCCCGGAAGCGAGCGTGTCGCCGCTCCACCTCGCACGATTGCGGAGCGCGACCGATGACGGGACCGAGCTCACGCGCGCCTTTACGGGTCGCCCGGCTCGTGCATTGCGCAATCGCTTCGTCATCGAGATGGCCGACACCGAGCCGTTGGACTTTCCGCTGCAGGCAAGCCTCGCCAGCCCGCTCTGGCAATTGCCGAGCGAGGGGGCGCGGGCTCAGTTCATGCCCCTCTGGGCGGGTCAGGCCGCTCCGCTCATTCGCAACCTACCCGCCAGTCAACTGCTCGAAAAGCTTGTGGCCGAAGCCCAATCGATCATTGCGCGGCATTGACGGCCATCTCCGCAGGTTAAATGGATAGCCGTAGGGCGGACGAGCGAAGCGTAATCCCCGTTCACCTCATCAACACGCGGCAAACTGACGGAAGGCGCTGTGCTTTTCCGCCCTACGCGTACTTAAAGGACCGGCCGTGCGCGTTCGTGCTTTCAGCTAGAGACGAGGGCGGGGAGACGGTGGTTGCCGTGGTTCCCGTGTCGCATAGCCCGCCGCAACGCTCCAAGGGAGCGGTCGAGATTCCACCCGCGGTCAAGCGCCGGCTCGGTCTTGACGAAGCCCGGTAATGGGTCGTGGTAAGCGAGATAAGCCCCTCTCGCCCAAGGACCACCGACCACCCGAAGCAGCCGGAACTGAGTGCCCGTCAATCCGTGCGCTGAGCCACGATAATGAACTCGGGGCTGGTCGGCGTTAGTGGCGTTCGATCCCAATCGCCGTACAGTGCCACCAGTCCTAGATTCGCCGTCGCGAGCAGACGCAAGAGATGTTCGCGACCGATAAAGCGGATGCGACTGCGGCCCGTGATAGCTCTGTCCGCATCCAGAAACCGGTAGTGATGCACAATCTCTACAATCCCGGTCTGCGGATCAGCCATCGTGTCGAAGAACTCTTCGATACGACCATAGGCCTCTGTTGTAACTAATTTTCGTTGATCTGGCGTCCAGGACAGC
>JBJMQW010000234.1:0-2569 GCA_045802495.1 Allostellaceae bacterium | reverse complement strand
GCCCGGCCTTGCGCACCACGCGCTCTACCGCGCCATTGAGCCGCTCGCGATCGTCTCTGGTGAGCTCCGCCGCGGTCACGATGATTACCGGAGGCATTCCGCCATCGGCATGGCGGTCACGCAGTTCGTCGAGAAACTCAAAACCGTCCATCTCGGGCATCATCAGGTCGAGCACAATCAGGTCGGGGGGTTCGTTCTCGACAATCCTCAGCGCCTCTTTTCCGTTCTGCGCCTCGTCAACAATCCACCCCTCGCCCGAGAGAAAGCGCCGCAATACTTCGCGAGTGGTCGCGTCGTCGTCGACGACGAGGACCCTGCCGCTCTCGTCGCCGCGGCGGATCGCGTATTTGGCCACGACCCCGCAGAGCCCTTTGCGGTCGATCGGCTTTATCACGTAGTCGGCGGCGCCGAGCGCATAGCCCTTGGCCCTGTCGTCGAGGAGCGTCACCATCACCACGGGGACGCTGGCGAGCGCCGGATCGGCCCGCAGCTGTTGCAGCACGCTCCAGCCGTCGAGGCCGGGCATGATTACATCGAGGGTGATCACCGACGGTTTGCGCTCCCGGGCAAGCCGCAACGCCTCCTGACCATCACTGGCGGTGATCGAATCATAGCCTTCCGCGGCGAGGAAGCTCGTTATCAGGGTGCGGACGTTCGGATCATCGTCGACGACGAGCACTGTGCCGGTATTCCGACCGGAGACCGCCGAGGCAGACCTCGGCCGATCGTCGTCTCTTACCGGCTCAAACGGCAGACGAACGGTGAAGCACGTTCCGCGTCCTGCGTCGCTTTCAACCTCGATTGAACCGCCCATCATCTCGGAAAGCCGTTTGGTTATTGCGAGACCGAGACCGGTGCCGCCATACCGCCGTGTCGTCGAGCTGTCGGCTTGGCCGAACTCGCGGAACAAACTGCCGAGCTGCTCTTGGGTCATGCCGATGCCGGTATCGGTGACCGCGACGTGGAACCACTCGCCTCCATCATCGCGCCGCTCGCGTTTTGCCTCCAATGTTACGACGCCGTTCTCGGTAAATTTGCAGGCGTTGCTCAAAAGGTTCAGCACGATCTGCCGCAGTCGGGTCGCGTCGGCGCGCATGCTGCCGAGCGATCCTGCACACGCGATGTCAATGCGGTTGCCGTTGCGCGCGGCCAGCGGCTGCGCCGTGCGCGCCGCCTCCTCGATCAGGGCGCTCAAATCGACCTGTTCGAGGTAGAGCTCGAACCGGCCGGCCTCGATCTTGGACAGGTCGAGCACATCGTTGATCAAAACCAGGAGATGCTTTCCGGCACGAGCCGTGCGCTGTAATGGTTCCTCAAAATCTTCCAGCTTCTGATCCGCCGCATCCTCCTGCAGCATCTCGGTAATGCCGATGATGGCGTTGAGCGGCGTCCGCAACTCGTGGCTCATATTGGCCAGGAAGCGGCTCTTGGCGCGGGTCGCCTCCATCGCCTGGTCGCGTGCGGCAGCGAGGTTGTCGGCGAGATCGGCGAGCTGCGCCTCGCGGCGTTTGAGCTCGGTGATGTCTGTCAACACCGAGACAAAGCCGCCATCCCGGGAAACCCGGCTGTTGAGCTGCACCCATCGTCCGTCGGAGAAATGGAGTTCGAGCATGCTGTCAGCCTGGCGCCGATGGCTGAGGATGGCTTCCATCGACTGATCCGCGCCGCTGCCGGGCGCAAACACGCCGGCTCGGTATGCCGCGCGAAGCTGGTCTTCGAACTTGATCCCCTCGAAGATCAGCTCCTCGATGCCGGGACCGGCAGCATCGACATAGAAGTCCCGGAACTTGCTGTTGCACAGGACGAGCCGATCCTCGGCATCGAACAGCACAAAGCCGACCGTCAGCGATTCTATGGCGTCGGACAGCCGCGAGCGCGCCTGCACGGCGTCATCGCGCGCCGCCGCGACATGGTCCACCATTTCGTGCAGCTCGGCTTCGCGAGCCTTCAATTCCGTGATGTCGGTATAGACGGCGACAATGCCGCCCTCGCCAGTCCGGTGCTTACCGACCTTGATCCATCGCCCGTCGTTGAGGCGGTATTCCAAGGCTCTCGTCGGGTTGCGGTGGTATGCCAGCCGCTCGGCCACCCACTCCTCGCTCCGCCCTTCAGCGCCGCGGGCCACATTGCGCGCGACGCTCTCACGCAGCATCACCTCGAACCGCGTGCCTGGCGTCAGAAGGTCGCTGACCTCGGCATAAAAGTTGCGAAACTGACTGTTGCAAAGGATCAGGCGATCCTCTGCATCGAACAATGCGAAGCCCTCCGAAATCGCCTCGATCGCCTCGTTCAACCGCCTCTGTGCCTGCTCGAGCGCCTGCTCGGTGGTTTTCTGCTCGGTCATGTCGCGGACCGCCCCGACCATGCGGTAGGCGTGGCCCGTCTCGTCGCGCAATGCCAGGCTGCTGTGCCGAACCCAGCCCCAATTCCCACCCCGCCGCTGGTAGCGATACGTGCATTCGAACCGCGGCGTGCGGCCCTTCAGATGATCGACAAGAGTATCGTATCTGCGTTTTGCGTCGTCGGGATGGATGCGGCGATACCAATCCTGTGCGGAAGTCGGGCGCTC
>JBJMQW010000233.1:0-14712 GCA_045802495.1 Allostellaceae bacterium | reverse complement strand
GGTGATCGACAGGGTCGTGATGATCAAGGTCGAGAAGGTCAGCACGATGCAGACCAGGCCCGGAACGATATTGAGTACGGTCAGCTGCTCCGGGTTGTAGCGGGCATGCACCATGAACCGAAACGGCGGGTTCGTTGGCTCAGACTGCAGTTTCGGCGGCAGATCGCGGTTGAGCGTCGAGGTCAGCGAGGTGAGTGCCGCCGTCGCATTGCCGATTGCCGTCGGGTCGGTGGCGTCAGCGTCCAACAGGATCGCCGGCGTCTCGCCGCGGTCGACCGAGCGCTCGAAATTGGGCGGGATGTTGATGACGAACAGGACTTCGCCTTCCGCCAAAGCTCGCTCCGCCGCCTCTTCCGACGCGAACGGGCGGATGTCGTAATAGCCGGTGTTTTTGAGCGCGGCGACGATCGTGCGGACATACTGCGAATGTTCCGGCGCCAATAGCCCTGTCGGCAAATGCTTGGGGTCGGCATTGATCGCATAGCCGAACAAAAAGAGCTGCATGACCGGGAGCGCGATGATCAGGCGCAGGGTTATCGGATCGCGCCGAACCTGGATCCACTCCTTGTTAAGCACGGCGAGGAAGCGCCCAAAAGAAAAGCTGCCCATAACAGTCCGCCCGATCAATCAGTGCTGCCATGCCACGAAAGAGCCCTGCCACCACGTGCTCTCTCGTCACCCCGGCGAAGGCCGGGGTCCATTTCGCCGGGGCACGGGCATTCCAGTGTCAGTAAGGTGTCGCCACTGCTTGAAACCCCGAAGCAGCGGCAAGATGGGTCCCGGCCTCCGCCGGGACGACGAGCGAATGATTGGTCATACCAATCACCACGCCTTCCCTCACACGCTCTTTTCGCGGGAATGACGGGTCGAGCTCAACAGATGGACGAAGACGTCCTCGAGCCGGGGCTCGACCTCGTGCCAAGTCAAGGAGGGATCGGCAAGATCGGCTATCGCCCGCTCGAGGGCCGCCCGATCGGTGCCGGCGACATGGACGGACCGCCCGAAAACCGCGGCCGCCTCGACTCCCGGCATCTGTCGCAATCGGCGTGCGGTCTCGTCGACCGCATCTCCCGTCGCCTCGTAGGTAACGAGGCCCGCGTTGCGCGCCACTTCGTCGGGTGCGCCCTGCGCGACGATATGGCCGTCGGAAAGGTAGACAATGCGCTCGCAGCGCTCCGCCTCGTCCATGTAGTGGGTCGAGACCAGGGTGGTCAGACCCTCGCCGGCCATGTCGTGGATGAGGTCCCAGAATTCGCGCCGCGCTTCGGCGTCGACCCCGGCGGTGGGTTCGTCGAGCAGCAGCAGCTTTGGCTCGTGCAATACACAGGCGGCGAGCGCCAACCTTTGCTTCCAGCCGCCGGAGAGATGCCCCGCAAGCTGGTCCGCGCGCCCAGTGAGCGCCATTCGCTGCATGGTGTCGTGCACCACCTGGCGACGGTTGCGCACCTGGTAGACGCGAGCGACGAAGTCGAGGTTCTCAAGCACCGTGAGATCCTCATAGAGGCTGAAGCGCTGGGTCATGTAACCGACTTGGCGCCGGATGCGCGGAGCGTCCTTGATGATGTCCAGGCCGAGACAGGTGCCGCTGCCGCCGTCCGGTGTCAGCAGACCGCACAGCATGCGGATCGTCGTCGTCTTGCCGCTGCCATTGGCGCCGAGGAAGCCGCACACTTCGCCCGCGACGACCTGCAGATTGAGGCCGTGGACAATGCGGTGCGCGCCAAAGCTCTTTTGCAGATCGCGCACGTCGATAACGAGCTCAGTCATGCCGGTCTCCGGTCTCGACCAATCGAACGTCCATCGGCTGGCCAGGATTGAGCAGGGCAGCCTGGTCCGGCCGCGGGCGCGCCTCAATTCGGTAAACCAGCTTGGCCCGCGTTGATTCGCTGTAAATCACCGGCGGGGTATATTCCGCCGTCGGTGAAATGAAAGAGATGGTTCCGATCAAACCGGGCGGACAGCCATCGCAGCCGAAGGCCACCGGATCGCCGCGGTGCAGGCGCGACAGTGCGGTCTCCGGAACGAAAAAGCGCACAAAGATATTTTCCGGTGGCAGGATAGATACGACCGGGGCTCCCGCCGCCATGGTTTCCCCGGGCTGCGCCAGAACATCGGCGACGCGACCGCCGACGGGAGCGGTGACCGTGCGCTGATCCAGCCGCCACTGGGCCATGTCAACCGCTGCCCGCGCGGCGGCGACCGCCGCACGCTGCGCCTCGATCTCGCGCTCGCGGCCCATAGGCGCCTTGGCCTGGGCGAGAGCGGCCTCCATGGCTTGCACCTTGGCTTCCGCCGAGCGGTGGTCGGCACGCCGCTGATCGACGCTTTGCGCCGTGGCATATCCGTTGCGCAGCAGCGCCTCGTCGCGCTGTAGATCGCGAACGGCCCGAGCCAGCGTAGCGCGGGCATCAGCGAGGTTGGCTTCGGCCTGCGTGACTTCGGTCGCCTTGCTCGCGGCCTCGAGATTGGCCAATTGCTGCTCGGCCTGGCTGAGCTGGCGCGCCGCCTGATCGCGAGCGGCGCGTTCGTGCGTGTCATCTTGCGTGAACAGCGGCGCGCCCTTGGCAATTTGATCGCCGCGCGCCACCGAGACGGCCGTGAGCAGCCCTTGCTGCACCGGTGCCGCCTTGACGTAATCGGCCTCGACATAGCCTTGCCACGCTGGTGGGGCCGTGTTGCTCTGCTGCGACCACCACAGCCAGCCTACCCCCGCTACCAGGATGATCGTAACGATGACCGCTAGCCGCACGCGTCGCCCGTTTACAATACGATACGGGATCGTATCTATTTGCTAGATGGACGCTTCCACCGGGCCGCGCAACCCAAAAAACACTGCAGGACGGCCGCGCAGCACGGTCGTCGACCAGGCTATCATGCAGAGTGCGCTGGAGCTCTTCATCGAGCACGGGGTCGCCGGCGCCAGTATCGAACGGATCGCGAAGCGAGCCGGGGTCGCGAAAACCAGCATCTACCGCCGCTGGTCGAACCGTGAGGCATTGCTCGCGCAGGCGATCGAAGTCTTCCGTAATGCCACCGGATTTACCATCGATCTTCTGGATCGCACGGCGCCCCGCGATTTCGCAAAGCTGTTGATCAGCGCCTGCGAGATGATCGCCCGGCCAGACATCCGCAAGCTCGTCGCTCGCCTAATCGGCTCCTTTCCCGACCACCCGAAACTGCTCGAAGTTTACCTCGAGACGTATTTTCTGCCGCGTCGTTCCGCCTTCATCCGCGCCCTTCAGCGCGTACAATCCGCCGGTTTGCTCGCTAAAGACGCCGATGTCGAAACGCTGGCCGATACGCTGATCGGCGCGTTGGTGTATCGCCTCCTGCTGTCGCTGCCCGGCGAGGGCTCGGTCGGCGAGCTGCGCGACCATGTTCGGCGGCTCCTCCGCCAAACCGGTTTCAATGTCTCGATGTGAGGCAATCTGTTGCGAAAGCGCGCGAGCGGCTAATCTCAGCATCGCGGGGTCCTCACCCTTCCCTTTCCCCCCGCCCGCGGGGTGGTTAGGGAGGGGCCGGAGAGCGCGCCGCTGATTGATTGAGGAGAACATGCGCATCGAGATCATCTGCACCGGCGACGAAGTGCTGACCGGCAAGATCGTCAATACGCATTTCAGCTATATGGCACAAAAGCTCGAGGATTTCGGGCTGTCGGTCACCTGGGGCACGACCGTCGGCGACGACCGCGAGGAACTGCTCGCGGCGTTTCGCCTGTCCGCGGAGCGCGCCGATGCGGTGATCGTCAATGGCGGGTTGGGGCCGACCGTCGATGACCTGTCGCAGGAAATCGCGGCGCGCGCCGCCGGGGTCGATCTCGTCCTCAATGAGGACTGGCTGCAGCGGATGGAGGATTTCTTCCGCCGACGCAATCGCGTCATGTCCGCCAATAACCGCAAGCAGGCGATGCTGCCGACGACTGCCGAGATCCTCGACAACCCGATCGGCACCGCCTGCGGCTTTGCGCTCGACATCGGCAAGGCTCGCTTCTTCTTTACTCCCGGCGTGCCGCGCGAGCTCCGGCGCATGCTCGAGGAGCAGATCATCCCGCGACTCCTGGCGCGCACCGGAGTAGCCTCGGCAATCTATCTGAAGCGGTTCCATTCCTATGGGCTCGGAGAGTCGCATGTCGACCAATTGCTCGCCGGGGTCGAGGAATTGGTGCCGGACGGCAGCGTCAAGCTCGGCTTCCGCACCCATTACCCGCAGATCGAGACCAAATTGACCGTGCGCGGCGTCGACAGGGACGACATCGAGCTCAAGCTGGCGCCGGTGCAGGCGGAGGTCCGAAAACGGCTCGGCAACTTCATCATTGCGGAGGACGACCAGACGCTCGAAGGCGTGGTGTTGGCGGCATTGACCGAGCGCGATGGCTCATTGGCCGTTGTCGAAACCTTCACCAGCGGTCAGATCGCCGCGCGGATCGCGCATCTGCCCGGTGCCGAGACGGTGTTTCGGCGCGCCATCGTCGCGCGCGATCCGGCCGAGATTGCCGCCACGCTCGGGGTCGACGGCGGATTGATTTCGGGTGAACTGAGCCGCGAGGCAGCCGAGATAGTGGCGCAGGCCGCGCGCCAGGAGACCGGCGCGACCCATGCCCTCGCAGTATTGGTCGAGGTCGATGACGGCCCCGACCGCATCGATTTTGGCGGCAGCATCCACCTGGCGATCGCGTCGGACGATGGGGTCGAATCCCGCCGCTCCCGTATTTACGGCGGCCGCGACTGGGTGCGCCTCGGCGCCGTCGAGCTCGGCCTCGACTGCCTGCGCCGCTACCTACAGGGCCTCCCCGTCACCGAACGCACCGATTTCGAGCGGGTGTAGAGGCGGATTAAACGGTCTGCGTCATCGAAGCTTGCCGCCGCGGCGATGTTGTGACAACCAGATGATCGATAAAACCTGCGATGACGGAGTAAGCCGCGATGCCGCGCTATGATTTCGATATGTTCACGATTGGCGCCGGCTCCGGCGGGGTCGCCAGCTCGCGCCGCGCCGGCAGCTACGGTGCGCGGGTCGCGATCTGCGAGGAGAGCCGGGTCGGCGGCACTTGCGTGATCCGCGGCTGTGTCCCGAAAAAGCTGCTGGTTTACGGCGCTCAATTCGCCGACGCCTTCGCCGACGCGCCCGGCTTTGGCTGGGCGGTTCCGGTGCCGAGCTTTGATTGGCCTGCCCTGATCGACGCCAAAGACCGCGAAATCGAACGTCTGTCGCAGATTTATCGGAAGATGCTGAAGAACAGCGGCGTCGAGCTGATCGAGGGGAGGGGGGTGCTCGTCGATCCGCATACCGTCGAGATCGACGGCCGTGCCTATACCGCCGACAAGATCCTGATCGCCGCCGGCTCGCACCCGACCGTGCCGGACATTCCGGGCATCGAGCATGTGATCTCGTCGAATGAGGCGCTGGACCTGGCCGCCTTGCCGCGCCGCATCGTCATCGTCGGCGGCGGGTATATCGCGGTCGAATTCGCCGGCATCTTCAATGGCTTTGGCACCGAGGTCGTCGAGCTGATCCGGCGCGAGGAGCTGCTCTACGGGTTCGACGATGATATCCGCATCGCGCTGGCGCAGGAAATGCGCGGCCGCGGCATCGAGATCCATGCCCGCACGCAGGTCGCGCGGATCGAGAAGCATGACCAGGGCTACTCGGTTTACACGACGATCGGCCAGGAGTTCTCGGCCGATGTCGTGATGTATGCGACCGGGCGCAAGCCGAATACGAGAGACCTCGGTCTCAGCGAAGTTGGCGTCAAAACTACCGATAACGGCGCCGTCGTTGTCGACGAATGGGCGCGCAGCAACGTTCCGAACATCTATGCGGTCGGCGATGTGACCGACCGGATCAATTTGACGCCGGTCGCAATCGCCGAAGGCCGCGCCGTCGCCGAGACACTGTTCAACGACAACCCGATCAAGATGGACCACGCCAATGTTCCCTCGGCCGTGTTCAGCCAGCCGCCGATCGGCGCGGTCGGCCTGACCGAGGAGGAGGCGCGCCGGCAATACGGCGAGATCGACGTCTATTGCGCCCGCTTCAAGCCAATGAAAAATACCCTCTCCGGGCGCGACGAACGCACCGTGATGAAGCTTGTCGTCGATGCGCGTACCGAGCGGGTGTTGGGCTGCCATATGCTCGGCCCTGACGCGCCGGAAATCCTGCAGGGTCTGGCGATCGCCGTCAAATGCGGTGCCTCGAAACGCATGTTCGACGAGACTGTCGGCATCCACCCGAGCGCGGCCGAAGAATTCGTGACGATGCGCGAAAAGACCGTCCGCCCGGCCAAGCTGGCGGCGGACTAATTGAGCCGTTGATTTTGAGGATCTCGGAAAGCGAGAACACATTCACTGCGGACGATTTGGAGATAGATCGCGGAGGTCGGCTCTGCACAAGTCGCTTGCCTCGAGCGCGCGTTAGAGCTAACGTAGTGGTATGAAGACAGCTCGCCAGATCGCACGATTTTGGTACCGCCGGTACATGACGGCGGTCTAGGATCGCGCTTCTGCGCATTTCCGAAGCCGCCCCACCGAGGCGGCTTTCGTTTTTCATGCTTTCGCTGACACGAATGCCGCCGAGGTGGGGCCGCTTCCAACCTCGGAGGTGATGGATGACCAGAGTGGCCCGAATGCGCGAAGATCGCGTGGGGGGGACAGTGATATGACCCAAGCGTGGTCCCCCGACAGCTGGCGTGGTCTGCCGATACGGCAGGTCCCGGGTTATTCGGATGAAGCGGCGCTCGCCCGCGTCGAGGAGACGCTGCACCGCTTTCCGCCGCTTGTGTTTGCCGGCGAAGCGCGGCGGCTCAAGGATCGTCTCGCCGCGGTAGCTGCCGGCAAGGCCTTTCTATTGCAAGGCGGCGACTGCGCGGAAAGCTTTGCCGAATTCCATCCGAACAACATCCGCGACATGTTCAAGGTGTTGCTGCAGATGGCGGTGGTCCTGACCTTTGGCGCCGGCTGTCCCGTCGTCAAGCTCGGCCGCCTTGCCGGCCAGTTCGCCAAGCCGCGCTCTTCGGAAACCGAGATGCAAAACGGTCGCACCCTGCCGTCCTATCGCGGCGACATCATCAACAGCCTCGAATTCGACGCCGCTGCACGCGAGCCCGATCCGCAGCGTATGGTACAAGCCTACAGCCAGTCAGCCGCCACGCTGAACCTGTTGCGCGCCTTCGCGCAGGGCGGCTACGCCGATCTGCATCGTGTTCACGCCTGGAACCAGGATTTTGTCGCCGACTCGCCGCAGGGCGAGCGGTACCGCGCGCTCGCCGACCGTCTCACCGAGACGCTCGATTTCATGGCCGCCTGCGGGCTCGACTCGGACACGACGCCGCAAATCCGCGAGACCGAGTTCTACACCTCGCACGAGGCGCTTTTTCTTTCTTATGAAGAGGCGCTTACCCGCGTCGATTCGACGACCGGCGACTGGTATGACTGCTCGGCGCATCTCGTCTGGCTTGGGGACCGCACGCGGCAGGCGGACGGCGCCCACGCCGAATTCCTGCGCGGCATCAAGAACCCGATCGGCATGAAATGCGGGCCGACCCTCGAGCCCGATGATCTGTTGCGACTGATTGACCGATTGAACCCAGAGAACGAGCCTGGGCGGCTGACCCTGATCACCCGCATGGGATCCGACAAAGTCGAGGCGCGCCTGCCCTACCTGATCCGCGCGATCCAGCGCGAGGGCCGCGACGTTGTGTGGTGCTGCGACCCGATGCACGGCAACACCGTCACATCATCCAACGGCTACAAGACTCGCGTCTTCGGTCGAATTCTCGATGAACTGCATGGCGCCTTCGCGATCCATGACGCCGAGGGAAGCTACGCGGGCGGCGTGCATTTTGAGCTGACCGGACAAAATGTGACGGAATGCATCGGTGGCGCGCAGGGGGTGAGCGAGGCCACGCTTGCCGAACGCTATCTGACGCATTGCGATCCGCGGCTTAATGCCAGCCAGGCGCTGGAGCTTGCTTTCGAGATCGCCGAAGCGTTGAAGATCCGCAGGCAGAAAAATGGCAGTACGACCGCGAGCCGCCGCGCCGCCCTCCTCTGAGGCGGCATTGGCGGCCGACGCGTCGTGTACGCTCGCTGCGCGGACCGACAGCTATTTTCTGAAAACCAAGGTGATTGTCGGGCGTTTTGGCGACCGTTCGGTCACCTACGCGGTGTTCATGCGCCGGCCGGTGCTCTGCGCCCCGCGTTTCGCCGTCGAGTTCTTGGAGACTATAGGGACCGAACGCGGCAAGACGTTCGACATCGAGCTCAGCCATCCGGAGGGTGCCTGGGTGGGCGCGGGCGATCCGTTCCTTCATGTGACCGGCCCGTTGTTCGACCTGGTCGACCTTGAGACGGTATTGCTGCAAAAGCTCGGCCCTGCCTGTGTTGCCGCCTACAACGCCTATGCAATGTGCGCCGATCTGCCAAAAGTGGCCTTTATGGCCATGGACGCTCGGCATTGCACCGGGGCGGAAATGGCGGCGATGATGGCCTATGCCGCCGCGGTCGGCTCGGCTGCGGCGCAGCGCGAGGCGGGGGCGGTCGGCTTTGTCGGATGCGCGGCCGATGCCACGGCCGAATTCTTCGGCCAGAAGAAGGGCCTCGGCACGATGCCGCACGCGCTGATCGGCTATGCCGGCTCGACGGTTCGCGCCGCCGAGATGTTTCGCGACGTATTCCCGGACGAGCCGTTAACGGTATTGATCGATTATTTCGGCCGGGAACTCTCGGACGCCATCGCGGTTGCACGGCGCTTTCCCGAACTCGCTGCGGAGGGCCGCCTCTCCCTTCGCATCGATACTCCCGGCAGCCGCTACTGTGAGGGGCTGGACCCCGCGCTCTCCTATGAAGCGCTCGAGCGTCATGCCCCGCACGCGATCCGCGGTTACCGTACCGAGGAAGAGCTGCGCCACCTGGTCGGCACCGGGGTGTCGGCGGCGGCGATCTGGCTTCTGCGCAAGGCGTTAGACGAAGCCGGGTTCACGGCGGTCAAGATTGTCGCGAGCTCGGGTTTCGGCCCGGCAAAGTGCCGCATGATGGCCGCCGCCAACGCGCCGATCGACGTGATCGGCACCGGCTCCTACCTCCCCGAGATCTGGAGCGAGACTTACGCGACGGCCGACATCATCGCCTATGACGGCCACCCGATGGTCAAGGCCGGACGCGAATTCCTCCTGCGGAACCGTGGCCACCAGTAACCGCGGCGCTCCCATCTCCATAAACGAAAAAAGGCACGAGCGGTGCTCGCGCCCCCTTCGACGAGGTTGGGTGCTTCAGTTTGGTTTCGGTCCGAAGCCCTTGCCCGAGTAGTAATTGCTCTGGGTTTCGGAAGGAGCATACGGCGACGGGATCCAATTGGAGGGACCCGGTTTTGGTCCAGGCATCCGCGTCGACGAATAGGGGAGGCCAGGGTTGGTCGCAACTTGCGGCGGGGTTGCCTGGGTCGCAACTTGCGGCGGGTTTGCCTGGTATGCAGGCATCGGGTCCGCCGCATAAGCTGCAACGCCAACGGCCGAGGTCAAGACTGCACCCAAAATCGCTGGTTTTAACAACTTCATAACTCAGATTTCTCCAGCTTAAACGATTCTGACCCTCCAGCATCTCAGATGCTCAAGTAAATGGCGCTTGCAAGTATCAGTATGCTGCTATGCAACAATGTGGGGAACGCAAAAGGGATACTTGCGCCTATGTGCACTTCGGTGAGGTCCAACCGTCGAATCTAAGTCCTATGTTCGGATGCCAATTTGACAGCAAATAAATTGCGGTGAGTCCTATCCGTATGCGGGATGCTGCTTTGCAGCAAAAGAGGTCGGTTTCCAAATCGACTGATCCGAGCGACACGAGACTGCCGACTCGGATCGGCCCTTAGCGGTGGTTATTCGGCCGCGACTCGTGCCGGTTGTTCGATGACGTTCATATAGTCGATGCTGACCGGCTGGTTCGTCTCGAACGGGCTCTTCAGATCGAGTTCCTTGGCCATCTCGCGCAACGCAGGGAACACCTCCTGC
This sequence comes from Allostellaceae bacterium, assembly GCA_045802495.1. Classification (GTDB taxonomy): domain Bacteria; phylum Pseudomonadota; class Alphaproteobacteria; order ATCC43930; family CGMCC-115725; genus AP-15. The sequence continues at coordinate 4,712 of JBJMQW010000233.1, read as the reverse complement.
CCCAACAGGCGGATACAAGTCTTGGCATCGTCATGCGTGACGTTGCCGTCGTTGCCCCAGACACCGAGAATGCCGGGCCGCGTCTCTTCCAAGAGGATGCGCAACTTGGCGATCACCTGCTTTGGCGTGCCGGCGATGATCATCAGATCTTCGAGTTGTTTTTCGAGCTCCGGGCGGTAGCGCGGGTTTTTTGACCGGCCGGAGGCAAACTCGACAAAGGCACGGCGGTTTTCCGGGCTGCCATAACCAGAGGGTGTGCTCCACACAGGATGGGCGAGACCGGTGAACTCCCCTTGCATCCATCTGAATTGGGCAGCGTTCGCAAGTGCCTTCTCCTCGGTCTCGGCAACATGGATCTGCTTCAACATTCCATGATAGTCCGGGCCGCCGGTAAAGCCTACCTCGGCCGCCACGTTGTCGTAGATCTCCCAGATGCGCTTGGTCCGATCGATCGGCGTGTTGAGCGCGATATAGGGGTAGCCCCGCTGTGCCGCCCAGACGACCGTCTCAGGGCTGATGACACCCGGGATCCATACCCGCGGATGCGGCTTCTGTAGGGGCACCGCCCATGGGTTGACGACGCGGTGCTGGTAATGCGTGCCCTCCCAGCGGAACGGCCCCTGCCGCGTCCACGCGGCGACGATCAGATCGTGCGCCTCCTGAAAGCGCTCGCGGTTGAAGGCCGGGTTGACGCCGGCGGCGAGCTGCTCCTGCCCGCCGCCGCGGACAAAGCCGGAGACAAGGCGCCCCTTCGATATCATATCGATCATCGACAATTCCTCGGCGAGCCGCACCGGGTTGTCGGCCAACGGCAATGGGTTGCCGAGCAGGATGATCTTGGCCTTTTTGGTCACCGCCGCGAGAATCGCGGCAAAAACGTTGCACTTGGCCTGCATGCAGAACGGCGCGTTGTGGTGCTCGTTCAGCATGAAGCCCTCGACGCCCATCTCCTCGGCATAGATGTAATGCTCGAGATATTCGTTATAGAGCCGGCTGCCGGCCACCGGGTCGAAGTACTTGTTCGAGAACATCAGCGCCGTTGCTCCGAACTTCAGCCCTTCCTCGGCCGGATAGGCTGACATTGGCTGCTCGGTGAAGTACATCAACTGCATGGCATTTCTCCGTTGCGGGCGTTGTTCGGTGCTGCCGACAGCAGACGCGACTATAACCGCTCTCGCAAAACGCTGCACCCCCGGGTCACGCTTTCACCTCTGATTAGGACGGATCCCGCATAATTGCCCCTCAGATGTGGTGGATTTTTATGATCGGCAATCGGCGCGACAGGGCGCCAGCGGAAGCGCAGGTGGGCGATGCCCGACATTAGTTTTGTCGATCTTCAATCCGGTCAGCGACAATTCTCTCAAACCAGAGGATCGCATGCCGACCCGTCCCAGCTCCCCCCTTTTCCCGCGCGCTTTCTCGAGCCGCCCGGCTTCGTTTGGGGACGTTTTCGTGCGCCGGATGGGACGCAGCTGCGCTGGGGCCACTTAGCGGCTGACCGGCCGCTGGCCGAATGCGTGCTGGTCGGCGGCTTTACCGAGTGCATCGAAAAATACTTCGAGACGATAGCCGACCTCGCCGCTCGCGGCCTCTCGGTCTGGTGCCTCGATTGGCGAGGTCAGGGAGGCTCCGAGCGGCCGCGGCGTTGGCCGAGCCGGCCGCGCCCGCGCCACTGCGACCGCGACGCCCGGGACCTCGCTCTTTTCACCAGCACGTTGCCGCAAGCCCGCCTCCCGCGTCTGCTGATTGCCCATTCGATGGGCGGAGCGATCGCGCTAGTCTGCCTGCGCCAATTCTCAGGTCTCTTCGATGCGGCGATATTGTCGGCGCCGATGCTCGGGATCCGCACCGGCCGACTGCCTCGGCGAGTCGCTCGCTGCATCACCGGTGCTGCCCGTGTTTCCGGTCTCGGCCTTTGTTTCATCCCCGGATCGGCGCGCTGGCGTCCCAGTCGCATCCCTTCGCCCGAGGTAAGCCGCATCTCGAGCGACCCGGAACGCTGCCGCGTGCAATATGGCTGGTTTTCGGTACGGTCCCAATTGCGTGTCGATCCGCCCACCTATGGCTGGCTCGACTCGGCGTTCCGGCTCGCCACAAGGGTCAGCCGGCCGCATTTTCTAGCCGGGATTGATATGCCGATCCTCCTCGCCAGTGCGGGCATCGAGTCATTTGTCGACCCCAAGGCGCACCACCGGGCGGCGCGCTTGCTGCCAAACTGCACGCTCGTGGAACTGCCGGATTCGAAACATGAACCGTTCCTTGAGCAGGACGCGATCCGCAATCGCTGGCTCGATACGATCGATGGGTTTGTTGCAGAGCGGGTAGCGGATCGAAGCCGATAAAGCTGCGGCGACTTCTCGGTCGGCGGTTGCGAGGGCGAGCCGGCTGCTCGTTCCAAAGCCGGTTGCGGGGCGCCGGCACGACGACACCTCAATCCTGCTCCGCATCGGACCGGCAAAACGGACTCGATCGGCTATTCCCACCACGGATGCGATCGCTGATCTTTTTCTTTGTATCCGGCACCACCCTGGCGCATCCTCGGGCCAGACGACTGCAAGGAGCGGTTTGATGGCGGAGATACTCGGGCTCGGCGTTACTCACTGGCCAACCTTGTGCTTGCCCAACGAGGGCCTCACCAGCGTCTTCAAGCGGACCTTGACGGCGCCGAATGTCGAGGCGCGCTACAAGGACCCGGCCAATTGGCCGGACGAGCTGATCGCCGAACTCGGCAACGATGACGGTCTGTCGGCGGCCAACCGCTGCGGCGAGCGATTTGGCAACGATTTCCGTGCGATCCGCAAGATCTTGGACGACTTCGACCCGGATCTTGTGGTGGTATGGGGGGACGACCAATACGAAAATTTTCGCGAGGACCTCGTCCCGGCCTTTTGTCTGCTCGGCTATGACCAAGACTTCGAAATAAGGCCATGGGCCAACGGCAATCGCGGCAAGCCGAACCGCTGGGACGAGCCGGGGGATTGGGAGTTGCCGCTACACGGCCATCGCGAGGCGGCGAAATTTCTCGCCAGCGGCCTCATCGAGCGGGGCATCGATATGGCTTATGCCTATAAGCCTCTGCACCACCCAATGGCGCACGCTTTCACCAACACCTTTCTTTACCTCGACTGGGACCGCAAGGGTTTCCCCTACCCTGTGCTCCCGTTCGCGATCAACTGCTATGGGCGAACGCTGATCCATGCGAAGGGCGGCCTTGCGCATCTCTTTCAGCCGCCGCGGCCTGCCGATCAGGCCGAAGACCCTCCGGCGCCACAGCCGTGGCGCTGCATGGATGTCGGTGCCGCGGTCGCCGAAGTGCTGGCGGCGTCGCCGTACCGCGCCGCTCTGATTGCGTCGTCAAGCTGGTCGCATTCCTTCCTGTCGCCCAAGAACGGATATTTATGGCCGGATCACGAGGGTGACCGCCTGCTGTTCGATGCCGTGTGCCGCGCCGATTACGGCATCTGGCGAAAGCGCACCTTGGCCGAGATGGAGTTTTCGGGACAGCACGAGATGCTGAACTGGATGGCATTGATCGGCGCTATGGAAGCGCTCGATCGTCGACCGGTAATCCAGGACTACATGGAGACCCACATCCTGGCATCGGATAAATGTTTTCTGTCGTTCCCTCCCTGATGGCGGGGGCTACCGGGTTACGGTAGCCCCAATCTCTGATATTCACCCGCGCCGGCCGAACCGGCGGCGGCGTCGGCCTGTAGCGTCACACTGGTCTATTGCAGACCGCCGGTGCCCAATGCAACGACATTGCGGGCGCCACTGTCCGATCCACCTATCGACAGCTGGATCCGCGCGAAAACCCATTGCCATTGAGCCAAAATCTCGTCAAATCCGGCTAGAAAAGCCTAGCGGACAGCATTTTGACGTGCAATAGACGAAACGCTGACTAAACGTGGTTAAGTTCAGTACCGTCTGGTGGACGTCAGGTGCCAATGGCAAGCACTTGTCACCAGCTCACGGTTCCGGATGACCACGATGGGAGGGGCTGGTGAAGCGCCACTTTATATCGGAGCACGCCGGGTCGGTCAATGACCGCTGGTCGTCATATTGGCAGCGGCGAACCGACAAGGCCCAGTGTAAAACCAATTTTACACTAACGAAGAGAACGCCGCAGGCGATGCCTCTACTGCCGTCGCCCGCAATCCGTATTGCATTATAGCTTACTGCCGGGTCAATGGCTCTGCCTGGCTCCAGTGATCATCGATCGCTGAACTCGCCAGCAGACGGACATCTCCAAACAAGGGTTAACCGGGGCGGATAGCAGATAGCAGCTTGCCCCATGTTGTCAGGGAGAGAATGGTGCAGATAATCTCTGACTATGATCACGAAGCAGTCATCGCCGAGTTCATACGTATCAAAGGAGTAACGCGCTGTCCGACCGCATGTGCGGTGCCGACTCAGGGTTCGGTTGACCGCGCTGATCGCGCAGCGCTCGAAGAATACGCGGTGTCACGCGATCGCCAACGCCGCGAAAAGGCCGCGGCGCGCGCGCGGCTGTTCTGGGCTAGCGAAATTCCGGCTCCGCCAAGCGGCGCGTAGTATATTGCAGCGTCACTGGGCTGCTATTACGTCGAGCGCGTGATTTGCGGCTGCTAGATAGACGGGTGACGGGTCGAGGGCGCGCCGGCGCAAGCAGGCTTCGGTAAATTTGATGACGTGCTCGTCGCCATTGGCGACAGCCTGATCGATCAATTGGT
>JBJMQW010000232.1:0-23267 GCA_045802495.1 Allostellaceae bacterium | reverse complement strand
GTTCCAGACCCTGACGGCGGGTATCTCGCGGTAGAAGCCCAAGACGCACAGCGTGCCGGTATCGAGCAGAAAATGCTGGCCGGCACTTGCCGGCAGCCCAATCCAACGGGCTGCGAGAACGCGCAACACGTGGCCGTGCGCGAACAACACTACATCGCCCTCCGCCGCGCGAGCCCGGGCGATCACCCGGTCGACCCGCGCGCCTATTTGTTCCGGCGACTCTCCGCCCGGGCATCCGTGTCGGAAAATCAGCCAGCCTGGCGCGCCCTCGTGGATCTGCTTCGGCGTCAGCCCCTCGTATTGGCCATAATTCCACTCGACCAAATCGGGCTCCGTGACAGCCGCGGCGCCGAGACCGGCCAATTTGCAGGTGTCGTGCGCCCGCTGCATCGGGCTGCAGAGGACGAGCGCAAAGGCCTTGCCGGCGAGAGCCGGCCGGATCCGCTCGGCCAGCCGGCGCCCGTTCTTGGTCAACGGGATGTCCGTCGTCCCGGTGTGCTGCCCGCTGAGACTCCACGCCGTCTCGCCGTGCCTGATCGCGAAGACGTTCACGTCAGCCTCCTGCGCGGTCAGACGTTGTCGGCCTCTGTCGAACGGACCCCCGCAGTCGCAGCCTCTTGCCCCCACCTCCAACCGGTGATTTCCGGCATATCGTCGCCGTAGCGGGAAATGTACTGCTTGTGCTCGATCAGCCTGTCGCGGATCGCCTGCTTTGCGTAAGCCGCCCGGGCGCCCAGCTTCGGCACCCGGTCGATCACGTCGCTGACCAGATGGAAACGGTCGAGGTCGTTCAACACGCACATGTCGAACGGCGTCGTCGTGGTGCCCTCTTCCTTGTAGCCGCGGACATGAATGTTGTGGTGACCGTTCCGCCGGTAAGTCAACCTGTGAATGAGGTACGGGTAACCGTGGAACGCAAAGATGATCGGCTTGTCGACAGTAAACAGCGCGTCAAATTCGTGATCCGACAGCCCATGCGGGTGTTCGCTCGCGGGCTGCAATTTCATCAGGTCTACGACATTGATGACCCGCACTTTTAAATCGGGCGCATGTTTGCGCAAAAGGTCGACGGCGGCCAGCGTCTCCAATGTCGGGACGTCGCCGCAGCACGCCATCACGACATCGGGTTCCGCTTCATGGTCATTGCTCGCCCACTCCCAGATCCCGAGCCCGCTCGTGCAGTGCTTGATCGCCTCGTCCATCGTCAGCCATTGCGGCGCCGGCTGTTTGCCGGCGACGACGAGGTTGACATAGTTCCTGCTGCGCAGACAGTGGTCGGTGACCGACAGCAAACAGTTGGCATCGGGCGGCAGGTAGACCCGGACCACCTCGGCTTTTTTGTTGACGACGTGGTCAATGAATCCCGGGTCTTGATGGCTAAAGCCATTATGGTCTTGCCGCCATACGTGGCTCGACAAGAGGTAATTGAGCGACCCGATCGGCCGCCGCCACGGAATGTGATTGCACACCTTCAACCATTTGGCGTGCTGGTTGAACATCGAGTCGATAATGTGAATGAACGCTTCATAGCAGGAGAAGAACCCGTGCCGGCCGGTCAGCAGATAGCCTTCGAGCCAGCCCTGGCACTGATGCTCGCTGAGCATCTCCATGACCCGCCCGTCGGGCGCCAGATGGTCGTCATAAGGTTCGGTCTCGGCGACCCAGGCACGGTTGGTGACCTCGAGCGCGTCCTGCCAGCGGTTTGAGTTGTTCTCGTCTGGGCTGAACAGCCGGAAGTTCCGCGATTCCATGTTCATCTTCATGACGTCGCGGAGAAAGGTGCCCATCAGGCGGGTAGATTCCGCGGTCGTCGCGCCGGGTGCCACGACCTCGACCGCGTAATCACGAAAATCGGGGAGCTTGAGGTCGCGCAGGACCAAGCCGCCATTGGTGTGCGGGTTGGCGCTCATGCGGCGGTTGCCGCGTGGAGGTAGCTCGGCGAGTTCGGGCCGGAGGCGGCCATTGCCGTCGAACAGTTCCCCGGGTTGATAGCTCTTCATCCAATCTTCGAGGATCCGCACATGAGCCGGGTTTTCGTGCATCTCCCCCATCGGCACCTGGTGCGAGCGCCAGTAGCCCTCGGTGCGCCGGCCGTCGATCTCCTTCGGGCAGGTCCAGCCCTTTGGCGTGCGCAGTACGATCATCGGCCAGCGCGGGCGCTCCCTGAACCCGTTGCGCCGCGCGTCGGACTGGATGCGCTGGATCTCCTCGATCGCGGTGTCGAGGGTCGAGGCCATCAGCTCGTGCATCTTTGCCGGCTCGTCGCCCTCGACAAAATAGGGTGTGTAGCCGTAGCCGCGGAAAAGGTGGTCCAATTCCTCGTGGCTGATGCGGGCGAGAATGCAGGGATTGGCGATTTTGTAGCCGTTGAGGTGCAGGATCGGCAAAACCGCGCCGTCGGTCACCGGGTCCAGGAATTTGTTGGAATGCCAGCTCGTGGCCAGGGCGCCAGTTTCCGCCTCGCCATCGCCAACGACGCAGGCGACGATCAGGTCGGGGTTGTCGTAGGCGGCGCCGTAGGCGTGCGACACGGAATAGCCGAGCTCGCCGCCCTCATGGATCGAGCCCGGGGTCTCGGGCGCCACATGGCTCGGGATGCCGCCAGGGAACGAGAACTGCGTAAAGAGGCGCTTCATGCCCTCCTCGTCCGCCGAAATATTCGGGTAAACCTCGCTGTAGGTCCCCTCGAGATAGGCGTTGGCGACCAGGCCCGGCCCGCCATGCCCCGGGCCGGTCACGTAGATCATGTCGAGGTTGCGCTGCTTGATTAGCCGGTTCAGATGGACATAGATGAAGTTCAGGCCCGGCGTCGTCCCCCAATGACCGAGAAGCCGCGGCTTGATGTGCTCCTTGGTCAGGGACTGCTCGAGCAGCGGGTTGTCGTAAAGATAAATCTGGCCGACCGACAGGTAATTGGCGGCCCGCCAATACGCATCCATCAACGACAGTTCTTGGTCAGATACCGTGTTTGCCATTGTGACCCCCTAGTTCAGCCGACGAGCTCAATGCACGCGGCTTCCACTCCAGATTCAATCGCAGAGATCGTCAAAGGGCGACCGCGGTGGCACGCTCCTCGCCGCCCAGCTCCCGTTCCCTTGCCGGCTCCTTGATGCGGAACCAGGCGACATAGAGCGCCGGCAGAAACAGCAGGGTCAGCAGGGTCGCGACGAACAAGCCGCCAATGATCGCGTAAGCCATCGGCCCCCAGAAGACCTCCGGCGCGATGGGGATCATGCCGAGCGAGGCCGCGGCGGCGGTCAGCACGATGGGCCGCAATCGGTGGCTGGTTGCATCGACTACCGCATCCCAGGGATGCAAGCCTTTGGCCAGATCCATGTCTATCTGGTCGACCAGGATCACCGAGTTCCGAATGATCATGCCGCTCAACGCGATGATGCCGAGGATCGCGACAAAGCCCATGGGCGTTCCGGTCGGGAGCAGGGCCAACACAACGCCGATCAGGCCCAGCGGACCCACACTCAGAACGAGAAACATCTTCTGAAAGCTCTGCAGCTGAACCATCAGGATCGTCAGCATCAGGAAGATCATCATCGGAAAGATCACTGCGATCGAGCGCAGGCCCTTGGCGCTTTCCTCCACAGTTCCGCCGGCTTCTATCCGGAAGCCTGCCGGCAGCTTTTTCTCCAACTCCGCCAGCGCCGGAGCCAATTCAGTATTGACGGTTTTCGCCTCGATACCAGATGCGACATCCGCCTGGACCGTGATCGTCGAGAGCAGGTCACGCCGCCAGATCACCGGCTGCTCCAAGCCATATTGCACGGTTGCGACCTGGCTCAACGGGATCGTTTGTCCGTTGTCCAATGCCACTTGCAGATTTCTCAAGGTCTGCAACGACTCGCGCTGCTCATCGGCAGCCCGCGCCGTGAGGTCGGTCAGGTAAATCGAGTCGCGGACCTGGGTTATCACCATTCCGGTGGTAACGGCGTTGAGCGCGTCGGCCAGCGATTTCGAGCTGACCCCGAGCTGACGGACCCGGTCCTGATCGACCTGCACCCGTAAACTCTTCATCGGCTCGTTCCAGTCGAAATTGATCAGGCGGGTGCTCGGGTTCTGACCGATCGTCTGGGCCACGAGGAAGGCTGCCTCGCGCGTGCCTTCCGGCGTCGTGCCGCTGACGCGATACTGCAGCGGCCAACCCACCGGCGGCCCCAACTCGAGTGCGGAAATCCTGGAATTGAGGTCGCCAAAATCGGTATCGAGCGCCTTCTGCAGGCGTGCCCGGACCACTTCGCGTTCTCTGAGGCCCTTCGTCACGACAACCGCTTGGGCGAAGTAGTCGTTGCGGAGCTGCACATTCAGCGGCAGGTAAAAGCGGATAGCGCCCTGCCCGACGTAAAAGCTGTAATGATCGATATTTGGATCGTCCTTCAGCAGCTTTTCGAAGCGTTCGACCTCGTGTTCGGTCTTGTAGATCGAGGCATCCTGCGGGAGCGTCAGATCGACCAGCAGTTCGGGCCGGTCGGAGGCGGGGAAGAATTGCTGCTGGATGAAACCGAAACCATACAAAGAGGCGGCGAACAGCCCGAGGGTCGCGGCGATGACGAGCCAGCGGGCGCGCATACAGAAGAGCAGGGTTCGGCGGAACATCCGCATGAAGCGACTCGGTTCGCGGTGGCCGCCGTCATGCGCCTTTATGCTCTTCGGCAAAATCGTGACGCCGATTACCGGCGCAAACAGCACCGCTACGATCCATGAGGCGAGCAGAGCGACGGCAATCACCGCGAACAGCGAATAACAATATTCGCCGGCGCCGCTCTTGGCGAAGCCGATCGGCACAAACCCGGCGACCGTGACGAGGGTGCCGGTCAACATCGGAAACGCGGTGGTGACCCAGGCATGGGTTGCCGAATGCTCGCGGTCGACACCCGCTTCGAGCTGGCTGACCATCATCTCGATCGTGATCATCGCATCGTCGACCAAGAGGCCGAGCGCGATGATCAGCGCGCCGAGCGAGATGCGCTGCAGGCTGATGCCGGAATATTCCATATAGACAAAGACCATGCCCAGCACGAGCGGGATCGAGCAGGCGACGACCACGCCGGCGCGCAAGCCGAGGCTCAGGAAGCTCACGGCGAGAACGATCGCGATCGCTTCCCACAGCGCCTTGGTGAAGCCGCCGACTGCCTCCTCAACAACTATCGACTGGTCGGCGACGAGATGCGGCTCGATGCCGATCGGAAGATTGGCGGTGATCTCCGCCATCCTGTGAGCGACTGCCTCGCCGAATACGAGGTTGTTGCCGCCCTGCGCCATCGATATGGCGAGACCGATTGCCAGCTCGCCGTCGAAGCGGAAGATCGGCTGCGGCGGGTCGCTATACCCCTCCTGGATTGTCGCCACATCGGCGAGGCGAAAGAATTTCCCATTGGCGAAGAAATTGATGCGCTTCAGATCGTTGATCGAATTGAACGAGCCCGAAACTCGGACCGCAAATTTCTCCTGGCTGGTCTGGACGACCCCGGAGGGGGTGACCGCGTTCTGCTCGCGTAGGCTTTGGACGATCTGGTCGCGGCTGACGCCGAGCCCGGCGAGTTGGTGCGTATCGAATTCGAGATAGAATTTCTGATCCTGGGCCCCCAGCAGTTGCGTCTTCGCCGCGTTCTTTACGGTCAGGATTTCGGTGCGAATCGTCTCGACGTAGTCGCGCAGCTCGCGGTGGGTAAAACCATCGGCTGTGAACGCGTATACAATGCCGAAGACGTCGCCGAACTCATCGTTGAAGTTAGGCCCGACGACGCCTTGCGGCAGCGTGCCTTTGATGTCGGCGACCTTCTTCCGGACCTGATACCAGATATCCGGTATCGCTTCCTTTGGAGTCGTATCCAGAACGTTGACGTAGATCGTCGAAATGCCCGGTTTTGTGTAGCTCTTCAGGTAATAGAGGTACGGCGTCTCCTGCAGCTTCTTTTCGATCCGGTCGGTGATCTGCAGCATCGTGTCATCGATCGTCGCCCCCGGCCAGGCGGTCTCTACGATCATCGTCTTGATCGAGAAGGTCGGATCTTCCTCGCGCCCGAGATCCCGGTACGAAAAAACCCCGGCGACGACAAACAGCAGCATCAAATACCAGACGAAGGAACGATGGTTGATCGCCCATTCGGAAAGGTTGAAGCCTTTCATCGCTCGGCGCTCGTCTGCAGGACTCGGACTTTCTGGCCGGGCAGCAATTTCTGCACGCCGGCCGTAACCACGACGTCGCCCTGCGCGAGCCCGTCGCCGACGATGACCGAGTCGCCCTGGTAACGCTGCACGGTGATCGGCTTCAGCTGCACGCTGCCGTCCTTGTCGACCACCCATACCGCCGGTTTCCCGTCCTTTTGGAACAGTGCGCTTCCCGGCAGGGTCACGCTTCGACTCTCATCGAGAACAACGCTGCCGACGACGTTGGCGCCGAGCCGCATCTGTTGCGGTGCGTCCGGCAACGAGACCCGCACCGTATAGGTTCGGGTTGTCGGGTCGGCCTGCGGCGAGACATAGCGGACTTTGCCAGTCGTCTCTATGTCGGGACTGCTGACGAGTTGGACGGTTACGACCGGTTCCTTGGTCCGGTTCTTGAACGCGCGCTCGGCAACGTTGAACACCGCCTCGCGCTCGCCGGGCTGCGCCAAGCGCACCACCATCTGCCCGGCGCTGACGACCTGCCCGGCATCCGCTCCTACAGCCGTGATCACTCCGTCATTGTCGGCCTTGAGGTCGGTGTAGCCCAGGTTCTCGCTGGCCTGGACCTGCCGGGCGCGCGTCGCATCGAGCTGGGCCTGCGCAGTCTTGAAGGTCTTCAGCGCCTGGTCGTAGGCCACCTGGGTCGTGAAGCCGTTCTTCAATAGCTCGCGCTGGCGGTATTCCTGCGCTTGGCTGCGCGCCACCTCGGCCTCCGCGACGGCGACCTCGGATTTGGCGACCTCCAGATCCTGGCGGAACTGCTGCGGGTCGAGGCGGGCGAGAAGGTCGCCGTTCTTGACTTGGGTCCCGACATCGACTGGCCGTTGCAGGATCTTGCCGTTGACCCGGAACCCGATATCGGCCTGGTAACGCGGCTGAATCTCGCCGGTCAGCGATACCCGCTCGCCGCCCTCCTGCAACACCACCGTGAGCGTGCGCACCGGCCGGATGATCGTCGCCGCAGCCTTCTCCTCTTTGTGACATGCCGCTGAAAACAACAAAAGAAAGACAACGGCCGCGGCTCCAAAGGCCGAGGCCGGCCATCGGGTGGGACAGCCCTCCAGCAAACCTTTTTTGCTCGTCATCGGCACGTCACCCTGTATGTGTTCGGCTTGAGAATGACAGCGCCTATTGGTTGCCGCGAGCCGATCGTGGCAATTCTAGCTTATGCGGTTCCCGAAACGGGATCTTAATCGACGGCCCCGGTCGGAAGCAATCTCCCCAAAAAATCCGGGATGGACCAATATGAAAGTTCGGCCTGGGGGAGATTGATGCGGCGCGCTCTGAGAAATTGTGCAACCGGCTTGCTTGCATTTTTGCTCTTTTTCTCTGCAGTCTGGGCGAATTTCGCAATTGCTTATCAACTTCCTGCGCCTGGTATTATCCGCATCGGAATTTGCCTCGCATTAGATTTGATAGCGCTTGCCGCTTTGGTCGCGATTCTACGGCGCAGGCGCTGGCGAGCCTTGCTGGCCTATGCCATCGCCTATGCGATGCTGCTCGCTTGGTCGGCATCCATCAGCGCCTCGAACGACAAGAACTGGGCGGCAGATGTGGCGCATGGCGTCACCGGCTCCATCGACGGCGATCGGCTGTCGGTCCATAACGTTCGCAACTTCGACTGGCGCACGGAGACGGATTACACGGAGCGCTGGGAGCAGCGGACATACGATCTTTCGAAACTGCTATCGCTCGACCTGTTCCTAGTCTATTGGATGGGACCTGACATTGCCCACGCGATCATGAGCTTCGGTTTCGAAGACGGGCGCTATCTCGATTTCTCTATTGAGCTGCGGCGCACCCGGGATGACGAATACTCGGCCATTGCCGGTTTTTTCAAGACGCACGAGCTGGTCTATATCGGAGCCGACGAGCGCGATCTGATGACGCTACGCAAGCTCCGCAAAGAGGAAATCCAGCTCTACCGGCTCAAGACCCCGCCGGAGCGCGCCCAAGCTCTCCTCGTCGAATACATCGAACAGGCAAACGATCTCGCGGCACATCCAAGATTCTACAATACGCTCACGAACAACTGCACCACCGCGATCTTCGACATGGCGCGTACCGTGACGTCGTCGATCCCCTTCGACTGGCGCATTATCCTGACCGGGCATTTGCCTGGTTACCTCTACGAGCACGGCGCGGTAGATACCCGCATTCCGCTCGAAGAGCTCCGCCAACGCGCAGATGTCACGGATCGGGTAGACGGCAGGTTGAGCGAGCGAGAGTTTTCTTCGCGAGTCCGCGAGGGCGTTCCTACGCCGCGTTGATTGTCTTGATGATCGCCGCTCTTACCACCTGATCCTGGACTCGTCCGGATCCTGACCGGTCTGCTGAGTATGACGAAGTGGTCGCCCGCGTGGAAGATCTCCTCCGCCTTGTGCTGCATCATTTGGCTCTTCGTCGCCGCCGGATGCGAAACGCCGATCGGCGTGGAACGCCTCGATGCGAGCACGGCGCAGCGTCGCCTCACCGCGAACGTCCTGACCACCGACGAACTCAGTCCGCAGGCGCGTAACGTCCTTCGCCGCTGGGTGCTCTCGGAGCGCTACGATGACGATCCGGCGGGCGCAATTGCCGCACTCCACACGATCGCCACGGATGGCCGCGGAAACGAAGGGGAGGTGATCACGTTAGCGGAAATGGCCTACCTGTACGGGGAGAAGACGCAGCAGCGGCCATATTTCCTCGCCGCCGCAATCTACAGCTATGCATTTCTGTTTCCCGAGCAGGGGTTCAGGCAGCCGAGCCCCTACGACCCGCGGCTCCGGCTGGCGGCCGACCTATACAGCTTCGGCATTACCCATGCGTTTGCGTCCACTGATAACGCAACTGTGGAGTTCAAGAGCGCAGGTTACGAACTGCCGTTCGGGAGGGTCCAAGTCGCGGTCAACCCTTCGGCGTTCGAATGGCGCAATCGGCGGATCGTTGCGCTGTCGCCGGTACAGGACATTGCTATCCGCGGGCTCGCCAACCGGTATCGCCGCCCCGGCATCGGCGCACCGCTCGCCGCGGCAACGCAGCTGATCCTCGCGGAGCACGGCATGCAGGTGGCGCCACGCATGAAATTGCCGATGACGGCGCTGCTGCGCCTCGACAGGCCGCGGCGACAGCTCGCGCAACGGGAGCTGCGCGCCACGCTCGATCTGTACAACACGTACGACGTCGCGACGACGACGATAGCCGGCGAAACCGTGCCGCTGGAGGCGGACGAGACGGCGGTGCTCGCCTACACGCTGACTTCATCGGAGATCTGGGAGCGAGAGCTCAAAGCCTTCTTCTCCGGGGTGTTCTCGGAACAGACCCCGACCCAGCTCGCCTCGATCGAGGCCTATCGGCCTGGGCGTATCCCGGTGGTCTTTGTCCACGGCACGGCCTCGAGCGCCGGCCGATGGGGCGACATGGTCAATGATTTATTGGATGACCCGCGCATCCGCGACCGCTACCAATTCTGGTTCTTCACCTACGACACCGGCAACCCTGTGCTTTATTCGGCGGCGCTGCTACGCGAGGCGCTGCGGGATGCCGTGCACAAGCTCGACCCTACGGGTAAAGATCCCGCGCTCTCGGAGATGGTGGTCATCGGCCACAGCCAGGGTGGCCTCCTCGCCAAGGCCATGGTTGTCGATAGCGGCGACAGGGTATGGAACGCCATCGCCAACAAGCCGATCGACCAGATTGCTCTCTCGCCCGAGCAGCGCGAACTATTGCGGCAGGCCGTCTTCATCAAGCCGCTGCCAAATGTGCGGCGGGTCATCTTTATCGCCACACCGCATCGCGGCAGCTACCTGACCGAATATTCGGTGGCCGAGCTCCTGGGGCGGTTTCTCACTCTCCCGGCGCGCATAATCGCAACCGGCGTCGAGCTCGCGCGGAACCCCGGGGACTTCAAGGTCAGCCCGAGCCGCCTGGGCTCAGGCAGCCTGTTCGGCATGACGCCGGCAAACCCGGTTCTTCAGACGATGGCCACGACGCCGATCGCTCCCGGCGTTCATGCGCACTCGATTATAGCGGTTGCCGGCAATGGCCCGGTTGAGGGCAGCAACGACGGTGTCGTCCAATATTCCAGCTCGCATCTCGCCGGGGTCGATTCAGAAAACATCATCCGCTCGACCCACTCGACGCAATCGAACCCGTATACGATCGAGGAGGTGCACCGCATCTTGTTGCTCCACGCGGCGGACGTTTGTTCCCGGATTGCCTGCGGCAACCCGCTTCCATCATCCGCGACCCGGGTGCAAGCGTTGACGTTGCAATAGCGAGGCACTTGCCCGGCGCGGCTCTTTGCTCGGATATTATTTCGCAGTCAGAGCGCTCATGGCGCCGACAGAATGGAGGGGGACATGGCAAACCGATTACTACGCTTTCTCTTGGCTGCGCTGGCGGTTTTGGTACTCCTGCCCGTCGCGGCGCCGGCCCAGGTCATTCCATTCCAGGGAAATTTTGGTCAGGGCCTTTCGCCGCAAGACTACCAGATGATGTTCGATAGCGTGGCGCGGCTGAATGCGGCCGAGCCGAGCAAGGTCGGACAGTCCGATTCGTGGACCAATCAGCAGACGAAGAGCTCCGGCACCTCCACCATACAGCGCGTGTTCCGCTCAGGGGGCATGCCCTGCCACGTGGTGCGCCATCATATCGTCGCAGGGCGCCCACCGGCCCGCAACTACCAGCTCACCTGATGCCGCACCTCGAGCGGGGAATGGAAGATCAAGAGCTGAGCCGCCCCGCGAGGCGGCGTGGCTTAGTCGCGCGCCTGCCCGGAATTTTCTCATGCGACGGAGGGGGTTGCCGAATTCATTTGACTTGAGCCAGGGCGAACGGTTTTTTGTGCGTCGCAGCAATTCTCGCGGGAGTGAGTGGCTGCCCCGTCGATTTAGATCAAGGATGTGACGTTAGCACCCGTAGTCTTTTAGGATAACGAGACAGCGGGTTCACCACTCCATGAGATAAAGTAGAACTCTGGTATCCGTTTGCATGAGGCTGTGAGGCCGGTATGAAAAGTAGTTCTGACCATCGAACCGCATCGAACGGCTCTGATAGTTTTGCATCATGGCCGGCTCCCGGAGTCAGCGATCTTCTAGACTACTCGATCGACGCTTGGCAGCGTGCTATTCTGCTGCTCGATGTGCTGCGGCAGCGCGGCAATAATAGTGCAGAGCACAATGCCCGCAAGGCACCGCACGTCCTCAGCTTCGAAGTCGAGGTGGTGTTCGACGGCCGGACACTGCCGCGGCCGGTGAATTACGGATTGGTACGCATCGTCCCACCAAAGGGCATCACCCTCGACCCGAACAAGCGGCCGTTCATCGTTTTCGACCCGCGTGCCGGGCACGGCCCGGGCATCGGCGGCATGAAGCAAGACAGCGAGATCGGGGTGGCGCTCGCCGCCGGCCATCCCTGCTACTTTGTCGGCTTTTTGCCGGATCCGGTGCCCGGCCAGACGATTGAGGACGTTTGCATGGCGGAGGCCCGCTTTGTCGAGGAGGTCGCCGGGCGGCATCCAAACGCCGAGGGCAAGCCGTGCCTGATCGGCAACTGCCAGGCCGGCTGGCAGATCATGATGATGAGCGCCATCCATCCCGACATTGTCGGCCCGATCATGCTCGCCGGATCGCCGCTTTCCTATTGGGCCGGCGTGCACGGCAAGAACCCGATGCGCTATTTGGGCGGGCTATTGGGGGGAACCTGGCTAACCTCGCTGGCCGGCGATCTCGGCAACGGGATCTTCGACGGCGCCAATCTGGTCGCGAATTTCGAGTCGCTCCACCCCGACAACACCTATTGGAAAAAGATCTACAACGTCTATTCGAAGATCGACACCGAGCCGCCGCGGTTTCTCGAATTCGAGAAATGGTGGGGCAGCCCGGTATTGCTCAATGCCGAGGAAATGCAGTCGATCGCCGACCAGCTGTTTGTCGGCAATAAGCTCGCCGCGGGCGAATTGCGCAGCTCCAATGGGATTCGCATCGATCTGCGCAATATCAAATCGCCGATCATCGTGTTCTGCTCGTGGGGCGACGACATCACGCCGCCGCAGCAGGCATTGGGCTGGATACTCGATCTTTACGACCGCGAGGACGAGATCGTCAAAGCCGGCCAGACGATCGTCTACTGCCTGCATCAGAGCATCGGCCATCTCGGGATCTTCGTGTCGGGGTCGGTCGCGACCAAGGAGCACGGCGAGTTTGCCCAGTCTATGGACATGATCGACCTGATGCCGCCCGGACTTTACGAGGCGGTGATCACCGGTGTCGACGAAAGCGTCGAAAACCCCGAGCTGGTGCAGGGCAAATACCTCTTCAGCCTGGAGGTCCGCGGGCTGGACGACATTCGCAAACTGGGCGGCAACAGCCCCGAAGACGACCTCGCCTTCGCGACGGCCGCCCGGGTTTCCGAGGTCAATCAAGGGGTCTACAGCACATCGCTGCGGCCGACGGTGCGCGCCATGGCGACGGAAACCAGCGCCGACCTGATGCGGCGCACCCACCCGAACCGCCTTCGCTTCGAAATGTTCTCGGACGACAACCCGGTCATGTGGCCCATTGCCCAGTGGGCCGAGACGGTGCGCGAAAACCGTCGTCCGGTGAGTGACGGCAATCCGTTCCTGGCTGTCGAGCGGATGGTCTCGGAAATGATGGCCGGCGGGCTCGAAATCTGGGGCAAGGCGCGCGACGCTGCGACCGAGAATTTCTTCCTCTATACCTACGGTTCTCCGGTGGTGCAGGCGATGGCCGGCCTGCGGGGCGAAGGGGCCGCAGTGAGCCGCAGGATCGCGCGCGATGTGGCCCGCGAAGCCGCCGACGGAGAAGCCGCCGCCCGTCTGGAGCAGCGCATCGATCGGGGCGGCCTGTTGGAGGCGGCAGTGCGCGCGCTGATCTATGTGCGTCTCCCGGAAGGCAAAGGCGATGAGCGCGGCTTTGCCGCCCTGAAACAAATCGGCGCGGAATTGCCGCCTGCCAAGCGGGTCGGATTCGCCCGGTTCAAGGAGATCGTAAAAGAGCAATATCTGCTGCTGTTTATCGACGCGGAGCGGGGAATCGCGGCGATTCCGAAATTGCTTCCGGACGACCCTCAGCAGTGCCAGGACGCGCTGGCGTTGGTGCGCCGCGTGCTGGCTGCGCGTGGCGCGCTCCCCGAGGAGGGCCGCCGAAGGCTTCAGCACATCGAAGGCATGTTCGCCGGCCCGCCCCCCGAAATCGACCGGGACAAGGCGGCGTGACGGCACAGCATGAGCAGATCCATGCAAACCAGGGCTAGCGAGCCGCGCGAGCGCTATGATCGGCTGGTGCGAGCAGCCCAGCAGCTGCCGCCGGTAACAACCGCGGTTGCGCATCCTTGCGACCGGATCTCGATCGAAGCCGTCGTCGAGGCCGCCAGCCTCGGCTTGATCGCCCCCATATTGGTGGGTCCGCCGCCGCGCATCCGCGACGCCGCGCAGCAAGCCGACGGCAATATTTCGAGCTTCCCGATCGAGGAATCCGCGCACAGCCACGATTCGGCGGCCAAGGCGGTCGAGCTTGTCCGGCAAGGAAAGGCCGAGGCCCTGATGAAAGGCAGCCTCCACACCGACGAACTGATGGGCGCCGTAGTCGCGCGGGAGACCGGCATTCGCACCGCGCGGCGGATCAGCCACTGCTTTGTGATGGATGTTCCAGGCCACAAGGACCCGCTGATCATCACCGATGCCGCGGTCAATATTGCGCCGAGCCTCGCCGAAAAGATCGACATCGTGCAGAACGCGATCGACCTCGGTCATGCGCTGGGTTTTCCGGAAGTTCGAGTAGCGATCATGTCGGCGATGGAGACCGTCAATCCCGCGGTCCCGTCGACGATCGAAGCCGCCGCGCTGTGCAAGATGGCCGAGCGCGGCCAGATCACCGGCGGGATTCTCGACGGCCCATTGGCGCTCGACAACGCGATCAACGAGGAGGCCGCGGCCGTCAAGCACATCGTCTCGCCGGTGGCGGGGCGGGCCAATGTGCTGGTGGTCCCCGACCTCGAAGCCGGTAACATGCTGGCCAAGAGCTTGTCCTTCCTGGCGGGTGCGGCAGCCGCCGGCATCGTGCTCGGCGCCCGGGTCCCCATTATTCTCACCAGTCGCGCCGACAGCGTCATCACCCGCCTCGCATCCTGCGCGGTCGCGAGCCTTATTGCCGAGGCTCGGCGCAAGAGCGCCGGCGCGGCAATCCGCTGATGAGGACCGGTATGCCCGAACTAATCCGTTCCTCGATCCTGGAGGGCCAAAAAGCGCTCGTCATTGGGGTCGCGAATGAGCGGTCGATCGCTTGGGGTTGCGCGCAAGCGATGCATCTCGCAGGCGCCGAGATCGCGCTGACCTATCTCAACGACAAGGCCCGGCCGCATGTCGAGCCGCTGGCGTCGGCAGTCGAGGCTTCGCTTCTGCTGCCGCTCGAGGTTCGCGATGCGGCCCAGGTCGACACTTTGTTCGAGGCGATGGCGTCGAAGTGGGGGCGTCTCGACATCCTCGTCCACTCGATCGCCTTCGCGCCGCGGCAGGCGTTGGAGGGACGGGTGATCGATTGTCCCCGCGATGGTTTCCTGACCGCGATGGACGTATCGTGCTGGTCGTTGCTCGACCTGACCCGCCGGGCCGAGAAATTGATGACCGACGGCGGCACGATCTTCGCGATGAGCTATCACGGCGCCAACGAGGTCATCGAGAATTACGGCATCATGGGCCCGGTCAAAGCCGCCCTCGAATCGGCGGTGCGCTACCTCGCGGCCGAGCTCGGGCCGAAGGGGATCCGTGTTCATGCTATCAGCCCGGGCCCATTGGCGACCCGTGCCGCCTCCGGCATTCCCGATTTCGATGCGCTGATGGAGCGGGTGGCCGAGCGCGCCCCGGCGCGGCGCCTGGTGACCATCGAAGAAGTCGGGGCCGCTTGCGTCTTTCTGGCCAGCCGCTACGCCGGCGCAATGACCGGTGATACGATCTACATCGACGGCGGCTACCACATCCTCGGCTGAGGGGTATTTCTCGGATGAGCGCGGCAGCCCAAGAGCCTCTGGTCGGGGTCATCAACGCTGGCTCCTCCTCGGTGAAGTTCAGTTTTTACCAGGGCGAGGAACGCATCCTTGCCGGGCAGGTCGACGGGATCGGGGCTCGTCCGTCGGCGCGCGCGACTGGGCCGCACGGGGAAGAGATCGTGCCTCCCGATCTCGGCGCGACGCCGCCCGCCGTGCCGAGCGAAGTATTGCCGGCGATCATTCCTTGGGCCAAAGAAAGACTTGGCGACAGAAAGCTCGCCGCGCTCGGCCATCGTGTTGTCCATGGCGGGATGCGCTATTCCGAGCCGGCGCGCGTGACTGCCGAATTGCTTGCCGAGCTCGAAGCGCTGGTGCCTCTGGCGCCTCTGCACGAGCCCTACAACCTCGCCCCGATCAAAATGGCGATGCGGCTCAATCCGGAACTGCCGCAGGTGGCATGCTTTGACACCGCTTTCCACCGTACAGCGCCGGAGGTGGATCAAGCGTTTGCGCTGCCTTTTTCGTTTTATGAAGAGGGTATCAGGCGCTATGGCTTTCACGGCCTATCCTACGAATACATCGCGTCGATATTGCCCGAGCGCGCCCCCGAAATCGCCGACGGCCGTATCGTCGTGGCGCATCTGGGCAATGGCTGCTCCGCTTGCGCCATGCGGAACCGGCGTTCGGTGGCAACGACGATGGGGTTCACCGCGCTCGACGGTCTGCCCATGGGCACGCGCTGCGGCGAACTCGATGCCGGCGTCGTATTGCATCTCTTGCAGCAGAAGCGAATGTCGCCGGACGAGGTCGTCGATCTTCTCTACAAGCGCTCCGGCATGTTGGGTCTGTCGGGAGTTTCGTCGGATTTTCGCGAACTCCTGGCCAGCGACAGCCCGCGTGCTCGCTTTGCGGTCGAGCTGTTTTGCAACCGCGTCGCCCGCCACATCGCCTCACTGGCCGCGGCGCTCGGCGGCCTCGACGGAATTATGTTCACCGCAGGTGTCGGCGAGAATGCGGCGCCCGTGCGCGACGCGATCTGCCGGGCTTGTACCTGGCTCGGGCTGGAGCTCGACGAAGCGGCCAACCGGGAAGGCAAGGAGCGCATCAGCGCTGCGAAGAGCCGCGTTGCCGCCTATGTGCTAAAGACCGATGAGAACCTGATGATCGCTCGTCACGCACGCGCGCTGGTGCGCAGCTAAAGATTGGAAGGAAGGGAGAACTATGTCCGAAAATCGCGGCACGACGAGAGCGGGAACCGGCAGCTTTTCGGCAACGGATCTCCGGCGCCGCATGGCCGACCGCGAGGCGGCCAAAGCGGCCGAGGAATTGCTCCATCAGAAGGAGCAAGATGAAAAGCAAAAGGCGGTTATAGCGGAATTCCACAAGCCGCCAGAGAGGACCCCCGAGCAGCTGCTTCAGCTCATCATGCAGCTCGTCGAGAAGGCAGCCGAGCGCGGTCAGAGTGAAGTGCAAGTCTATCGATTCCCAAACAATCTGTGCACTGACCACGGCCGGCGGATCAACAACGCGGATCCCGACTGGCACACGACTCTGGAAGGCCGGCCGCGCGCTGGCTATGAATTTTGGCACGATCATCTCAGGCCGCAGGGGTTCCACCTCAGGGCGCAAGTGCTCGAGTATCCGGGAGGAATGCCCGGCGATATCGGCTTCTTCATTACCTGGTAGCGCAAACATTTCTCCCGCATCGGAGGACCTCGTGCAACGCGTCGGGCGCGAGCAATCGGGCCGCTGGTCCGGAATTGCCCGCTCCGTCCGGCCATAGCGCTATTGGGCAGGGCTCAGAGCCCAGGATTGTTTGACAAGGAACGCGACCATGTCAGAAGAGCGCCGCCACACCGCGTTTGAACCCTTACCCGACGCCCGCGCCAGGGTGGCGTTGATCGAGCGCAGTATTCTCGTGCTGCTGGTCGTTGGGCTGTTCATCGGCGTCCTGGCGGTCGTCAAGCCGTTTACCACCGCAATTCTGTTCGGCGCGGCGCTCGCGACTGCGGCGTGGCCGGTGCCGCAAGCGCTGGTCCGCCGCGGGTTGAGGCGCGGAGCGGCGGCCGCGATACTGCTATCGCTATCGTTCGTGATCCTTGTCTTACCTATGCTGTTGTTCGCGCCCCACCTTGCCCATCAGCTAATCCTGATCTGGGGTGGCGCCGCGTGGTGGCTGTTCGGCCAGGATCAACAAGCCTGGGGCGCGTTCATGATCGTCTGGGGCTTGTTCGTTGGAATGATCGACAATTTCATCAAGCCCTGGCTAATCGGCTTTGGCATCGAGATGCCGACGTCCTTGACGATCCTGGGTGCATTCGGCGGCTCTCTCGGCTTCGGCTTTCTGGGTCTGTTCATCGGGCCGACCCTGATCGCCATTATGTTTACTTTGCTGTAGGCATGGCGCGCGGCCGTCTCTCGGCAGCTTTCCGCGGAAGTGATGAAAGCGGCGGCTTAGCGGTGTAACATGATTATCTATCCAGTCGGTGACCCTTCAACCTGCAGCTCTGACCGATGAACAACGCCAATGACCGATAACAAAAACGATGATCTCGCAGCCGGTGGCAAGCTGAAGCGAAAAGAATACGAGCGGCAGCTCGCGCAGTTGCATGTCGAGTTCGTCAAGCTCCAGCAGTGGGTAGTCCACCAGGGGCTAAAGGCATGCATCCTCTTTGAGGGGCGCGACGGCGCTGGCAAGGGCGGCACCATCAAGGCAATGACGGAGCGGGTGAGCCCGCGCATTTTCCGGGTGGTGGCGCTTCCGGCGCCGACCGAGCGCGAGAAGTCGCAAATGTACGCCCAGCGCTACATTCCGCATTTACCGGCGGCCGGGGAGGTCATGATCTTCGACCGCAGTTGGTACAACCGCGCCGGCATCGAGCGGGTGATGGGATTCTGCACCGAGGAGCAGGCGAAACGATTCTTGGAAATGGTGCCGTCCTTCGAGCGTGTCATCGTCGATTCCGGAATCGTTCTGCTCAAATATTGGCTGGAGGTCAGTCCCGAGGAGCAGACGCGGCGGCTGGAGGCGCGCATTGATGACGGACGCAAGATCTGGAAGCTGTCCGACATGGATCTCAGATCCTACTCGCGCTGGTACGATTACTCACGGGCCCGCGATGAGATGTTCCATGCCACCGACACTTCCTGGGCGCCCTGGTACGTGGTCCGCTCCGATAACAAGCGGCGTGCCCGGCTTAATGTCCTCACTCATATTTTGAGCAAGATCCCCTATCAGGAATTGCCGCGCCCGAAGGTGAAATTGCCGAAGCGGCAGGAACGCAGCGATTACAAGGAGCCCGACTACCCATTTAAGGTCATTCCCGAGGTCTTTTGAGCTCTGTCTGCCCGACTCGGATCGGTCTTGGCGGCTTTTGCCTCACAAGAGCCGCTCGCTTTATGATGCGCGAACTCCTGCTGGTGGCGCTGCGTCCTGAACGCGATCCGGAAGGTCGTCGTCAGCACTTCGGCCTCGCCCAGCGCTACGCCTCTCCTTCCTTCGCGAGCGCATCGGGCGCGGCTCCGGAATTGCACAGGCGCGCCGCGAGACGCATCAAGTCAAGCTCGTATCAGTCAGTGAAGACATCGATCGTAGCAACTGCGGTGTTCAGCGGCAGATAATCGTCCACCACCCCTGGGAACTGCTCACCGACTTTGCCTTGCAGTAGAAGCGATACTGCATCGTCGCTATAAGCAGCATGAGAAGGCAAAGGGTCAATGACACGATCTTGCGGCGTAATGTCATTGTTTGGACGCTTGGAGGTGCCCGATACGCGCACGATATCACGACATGAGGCGCCGAGCCGTCCTATCTGGGAGCTGGGTTCGCATCTTGGAGACAGGCGGGCCCCACAGACTTGCGGAGATCCCTAGAGCGGTGCCACTGCCTGCTGAGTAGGCTCAGCTTTGAAGCTTGTCAACAAGCGGTGGCATCGCCAGAGTCGGCTAATGGCACTGAGGGAACGATTGAGCGAGCCGGCTGACCGTCGGCTTTCTGAGGTGAAGCTGACCCGACGAGCGCAGGATCTCAGCAGTTGACAGTTCGCCGATCCCGCTCGGGGTCCCTCCAGACGGCACCCCACACAATCTCATGCGCTCTGGTGGTGTAGCGTCGGGGGCGAGTGTCTATGACCTGTACCGCCTTCCCGGAGTCGAGCATGCCTTTGACCTCCTCGACGGTGATCGACGGGAGATCGGCGAACTGTTTCTGTATGAGTGGCGGCGGCGGCTTCACCTTCACGGCGTTTTGGTACTGCACCAGCGCAGTGTCCCAATCGATGTTCCGCATGAAGGCAGCGACGTAGGCAGCCGGATTCGCGCCGAACTCTGGATGGTAGGGCATGCTCGTACATGCCTAAGCCAGGATCGGGATGCTGCGGGCGAGGCCTTGCTCGTGTCCGGCGCTAATGTGGTTGATCAGCCGTGCGTCTCGTGGCACGTAGGTAAGCAGGACCCAACCGGAACTGCCGACAAATCCAAGTGCCAGGCGATGAATTCGTCGCGCCAACGCTTCACGGACCCGAAATCGCGAGCAATCGCTTGCGCCATTGGCTCGGGCAAGGAAAAAGCACGCCGACTCGGCGATCCTCAACTTATCGGTTTCTAAACCCTTAGTGATCCGAATACCGATCCTCGATATTTCTCAACCAGCACTCTAATGCCGAAAATCGCCATTAACCTTACGCTACGGTTCTGAGAATTCCGGCCCACTCCGTCCCGTCGCCAGCCCTCTTGGCCCTCTCCTCAGCCTTTTGCTTCATGCCCATCCCGACCTCGGCACGCTTCGGGTGGCAGTACGGAGCCATAGCCTGGGCAATTCGATCCCGGCGCAAAGGATCGACCGCAGGATTGTTCAGAATGCCAGCCATATAGGTGAGGGGCGTCATCCAACCGTCTGGCATAACCAGCTCGCCGTCGACAATCATAGCGCCGGGGAGCGGCTCAGCTAATTCAGCACGCTTTGTTAGCCTGTCCAGCTGCTTAGACAGTCTACCTAAGGTCCGGTTGGGGTCTTTTACCGATAAGACCTCGGTCACATTGGGATCTTCCTCGGATCTCGGCCTCCCGCTGCCGGGTCGCGCGCCACCTCTTGGCATTGGATTCCTCTAGGTTTCAGGGTGTGTTTGGGTTATGGGCACGTTTCGTACTAGTTTTTCATACAGGGGGTGATTTTTTCGCGAACGACAGCTGGCGCGGTTGAGATGGGCAAGCCGAATTCAACCTCGGAATACCCCCCATCGAATAGATATAATTAGCGTTTTCCGCCCCTTCCCCCTTGGCATCCGCTTCCGTCACCCGTGCAGAGCATCGGTTGCAGCGATGTCCAGATCGCTCGCCCAATGAAAATCCTTCGCTCATGTCACACGAGCGGACGAGCTAAGGCTGCGCGTTCCGACTCTATGTCGGAGCGGATCTTTCTAGTTTTCGAGCCTGGCCAGATACGTTCTGCCCAGCGCGCCATTTCCAATTCATCGTCAAAGTCGTGAACGACGAGCGGCGGGTGAGCCAGCATCGCCATCTGCAAGCTTCCCCGCAATTCATCGGCGAGCGCTTCCTCAACGGCACCAAGGCAATCGAGATGAACGCCAAAGCGGTCACCTGTACCGACGACGAAATACCATTTCCCGTCATCACGCGGGTCTCGGACAACAGGGCCGAGCAGAACGTGAGGCGAAACGTCCTCGCCATCACGAAGGTAACTGACGGTTTCGCGGATCACGTCTGGAAGCATCAGCCACTTATTCGGATCGTCCATGATTTCCAGCAGCCGGCTTTTGGCCTGCCTTCGATGGCGTAGTTTAGCTTCACCCATTTTTAGTCTCTGCAAATAAAAGTGTAGTCATCCACCCTGCATCTAGCTGAGGCATGGCAAGCCATTTTGGCATATAGCTTCAAACACCCGAACGGACGGCCGCCGAGACCCGTGCCCGAGCGAAAGAAACCCGTTCGGGAGCATTAATCCCGAACGGATTTCCCTTAAGGGCTCGGTCGTTCGTTCGCGATAAGATCGCCCCGAACGGGTCCCGAACGAAATCACCCCGTTCGGGACGCTCATCCTGGCCTCTTCGCGGCGTTAACCCGCAACCCTTTTGCTGGCTCTCCTCGCGAAGGGTCTTTGTATTCCTCAAGAATAAAAACACCATTCCTTTGCCAGGTATTTATGATTGCGCGAGCTTGCGCCTCCGTTTTGTCGGGCGCTATGTCGCAAATTACTTTCCATGCCGCCCGCTTCTTTGCGGCATTATCGCTTGAATATAAAGTTCCATCTGTCATGCCCGCATCAATCTTGTCGAGTATCTGATTGAGAATGGCGAAGCTGAGTCCGGCGAAGAGATCTGGTGGGTTCCATGGTTCCACCGTTTGGACTTCGTCACCATGCGGATAGGTGTCGGTAAAATTGCCGATCGGTACACCAATAAGCCGAAACCAACGGGTCTCGGTGCTCGGGGCCGCGATATTGACTTTTGCATTGTCCATGCGAACGATCAGACGCCTCTCCTTCTCAGAGAGCCCAAAGGTGTCGCGCTCTTTTTCCGACATTGGCACGAGCGTGTACCCGAGCCGTCCCGCATCCTTTGCCGCTCCAGCACCGCGTCCCGCATCTGGATCGCCCGGCGTTGCGCTCCCCTTGCGGACGTGATGCAGATAATCCGGCGCGATGTTCATCTCGATGCCGAGCCGCGCCAGCGCCGAGCAAACCATGTCGATCCGCGTGTTGTCGTTCTCCTCCTCGTCGTGGATTTTTACGAACGGATCGAAAATCACGAGTTCCGCGCCCAATCTCTGGATTTTCGTGCGCAGCCACGTCTCCAGTGTGCCGATCCCTCCGTCCTCGAATAGCCTTTGTCCGGTGATTGCTGCGCAGAACAACCAACCGCGGGCTTCCTCACCGACGTTGTGATGCATCAGCGCGGCTCTGACGCGGCGCTCCATCTCCTTGCGACCATCTTCAAAGCACAGGATCAGCACCTTGCAGCGGCGATGGACGTAGTCGCCGCTGAGCGAGCGCCCTGTTGCCAACGAGAGCGCCTGCACGAGCCGGACTGCGGTTTTGCCGACCGCTCCAGGGCCAATCAAACACGACAAGAATTCCTTGCAAAAAATATTGCCGAGTAGCCATTCTCGCGGCTCAATGAACTTCGATAGGACATCAACCGCGTCCCAGATCTCCGGCTCGCTCGAAGGCGCAGCCTTATGCCGGCCACCGTTCAGTATTGGGTCGGGAGGGAAATCGCGCCGTACCTGTTCGGTAATATCGACAAAACCGGGCGGCAAAGAATTATCCATCTTCAATGTGCTCTGCTATTCAAATCCGCGGCATCGTTTCCGGATGTTGTTGCCGCGATTCGCACCGACTCAATGCCTGGCCGTGACTGTATCGCCTGCAGCGCTTTAGCCGCTGCAGCCATTCCAACATTATCGTTGTCTGAAAAAATCACGGCGTGCCGCGCCCATGACGGCGGCACAACCTGATGCATATTGCCGGCTGCAATGGCCGCCCATGTAGGAATGCCAGTGAGCGAATAGGCCGCAAGCGCGGTTTCCGGGCCTTCGGCCAAACCCCAGCGCCCTTCTGAATCCGGCCAATAGTCGAACATGGCCGCATTGCCTCGGATTGGACCGAGTGACAGCTTCATGCGTCTTCCGCGACTGTCGCGAACGGCGGTGCCATCCCGGTTGAGCAGCACACGCTGAATTGAGCGAACCGAGCCGAGATGCCCGCAGTGAACCGCAATAATTAGCGCCCTACAGAGCTGCCCTGGATTGAGTGCTACGCGTTCGGAATAGCGCAGGGTTGCTGGCCACGATCGGGGTCCCGTAAGGCTGTAGAGCTTCTCGGGATCGAGGCCGCGTGATCGCAGGTAATGTTCCGCAGACGTGCCGTCGACAGGCACCGCATTGGCCCAGATGTCTAGGGCGCGAGCCTGTTTTGCCTCGGCATCGGGCTCAGCCGCTTTTTGTGGCGAGGGCTTTGCGGGGTAGCGAGGGCGCCGACCGTCTTCAGAGATACCGAGCCAGCGGCGTGACCAGGCCAATGCCACCGATGTATCGAAGCCATGCACCGCGCGCACTAAATCGAGCGCATCGCCGCCTTCGCC
>JBJMQW010000231.1:0-12822 GCA_045802495.1 Allostellaceae bacterium | reverse complement strand
CCGGTGACGGGAGCGGCCATTATTTGTACTTGATTGACCCGGTCAGCTACGCCGTATCGCGCGTCGGGCCCTACTCGGGAATTCTCGGACCCTACGCAGTCGACAGCACGAGCGACTACGCTGTCAACAATGTCAGAGGTCTCTGGGGAATGCAGGTCGCCAATCTGAAGACAGGTCAGATCATCACCGCGAGCATCCCGGATCATCCACCCGGCGATCCTGGGTTGTTGCACGGCATTGGCTGGACACCCGACCAAACTGAGGTCTGGCAGAGCAGCAGCTGGAATGACCCGCATGTCTACATCTGGGATATGCGCAATCCGATGATGCCGGTCTTAAAGGATCGGTTGACCTTGAAGAGCGGTCGCGGGTCACACTGGCTGACCTTCGATATCAAGGGCGATTACGGTTATGTCGCACCCAACAAGAACAGCGCCGACGGAACCGAGATCTTCGATGCCCGCACCCATGCCTCTGTCGGCACGATCGGATCCTCGGAAGATTTGCTCGAGATCGACTTCGTGAGTGGGAAAATCAGCCAGGTCGGCGATCAATACGGGATCGGAAGACGGCAATAGCCCGGGTCTCAGACGCTATTCGCGAGCCATCCAGTTTTCGACTATAAGCCCCGGGACTCGGCCGAATTCACGAACATTATTCGTGACCAACACTAAACCAAGGCAGCGGGCATGTGCTGCTATGAGCAGATCGTTCGCCCCGATCGGTTGACCTCGCATTTTTAATTCCGCCCGGATCTCTGCATAATGCGCTGCCGCCTCGTCGGGGAAATCGAGTACGGCGACATGGCGCAAAAAGGCATCGACCGCAATATTGTCCTGCCGCGCGCGCGGCGACAGCTGGACCCCGTACAGCAACTCTGATTTTGTAATGACAGAGATACAGACCTCGCTGACCGGCAACGTCTGCAGTCGCCGCAATACCGTCTGGCTAGAGCGCTTGAGGATGAAGGAACAAGTGTCGGTGTCGAGCATGAAGCGCGGCATCAGTCTCCGCGTTCCTGCACGGGAAGATCCTCCACACCCTCCATGAATTCTGTCGATGCTACCGGTCCCGTTGCCAGGTAGGACGACCAGTCTGCTGGACGCGGCGACAGGATCACCTGGTCACCGATCTTGCTGATGAACACCTCAGTCGTATCGAACTGGAACTCCTTTGGTAGCCGCACTGCCTGGCTACGGTTGTTCATGAAGATCTTTGCCGTTCTCTGCATTGAACTGAGCCCGTAAAGGTTGGCATATACAAATATATATGCCAACCACCGCACGGTCAAGATAGCGTTTGGTTGGATTCTTGCCCGTCCTGCCCGATCAACCTCGATGGCGAAAAGTGAGCTAGGTGTGGACGATGATGATGCGCCTGGCGGAGCGCTTTGCCGCTACCTACTCCCCTATGGCGATGTCGCCGTGGCCATCTGTATGCCGCAAGCTCGCTGTGCCGCCCGCATGCGGTAGTCTGTCGTAAATGATGCTGGGGACCCGTTATGGCTATTGTCGAGATCAGGATTGATGCGGTCGAGCCATTCGCCGAGGGGCGGGCTTTTGGTGCGGCCAGTCCCTATCTGCGGATCAAGGGCGTCGCCAAGGGCGAGATCGATCCGGCGGCGCCGGAGAACGAAGTCATCGCCGATCTCGACAAGGCGCCTAGAAACGCACGCGGGATGGTCGAGTGTGAGGCCGATTTTTTCATCCTGCGGCCGGTAGAGCCGCGGCGGGGTGGTGTTCTGGTCTATGACGTCACCAATCGCGGCCGGAAGATGATCTTTAACCTGCTCGACGACGCTTCGGGCAATGCCGATACCAACAATCCCAAAACCGCGCGGGATGTGGGATTAGGCTTCACCCTGGGGCGCGGCTACAGCCTCGTCTGGTCGGGTTGGGATTCAGGCGCGCCGCGCGCCAATAACGGCATGACGGCGCGGCTGCCGCCGGCGCTCGAAAACGGCGAGCCGATGGTGCGGCACATTCGCGACGAATTCCATATCGGCACGCGCGCCCCCGGCAGGGGCGATGTCGTGCGGCTGAACTATCCCGCGGTCTTGGTTAGCCAGCGCAAGGCGCATTTGACCGTGCGCGACCGCGAAAGCGATCCGCGCACCGAGATTCCACCGGATCGCTGGGAGTTTGCAGACCGGCAATCGATCCGGCTGCTTCCGGCCGGCACGCATTTTGAGCCCTTCAAGATCTACGAACTCTGGTACGAGGCGACAGGCTCGTCGGTGCTCGGCACCGGCTTTGCTGCAACCCGCGACCTCGTGTCCTTCCTGCGCTACGAGCAGGCGGACCGCAAGGGGACACCCAATCCGATGACCGTTCATGGCGGCCGGCCGGAGGTCGAGCACGCGCTCGCTTTCGGAGTGTCGCAGGCGGGCCGTTTCCTCCGTCACTTTCTCGAGCTCGGCATGAATGATGACGGGCATGGCCGTCGCGTCTTCGACGGTGTTCTGACCCATGTAGCGGGCGCCGGCAAGGTCTTCGCCAATCACAGCTTCGCGATGCCGGGCCGCACCGCGACGCAGCATGAGGACCGGCTATACCCGGAGAACTGGTTCCCGTTCGGCAATGCCGTCACGACCGACCCCTTTTCCGGCAACAGGGCCGCCCTTCTCCAGGGCCGGCCGACCGATCCGCTGATGATCGAAGTCAACACCTCGACCGAGTACTGGCAAAAGGGCGCCTCACTGGTGCACACCGACCCGGCCGGCCGGCACGATGCCGAATTGCCGCCTAACGCGCGGGTTTACATGATCGCCGGAACCCAGCATGGCGGCCGCCCCGGAACCGATCCGAACCCCGGCCCCTGCATCAACCCCCGCAATCCGCACTGCTCAACCCCGGCATTGCGCGCGCTCTTCGTGGCGCTCGAAGAGTGGGTAAGGACGGGCGCGGCTCCGCCATCGAGCAGCGTCCCGTCGATCGCACAGGGCACCGCGGTCATAGCCGAAGCGGTCGAGATGCCTGCAGTTCCAGGGTTTGCTCGACCGTCTGGAGCCAATCGCATCGGGGCGCCGGTCGATTGGGTCGAGCCGCCAGCCCGGCTTGCCAATTTTTACGAAACTCGCGTCTGCGCGGTCGACTCCGACGGCAATGAGTTGGCCGGCGTCAAGCTGCCGCCAATCGCCGTGCCACTCGGCACCTATACCGGATGGAACGTCTACCGGTCTGAGCCCTGCGAACTTTGCGACCGCGATGGTTCACTGATCCCGTTCGCCCGCACCAGGGACGAACGCGATGCTGCCGGCGACCCCCGCCCCTCCCTCGAAGAACGCTACGGCAGCCGCGAAAATTATGTCGCGCAGGTCGAAGCCGCGGCCGCCGCTCTCGTCGCCGTGCGGCTGCTGCTACCGGCGGACGCCGCCGCCTACGTCAAAGCCGCGAGGGAATGCGATCGGTTCTGATCGGCGTCGTGCTGGTCGGCATGACTGCTGAAAAATCAGTGCGACAACACGCCGATTTCAGCGTCGTTGCCGATTGGCCGAGGATCAATTACGCGACGGAAAGATGCCCTGCAAGGCGATGCACTGCAGTAAGATGGACCCCGTCGCCGTAAAGATCGGCTTCGCAGTGGGGAGTGCGAAGGTGGTTTTGCCATCCCCGCCATAGGTGGTTCCGAGCAGCGAAAATAACGCGGTGTTCGTATTGATCGGCAAGAGCTGGCCATTTAAAGCAGCCCAACCCTTGGGACAAAAGTTGAAGGCAAAAGTCTCGATTTCTCCAAGAAACTGGTCAGTCCCCGCGACCGCATAGCGCGGCCACACCCAAAGACCGAAACACAACGCAGCGCAGACAATTGTAAATCGGAAGAGGCGTTCGAATACCATCTCTCATTACCGTGCGGTTATGCTGGAGATTTGGCCCGTACTTGCAACCACCCATCAGCCTTAAGGCGCATCGTATACGGCGTAGACGGGCAAGGTGCAGGCCGGAAAAACAATGTTGAAGCCAACGACCAACTGGTCTTTCGGCGCGCTGTAAGTCTGTGTAAAATTCGTAAATGCCGGATTATGTACCATATCTGGCAAGTTCGGTTTTAGCTTGAAATGCAAGCTGCCTCCGGTGGCGCTGGAGAAGGTCAATATTGTCTGGCCATTCAGCTGATAATAATTGGTGCCGTCGAAGTAAGTAAGCTCGGTGAATGAGATGACCGCCTTCGTGGCCGCTTGATTGATTTGAAACTCGGTGCTGCCATCCTCGACAAAACACCAGGACATCCCGCCGCCATAGACCAGCGCCCGTTGTGCCTGACCCACAACCAGCTTGCCATAAGTAAATGATTGGGCAGCTGTCGGTATCAGCCAGCCGAGAGCGGCTCCGACCACAGCAACTACAATTGAACGCCGCACCATCAGTCTCCCTTAAAACAATGGTTGCTGCTACCACGTGCACGACTGCGGCACAAATGCTATTTGGTATTTGCTGTGATGTATAAACTTTCATCGCATAGCGATCTCATTAAATATACCTTAACTATTTTCGTGTTTCTCTCTTTGTTCTCGTGAGGGTCAGCTGGAAAAACCAGCGCATTGCCTACCAGCTGATCGTGAGTTTGCCGTCCCGCATCTCGTAGCCCTGCAGCCGGCTGAGAAAGCTCATGCCGAGCAGTGATATGCCGAGGTTCCCCAGCACTGCGGCGGGGACATTGTATACCGAAAGCTGGCCGATCCGGATTTCGCGCAGCGTCACCGGCGCCATCCGGGCGAAGCCGTTGGCGGTGCTCACCCGCGCGTTGTAGTCCAAATGGCCAGGGTCGATTCCGGCCGCGCGAGCGTCCTCTTGCGTCAGGGTCACAAGGCTGGCGCCGGTATCCACCAGCATCCTGATCGGCGCACCGTTGATCGCAGCGTCGAGCACAACATGTCCCAGCTCGTTCCCCCTAAAAACGATCGTGTTCGACACGGGCCCCGCGGTCGTCCGAGTCGCGGCGACGGCAGGCATTCGCGGATCCGGCGGCGCATTGCGATCGGGCAGCAAGGCCGAGCCGCGATCCAATATGGCGATTCCGAGCAACACGACGCCGCACCAGAGCAAGACCCAGCGCACCGCCCAGGCGATCACATTCCCACTCCGGCCTAATACAGCTCGCCCACTCTCCGGAAGGAGGCTTAAGGCCCGGTGAAGAGATTGGTAGATCGTCAGCTAATCGGCAGCCGCGGGCGCATCGGGGTAGCCGGTGGCGCGCCACCGCCGCCGCCCCGTTCCGGCCGAAGCGGCCTCGAACCCCCATTGGTCCCATCCCGGGCGGGGAAAGCGGGCGAACAATTCGAGATAAGGCCCGTCGCATAAGGCTTCGATGCGCTCATAGGCTTCGTCAGGCTTCCGGCTGTGCTCGCGCCGCGGCGAGACGATGAGCTTGCGGACATTTGCGCTGCGGCGGCGTGGCCTGCCGCGCGTCGCGAGCAGGCAAATCTCGGGGTTGGCGCGCGTCCAAAATCCAAGCCCGGTAAAAAAGTTGCGGTCGCAGTAGAGCGGCTCGGGCCGGCTCAGCTTTGCCCAATAAAACCCTACGGTTTTATATGTAAACCCCCAGGCGCGGACGATGTCGAATGCTTTCTCCAAAAGCGGGTCGGTCGTCCACAACAGGAGTACGCAATCGTCCGCCGCCCAGTCTGCAACCGCCAGCGCACTGATGTCGTCTAGAGTCATGCAGTCGTAGTAGGCCTCCGGGCTCCGGCCTTTGCCTTTCCGCGAATAGGTGGCGAACGTCCAGGGCGGATCGGCGTAGATGAGCTTGTAATGTTTCGGCTGCGGTGAGGCACTCATCCGCGCATGGTCGCGGCCTTTGTCCAAGTGGTCAACCGTCGCCTTCCTCACTCTCGTCCGGGCCCTCCTCGGTCGGGATGCGGTAATTGCCCTTGAGCCAGCGGCCGAGATCGATCTGAGCGCAGCGGGGCGAACAAAACGGCCGGTGTTGCGGTGCTGCGGGCTTGCCGCAGATTGGACAGGGGCGCGGGGGAATCCGATCGGGTGGCATGGTCGATGGATATAGTTACTGCGGAGTGATCCGATACTGCTCGCGGGCGCAGGTGCAGTCGGCCTCGATCTCGATTTCTCGGGCGAATCGTTGTTCGGCATCCTGGATGGCGGTCTTCGCAGCCATATCCAAGGCGGCTGCCACATCCGGAGCGACGGTCAGCCGCCATCGCCGTCCCGGCTGTGCTCGCGCCTCGCGGCGCAGCGCGCGCAATGCCTCGTACGCCACGGTGAGCGCGGCCTTGACGGTGGCGCCCCGCCGGTATTCGAGCAATTTCTCGGCAAGAGGCGGCCGGCCGTGGCGCGGCCGCACCAGCTCGAAATGACCGAGCCGCGTCCAACCGAGAAGCTGCGGGGCAGCCGGATCCGATGCGAGAGCCGCTGCGAGCGCGGTGCGGACCCGCTCGCGTGACGCCCTTCGGTCGAGGCCGACAAAATCGACGATGATGCCGCCGCCTAGATTGCGCAGCCGGATCTGCCTGGCGATCGCGACGGCCGCGGCAAGGTTCACGGCCAGCGCCGCGCGCTCCGGCGACCCTGTCTCAGGAGTCCCGGTATCGACGTCGATCAGCACGGCGGCATGCGCCGTCTCGATATGCAAGAAACCACCGCCCGGAAGGGCGACCGTCTCGGACAAGGCCTGATCAAAGATCTCGTCCAGGTCGATCGGCCAATCGCCTTCCGGCCGGTACTGAACTGCGACGCCCGGAAAGGCGACGCGGATGTCGGGAATGGCGCCGGGATCGTCGACAAGGGCGTGGCCCGGGACGGTCGACATCGTGTTGGCGAGCGAGGCGGCAAAAGTCGCGAGAGGATACACTCGGGACGGGGGGTCGAGCCGAGCGGCGCGATCGTAGATCTCGCGCCACTGGCTGCCGATCGCGGCCGCCTCGGTGAGGAGTGAGCCTATCGGCATTGGCTCGACGATCCTGAGCCCGACACCGCCCTTGCGCACTGGGCCGCGCTCCGCCCCCTCCCCTTCGCTCTCCGGCATCAGCAAGAGACCGGCGGCGGCGAGAACGCGATCGCGATCGTCGGACTCCAGTCCCTCCCCGCCATGAAGTCCCTGACCGCCGGCGATCAGCTCGACGCCCCGGCGGCGCAGCCTCAACCGCATCGTCGCTCGCGCCGCTTTGCCGGCTTGCGCTTCGCGGCGGATTTGCACCATTACCCGGGCGCCCTCGTGCAGCCGCTTGCCCCGCGGCATCACCTCCGACTGCGGCAGAAAGGCGGGCCGCTCGTCACCGATATCGACAAGGGCGGCGCCAAGTCCCGGTTCGATCCGGCGAACCCGACCGAGATGGATGCTGCCGGTCTCGCTGCGATCGCCGCGCTCGACGTAAATCTCCGCGGGGACCCCGTCCTCGAGAAGCGCCGCGCGCCACTCGCCCGGACCGGCGGCGATCAGCAGTTCGCGGTCCAATTCGGTCGATAACCCCGGCCCGCGAGCAGCTGTGCCGTCTCGAAGATAGGCAGGCCGACCACGTTCGAATAAGAGCCGCACACCCAACGGACCAAGACCGCCGCCTGGCCCTGGATCGCATAGCCGCCGGCCTTGCCGCACCATTCGCCGCTGCGCAGATACGCCGCGATCTCGGGCTCGCTCAGCCGTTTGAAGGCGACCTGGCTGTCGACCCGGCGCAAGACGAGCCGGCCATCGGGGCTCGCCAGCGCAATCCCGCCATGGACCCGGTGGCGCCGGCCGGACAGCAGCTCGAGGCAGAACCTTGCGCTCGCCTCGTCCTCGGTCTTGGGCAGGATGCGCCGGCCGCAGGCGACAACAGTGTCGGCGGCCAGGATGAAAGCGCCGGGATGGCGGGGGATCACGGCCCTTGCCTTTTCTTTGGCAAGACGTACGGCGTGGGTTGCCGGCAGCTCACCCTTTCGCGGGGTCTCGTCGAGATTTGCAGGATCGATGACGTCGGGAACTATCCCCACCTGCCGGAGCAATTCGAGCCGGCGCGGCGAAGCGGAGGCGAGCACGAGAGGCGGCCTCGTTACCACAAACTCACCCGCGCAGATGCAACACGCAAATCAGGGTGAACAGACGCCGGGCGGTATCGAGGTCGATCTCGACCTTGTCGCCGAGCCGCTCCATCAGCAGTGATGAACCCTCGTTGTGCAGGGAGCGTCTGCCCATATCGATCGCTTCGATTTGCGCGAGGCTCGATCGGCGGATCGCCTCGTAATAACTTTCGCAAACCATAAAATAGTCCCTCACGATCCCGCGAAACGGAGCAAGGGGCAGGACGATCGTTTCGTTCGCGCCGTTCACCATCGAGCGAACCTCGATGTTAAGCCGATTTTCCTCGATCGAAAGGTGCAGATGAAACGGGCCGGCGTATTTCGAGGCCGGCGCAAAATGGTTCTCCTCCAACAAATCGAAGATGGCTACGGCGCGTTCGTGCTCGATATCCGGGCTTCGACGAACCACGGTGCGCTCGTCGAGAGTAATTCCGGCGATGCGCGACGGGCTCTCGGAAGTGCCCATGCCGATTGCTTCACCGCGGCGCCCGGTCGAGCCGGATCGACAGCGACAAGGCGTGGGCGTCGAGCCCCTCCGCTTCGGCGAGGCGAATCGCGGAAGGAGCGAGCGCCGTGAGGCTGGCGGCGTCGCAGCGCACCAGCGAGCTTCGCTTGAGAAAATCGAGCACGCCGAGGCCCGAGGCAAACCGCGCACTGCGTGCGGTCGGCAGGACATGGTTGGGCCCGGCGATATAGTCACCGATCGCCTCGGGCGTGTGTCGGCCAAGAAAAATCGCGCCAGCGTGCCGGACCTTCTCGGCCAGAGCATCGGCCTCGTCGAGCGCCAGCTCGAGGTGCTCGGGAGCGAGCCGGTTGATCAGCACGACCGCCTCGCCCCAGTCTTCGACGATGAGTATGGCGCCATAGGCCTGCCAGCTCGCTCGGGCGATCTGGGCGCGAGGCAATTCAGCCAAATGGCGCTCGACCGCCGTCTCGACCGCGGCGGCAAATGCCGCGTCGTCGGTGATGAGGATCGACTGCGCCGCCGCGTCGTGTTCGGCCTGCGAAAGCAAATCGGCGGCGATCCATGCCGCTTCGTTATGGCGGTCAGCGACCACGAGGATTTCCGATGGCCCGGCAATCATGTCGATGCCGACCTTGCCGAAGACCTGGCGCTTTGCTGCTGCAACGTATGCGTTTCCGGGGCCGACGATCTTGTCGACAGGCCGTATCGTCGCCGTTCCATAGGCGAGCGCCGCGATCGCCTGCGCTCCGCCGATCCGGTAGATTTCGTCGATCCCGACAAGCTCGGCGGCGGCGAGCACGAGCGGGTTGATCTCGCCGCCCGGAGCCGGCACGGCCATCACCAACCGATCTACCCCGGCTACCTTGGCGGGAATGGCATTCATCAGCACGGAAGACGGATAGGCGGCCGTACCGCCCGGGACATAGAGCCCGGCGGCCTCGATCGGCCGCCAACGCGCGGCTAGCCTCACCCCGAGCCCGTCGACATAGTCGATCGCCGCCGGCAATTGGTGGCGATGAAAGCTTTCGATCCGTTCCGCGGCCAGCCGCAGCGCCCGCAAGGTCTCGGAGGAGACTGCAGCGGCGCCCTCGGCAATCTCCTCCTCTTGGAGACGCAAACCCCCCGGTTCGAGTTCCACGCCGTCGAACCGGCGCGTGTATTCGATCAAGGCGGCATCACCGCGCTGCGCAACGTCACGAATGATCGCGGTTACAGCCGTATCGACATCGGCTGCGCTCTCCCGCTTTGCGTTAAGCAGCTGCTCAAACCCCGCCTCGAAGTCGGGATCGCGCGTGGAGAGGGTGACCGCCATCAGCGCACGCGACCCTCACCCGCCTCGCTGCGCTCGGCACCCTCTCCCGCAATGCGGGAGAGGGGCTGGCGAGCCTCCCCTTTGCCCCTCTCCCGCAATGCGGGAGAGGGGGGACCCAGCCCAACGGGCTGGGTGGGTGAGGGTCTACCGCCGAGTGCCTCACGGAGGCGCTCGATCCACCCGCCGATCTCTTCGGGGCGAGTCTTCAGCGCCGGGCGGTTGACGATCAGGCGCGAGCTGACCTTGGCGATCGCCTCGATCTCGACCAGGCCATTGGCGCGGAGCGTGGCGCCTGTTTGCACCAGATCGACGATGTGACGGCAGAGGCCAAGGCGCGGGGCAAGCTCGATCGCACCGTTGAGCTTGATGCACTCCGCCTGTATGCCGCGCCCCGCAAAATGGCGACGGGCTATCTCGGGATACTTGGTGGCGACACGGATGTGGCTCGCTCGTCGCATATCGTCATGGGCCGCCCAATCCGCGGTCGCTGCTACCGCGAGGCGACAGTGCCCGACATCGAGGTCGAGCGGTGCGTAGATCTCCGAATAGTCGAATTCCATCAGCACATCGTTGCCGGCCACGCCGAGCTGAGCGGCGCCAAATGCCACGAATGTTGCGGCATCGAAACTGCGAACCCGGATCAGATCGAGACCCGGCTCGCTGGTCGCAAAGCGGAGCTGCCGGGAGGCCGGATCATCAAAGGCCGGCTCCGGTTCGATGCCGGTCCGGCGCAGCAGCGGGATCACCTCATCGAGGATCCGCCCGTTCGGCAGCGCCATGATCAAACGGTTTTCCGTCGTCACGCCGGCCCATCCAAATCATGACGAGGTTGCCACTGCGTCGGCCAGGGCTCGCCGATATCTCTGGCACGGCACAGAACGCGCGCGACTTCGAGCCGAATCGTCGCATCGCCGGAAAATTCGAGGAGGATGCCGCCGTTGGTCGACCGGATTGCGAGCAATGACAATATTCGGCCGAACTCGCTGCGCCGAAAGCCGCTATAGGCAACCGCGGTTACCTCGCTGAAGGTTACCCCGCACAGGGTGCGCTGATACCCTGCCTCGCCCGGCGACGGCTGCAATCCGCCTTCCCAGCGAAACCGGTTGGCGACAAGCAGAAACTCGTGGTCTTCCGGCACAAAGGCGAGGTCGCGGACCGAGACCAGCGCATCCTGCAAACAGGCCGAGATGATCGCGAGGTCCTCAGCGTCCTCGGCCCGCAATTTGAGCGTGGCGTTGTCAGGCGCCATCCCGCACCCTCTCGATGCGCGCATTGCACCGGGCCAGCTTTTCCTCGAGCCGCTCATAGCCGCGGTCCAAGTGGTAGACGCGGTTGATCACCGTTTCCCCGGCTGCGGCGAGGCCCGCCACGACCAGCGATACCGAAGCCCGCAAATCCGTCGCCATCACCGGGGCGCCCATCAGCCGCCGCACGCCGCGCACCAAGGCGGATGCGCCATGGACGTTTATGTTGGCGCCCATGCGCGCCAGCTCGGGGACATGCATGAAACGGTTCTCGAAGATCGTTTCGGTGATCATCGAGGCGCCGTCGGCCAAGCTCATCAACGCCATGACTTGCGCTTGCAGGTCGGTCGGGAACCCCGGATAGGGTTCGGTCATGATATCGACCCCGTCGAGGCGGTCGCCGCGTCGGCGCACCGCGAGCCCATCGGGGTGCTGCGAGATCTCGACACCCGCGCCTTCCAGAATCTGCGCTACGCCGGCCACCAGGTCGAGGCGGGCGCCGGTCAGCCTGACCTCGCCGGCGGTGGCGGCGGCGGCCATCATGTAGGTCCCGGTCTCGATCCGGTCGGGGATAATCGAATGAACGGTCCCGTGCAGCCGGGCAACGCCGCGGATCTTCAAACGGCCGGTGCCGATGCCCTCGATCCTGGCGCCCATCGCGACGAGGCAGTTGGCGAGATCAGTGATTTCCGGCTCGCGTGCGGCGTTGATCAGCAGGGTCTCGCCTTCGGCCAGCGTCGCCGCCATCAGCAAATTCTCGGTAGCGCCGACCGAAACCGCAGGAAAGGCGATCTCGGCCCCCCGCAACCCCCTGGGGGCTCGGGCCTCGATATAGCCTCCGCTCAATTCGACCTCAGCCCCGAGCCGCTGCATCCCTTTTATGTGGAGGTCCACCGGACGGGTGCCGATAGCGCAACCGCCCGGCAGCGACACCCGCGCGCGGCCACATCGTGCGACCAGCGGCCCGAGCACGAGAACCGACGCCCGCATCTTGCGGACGAGATCGTAGGGCGCCGTGCTCGAGGTAATGTGCCCGGCCGAGAGCTCCACGAGGTGCCCTGAATCGGGACCCTCACCGCCCCTCGCGACGGCGACCCCGTGCTGTACGAGAAGGTTCGCCATCGTCGCGATGTCGGCGAGCGCGGGCATGTTCTTCAATGTCAAAGTGTCGGGCGTCAGCAGCGCAGCAGCCATCAGCGGGAGCGCTGCGTTTTTAGCGCCGCCGATCGGAATTACCCCTTCGAGGGGAATGCCGCCCTTGATACGGA
Organism: Allostellaceae bacterium; assembly: GCA_045802495.1. GTDB lineage: Bacteria > Pseudomonadota > Alphaproteobacteria > ATCC43930 > CGMCC-115725 > AP-15. The sequence goes on along the minus strand of JBJMQW010000231.1, from coordinate 520 downwards.
TCCTGTCCATTGCCTCGTCCCGCGAGCCGCCGATCGGCTCGGGCTCGCCGCCGTCAATCGGCGCTCTCGCCCCCTTGGGCTGTGCTTGTACTGGAGAGCGAGGCGGTGCTCAAGCCGGCGGCCCGCCATTGCCGCCCTCCGGCGTGTCGTCCGGGCTGATCGCGCGTTGTTTTTGCGCGCGGGCCTGCTCCTTGCGCCGCCGGAGATTGTCTCGTAAGGCATTCGCCAGCCGCTCCTCGCGCGCAGCGCGCTCGCGGCTTAATCGGGACGAATCTCGCGGAGGCTCGCTCATCGCGTCATGCAACGAAAAGGCCCAGGCTCTGTCAAGCGCACGCCAACTTTCGGGCAGTCCCGAATCCGGAGACGTGCCTGCCTTGCCAATGTCTGGGGCGTCGTGTATGTGCTTGCCGCCTCCCGCGAGACCGGTCCGAGGCCCGGCGCTGCCGTAGCTCAGTGGTAGAGCACCCCCTTGGTAAGGGGGAGGTCGTAGGTTCGATACCCACCGGCAGCACCATAAAAT
>JBJMQW010000230.1:0-7644 GCA_045802495.1 Allostellaceae bacterium | reverse complement strand
GACACGTCGGTTCGGAGCGTCCGAGCGCGAGTGCCCGCGGGGCGAGGGAAGAGGAAGGTCGGGTCAAGGCGCGTTGCAGAATTGAGCGCGATCCAGCCCAGGCAAAACCGAGTGGCGACAGGTCTTGGGCTAGCGCCAGGAAACTCCCGGAGAATGGTCAGTCTGCAAGCAGTCCTTTGCGGTGGCTCCAATCCAATACCGCATTGATGCATTGGTGCAGCTGAGAAGGCTGGTTCTGATAATAATGGGTCGCGCCTTCGATCCCGATATATTCCTTGTCTGGTGTCGCGAGGGCTGCGCGGATTGTCGGATTGTGCGAGGCGGGCACGGCATCATCTGCTTGGTTCTCGACCTGTAATACCGGCGTGCGGCGGATGCGCGCCGCGTTCTTCGGCCCTTTCGCATTCGACATATCGTAATCCATTGCGACAGCCATGAGCGCAGCGACGAATAGCGCGCGAGCCCCACGGGCGAGGTATTCGCGGTACGTGGATCGCCGAGATAGCACCAGCCGAGCTGCCGTCCATCCGGGTCGATACACGGATCGAGCCAGCGCACGTCGCACATCGTGCGATGGACAACAAAGCAGCGCTCGACCTCACTCGTCCCTCGCCGCCGCAGCGTGTCGAGCCATTCCTGACACCACCCCGTGATCTTGCGGTTGCGTGCAATCTGGGTTACCCGGAAGCGCGTGATGAACTCGTCGGAATAGGGCGGCTGATGGGGGCAGGCACGGTCGTAGATGTCAAATTCCAACTCGCGTCGGTCGGGGTCGAGTTCGTCGGTCACAGACGGATCGAGCCATTCGGTCAATGTCCCGGCGCGCGACAGATGCGCGGCGATGAAGATGACGCCGTCGGCCGGTTCGAGACCGGCGCGCGTCAGGTCGACCGCGTCGCCCGCCGGCGTAGCAGTGACCGACGGCGCTTCGGCTTCCGCCTGATAGAACAGCGAGAGCGAACCGCCGCCCGACCAGCCGACGAGGATCACCTTTTCGTAGCCGCGAACCCGGGCATCCTTGACCCACGCCCCCATGTCGATGGCGACCTTCTCGATGATCAGACTGCTGTCGTTCTTCGGATAGCGGCTCGCCGCGCACAGGACATGCAGCCCCGCGCCAACCAGTGCCGCCGGCATTGGCAGCAAATGCAAGGTGCTCGAGGGGTGCATGAACAGATAGAGCGTCTTTGATAGTCGCTCGCGCGGAATCAGATATTGACCTTCCAGCCAAACTTTTCCCGAGGCGCCGGCAAATCCGTAAGTCTCGGTGAATCCGGGCGTATCGGGGAAGCTAAGGATGGCGGCGACACGGGTCCAGCCTTCGGAAGGCTCTGTCATGTGTGGTCCAAAAACAAGGGTACGACGTCGAACAGGAAGCTACCGGACCCAGGGTGGTGCCGCCGGGGATCCGTTCAGGATTGTTTGCGCCGTTTCCCGACCGCTGGCCAACGCCGCCTCGACAGTCCCCATGTCCGGACCGGCATAGAGCGCCTCGCCGGAAAAGAAAATCCCGTCGCTGCCCGATCTTTTCAGCACCGCCAGCGCGTCACGTGTTTTCGGCGTCGCGTAGGAATAAGCCCCGCGGGCGAACGGATCATTACCCCAGTTGATCGCTCGCGATGCAACGAGATCCCTCCTGATGCGCTCGGCCGGGAGACAGAACGTCTCGGCGAGCGACATGAGCCCCATGTCGATGAGTTCGGCCTCGGTGAGCGACGACACGCCGTCGGCCTTGGGTCCCGCGAACCAGCCGGTCAGCACCGGATATTCGGCCGGATGCTGTATCCACCAGGTCGGGACCTTTGCGCTCGAACGCAGGAACGACAGATCAGCGAGACTTTGGCCACCGATCTCGGCCCACCACTTTGTTGCAAAGCGCAATAGAATTTTGACGGCGTTGCCGAACCCGATATCGGCCGTGGCCGCGGCCCGTTTGCGTGCCACCGACGGAAGCGCGATCTCGGACAGAAGCGGGAGCGGCACAGTGAGGATAACGGCGTCGGCGTCGAACGTCGCACCATTGTGACAGCGCGCCGTAATCCCCTCGCATTCATTGTCAATCGCCGTTACCGCCGCGCCCAGATGGATCGCAACGCCGTGCCTGCGGCATTCGGATGCGAGATGCTCGATCAGCGCGCCGTAGCCTCCCGCGATCCGGCCGTGCTCGCCATCGTCGCGAGCCATCCACTCGTCACGTAGGGCAAGGGTGCTGAAGCGGCGCGGGTCCGCGGCGTCATAGCCCTCGACGGCTCGCGTGACCGAGCGTCGCAGGTCTTCATAGTCGCGGCCGGCAAAATACGTTCCCAAGAAGTCTGCGATCGGAAGGTCGGCTTCCACCTCCTCCAAGGCTCGATAAAACCGGTTGGCATGAGGCAGTGGATCCTCGGCAGGCGATAAGGTGCCGCTCCGGGCGGTCCATCGCCTACCCCGACGCGGCGACAGTGACAGTCGCGCCTCTCGCATCAGGGTGCGTGTCACAGATGCCGCGCCATGGACAAATTCGGCGCCGCCCTCAGCCCGGTAGCCGAATTCTTCGGCGGGCAGCGCGTAGATGCGCCCGCCGCATCGCTGGCGTGCTTCCAAGACGGTAACACGCTTGCCGGAGCGTGCGAGTTCGCGAGCCGCCATCAGGCCGGCAGCACCGGCGCCGACGATCAGAAAATGCGTGCGATGCGAAAGCGCCATTGCGGACGGTCGCCAGTCATCGCTAGCGCCGCCTTCGATGCATCACGGAATCTGTGTGCCCTCGGCTGCCACAGCTTTTTGGACGGCGGGGCGTGTCAGCATGCGTCTGCGGTGCTCCATGACGCGCGGCGCCTTGGCGGTGTCGACCCCGTCGCCTTCAATCCAGGAAGCGATCGTAAAGAGGTAGGGATCGCAGATTGTGTACCGCTCACCCATGACCCACGGCCCCTTGAAGAGCTTGTACTCGATCAGCTCAAAGCATTCCGTCACATTCGACGGCACTTTGCGCTTCATTGCCTCGATCGCTGCCGCGTCGTCCGTCCACCTTGTGCCGCGCATCCGGTGGGCGTGCGCGACATGCACAGTCGAGCAAAGGTAACTGTTAAACTCCTGAACCTGCGCCAGGGCGAACGGATCGGCGAGGGGGGCGAGTTCGGCGTTCGGGAAATGCTGCGCCACAAAGCACAGCAGTGCCGGAGTTTCGGTTAGCGTGCCGCTTTCGGTCACCAGTGCGGGAACGCGCCCTTTCGGGTTTACCGCCAGGTATTCGGGGGTCCTCTGGGCCTGCGAACGGAAATCAACTAGGACCGCCTCGTACGGCGCACCGGCCTCTTCGAGCGCGATGTGCGTCGCCAGCGCACAGGTGCCGGGAGCATAGTAGAGCCTGAACATTCCTTCGTCCTTTCGTCGACAACGCACCGCCGCGGCGCGACCAGATGGCTTTTGGCCGTTCCGCCGCATCGAGAGATCAGCGCACCGCCTGAATCACAGCCCGGGCAGCTTGTACCAAGGGTGCGGATTGCCCGGCACCTTAACCCGCAGCGCGTAAACCGAGGTGTGCGCGCAGCACAGCAGGGTTCGCAGATCTGGACCGCCAAAGGCGAAATTGACAGCTTGCTCCGGCCATCTGATGACGCCGATGCGCTCGCCATCGGGAGACAGAACCCAGATGCCGCCCGGGCCGGTACAATAAACCCGGCCGATGCTGTCGACCTTGAGCCCGTCGGGTATGCCCGGCTCGTTGCCCTCATTCAGGTCGGCAAAAATGCTGCGCCCTACCATGTTGCCGGCTGCATCAAGCCTGATCGCGTGGATGTATTGCGAGGAGCGCGTGTTCGCCACGTACATCGTGCGCTCATCCGGCGACAGCGCGAGCCCGTTCGGGTATTCGCATGGTGCCAGCACGCTCAAGCTGCGGTCCGGCGCCAAACGATAAACGCGGGCGCCGTCCCAGAGATTGTCTTCGCCAGCGGGACCGGGGATCTCGCGTTCTTGGTAGGGGCGGCGCTTGTCCGGATCGGTAAAGTAGAGGCAGCCGTTCGAGTGGCAGATCACGTCGTTCGGCCGATTGAAGCGTCCGCCCTTGTAGCTGTCGACCAAGGTTTCCACCGTGCCGTCCGGGCCCATGCGCGTCAGGCGCCGGTCATCTCCTTCGCAGACAATCAAGCGGCCCTGCAGGTCGAATGTGGTGCCGTTGCCACCAGTGGTGGTCCTAACGAGTTCCGGCTCCTTGCCGGGTGTAAGGCGCAACAGCTGATTGCGGCGAAGATCCACGCAATACCAATAGCCGTCCGGATGCCACAGCGGACCTTCGGTGAAGATGAACCCAGTGGCGAGCCGCTCGGCTTCGGTGGTTTCGAGCACGTCGGGCAAATAATTGGCGGTCGGCATATCTGATCTCCTGAACTGATTGTCTTCAGCGTGACGGTGGTTAGGTCCAGGCAGTGATTGCCGTCGCAATGACGTGGTTCAACGCCAGCAGATCCATCGGGTGGTCCGTCTCGTTGCTAACCGCGACGGTCAGACGGTATCGGCGCAAGATGAAGATGCGCTGGTCGGAGGCGCCCGACGCCCAGGCCGTCTCGGGCGGAAGATCCGGAAACCGGCGGTCCATGTTGGTGCGGAAGCACGCCGCGTAGCTGGTGCCCGTGTGGGTTGCACTCAGGGCGTAATCGGCCCAGCCTTGCGGCAGGAGCAGTTCGCCGTCCCAAGCGCCATTCTGCAGGTACAGGATCCCGAGCTTGGCGTAGTCGCGCAAGGTCGCGAAACCGGCGCCAGACGCGATCAGATTGCCGGCGATGTCGGCGGAATGCTGATAACTCGCCATGCCAAGCCGATCGACCAGCAGTCCGTACAATGTCTCGTGATACGGCAGCCCGCGCCGTTCAATCTGGTCCCGGATGACCGCCCCGAGTACATTGAGGCCGCTATTGATGTAGCGGAACACAGCGCCCGGGACCGTGGCAACGATCGAGCGTTGCGCCGCCTCGAACGCATCACCGGCGTCCTGGTAGACCGCGCTGTTTTCGAAACCGAGCGTCACCGGCCCATCGCCGTGCGACACGGGAAATGCGAGCCCCGAACGCATGCGCAACAGGTGATCGAGCGTGATCAGGCGGTGGATCGAGCGCGGATCTCGCCACAGCGGTGCCGGCGCGGGGTCATGCACCGATCCGAGCCATCCTTCCTGGATCAAACGTCCGATCACGGTGCAGGTGATCGCCTTCGTCATCGACCAGCTCGGGGTTGCGCGATGGCCGGAACCAAATTCGCTGTAGCGTTCGCAGAGGATGCGGTCGGGAGTGGCGATGAGAACGCCGTATGCGCCGGTCGAGCGAGTAAAGAAGGCATCGAGCGCGCGGGCAAGTTCGGCGGGCGCCGCCGGGGGTGCGTCAACCGCATCGCCGAGCGGCCATGGGCGGTCGGGCTCGCCTCGTCGGCGGGCAAGCGGCAGCGGATCGAATTTCAAATTCGGATGCGGGCCGAGGACGATCCCGCCATAGCCGGGCCGAGCAACCGCGGCGCCGGCGACGGGCCCGTCGAATTCGGGGTCGTTCCAAGAGACGGTAACGCGGCGGTCGGCATCGTCCATCTCGATGATGATGTCCCCACGGCGGTGGGCGGCGGCGAGCTGTGCCTGTCCGTCCGGCGCGGCCCGGGACCCGAGTCCTCCTGGCGCAACCACCGGCCGCCAGCGGAGATGCCGCTCCGCCGTGGCGCGATCGAGCCCGCTGACGTAGCGCATGTCGGCGAGACGCTTGGCCGCGAAGTTAACGGTGCGCTGACGTAGCGCCCGCGGCGAGGCGTCATAAACCACCGGATCCGGCGGACCGTCGCCGAATAGCTGCGGCGTGTGATCGAAGTAAGCTTCTACCGGTGCAACCAATGGCCGAGGCTGGTCGCTCATCTTGGCGTTCCTTCCTGCATTTCCATGGACAAGGTGCCGCTTTCGCGACGACCGCACAATCGGGCGATTGACGGTAAGGTCGGTGGCAACATGGAAGAGCCGCCGCCCGCTCTCTACCAGCCCGACCTTTCAGTCTTCTCGGCCTAGGAAGCAACCTCCTTTTGGGACTGCAAAGCGTTTTGGCTTCACTACGTGAGCCGGCGCGAGCGCCACGCGCCTTAGGGGCGCCGCGAAAACCCGGCCGAAACCCCTCCGAAACGGGCGAGAAAGTCCACGAGGACGTGGGTTTTTCAATCACGGCCACGGAACCGATCAAATCACCCGGCGTAGTCCTTTCATCCACGGCTTCTTGTGGCTGAGGGAGAACAATTAAGGGAGAACCGAAAACGGCCGTCGCGCCGGTTTATGGCCAGCATTACCGCGAGCTGGCAGAGAAACTCCGTAAAATTGCACGCCAATCTCGCTCGCCAGGAGCGCGGCAGAAGATATTGAATTTTGCTTTGCGTTGCGGCGGCACTGCCGACCACCTCGATAAGCGAGGCGCAGCCAAGGGTTCCTCCAAGAACCTTTGTTAGAGCGGTTCCCCCGCGATTTAGCCGCCGCAAAGTCGGGGCGGCTCGGTCTAAGGTGTGTGCGGCTGTGTCAGGCGCGGGTCTGAGCAGTCGCTTTGTTAGTGCGCGAGGGCTGCGGCCTCGGGAGTTTAAGCGCACTCGGCGCGAACAGGACCCAGCGCCAGCGGAAGGCTTGACCGCCCTCACCCCGGCTTCCATGTCAAACGATGCTGCCTTCCCCGCCTCACTCAACAGATGCCGGGCCACACAGTCCATTCGGGTGCAGCGGCTCCGGTTTGCCAAAGTCAACCAAACCGGGCGGAACCTTGTCTGGCAATCGAATTCTGAAACAGCGCCGCCACACGGGCGTGGGCCGACCAATATGCGCGAATGGATCGTGCGGTCGCCGCTCTAACGAAGGAGTTGTTGGAGCTGGCGGCGCCCCAGCCGGGCGAGCCCGTCCTCGATATTGGTTGCGGCCCTGGCACGACAGTTCTTGAGCTGGCGAGGCGCGGCGGTCCCGGCGGCCATGTGCTTGGCGCAGATGTCGCCGAGGCATCGGTCGCCCGGGCGCGCGAACGGATCGCTGCTACTGGGTTGCGGCAGGCGGAGGTCATCGTCGCCGACGCTTCTGTCCGTCCTTTCGCACCCGGCAGCGTCGAGCTGGCGTTCTCGCGCTTTGGGATCATGTTCTCTAGCGATCCAGTAGCCGCCTTTGAGAACATGCGGCGCGCCATGAAGCCCGGCGGGCGATTGGCGCTCGCAGTGTTCCGCGCAGCAAGCGCGACGTTGTGGCCGAACGCCCCGCTCGAAGCAGTCCGTCACTTGCTGCCCCCGATCCCGATGCCCGGGCCCGAGGAGCCAGGCCCTTTCTCATGGGCCGATCCAGCGCGCGTGCATCGGATCCTGGAAGGCGCCGGATTTAGCGAGGTTTCACTGACGCCCCTCGACCCGGAAATTCAGCCGGCCGGCCCCAAAGGAGAAGCAGAGGCGGCAGACTTCGTCATGGTGATGGGCCCTCTGATGCGGGTGCTCCCTGGCCTTTCAGCAGCAGAGCGCGTGAATGTACGAGCGACCCTTGAGGTCTATTTCAGAGGGCACGCCACATCACAGGGCGTCGTCTTGCCGGCCGAGATCTGGGTGGTGCGAGCGCGCGTTTGACGCTGCGGCTCTTTGCGGCGTCGCCGGCTGAATTACCGGGTCGGGGTATTGCGGGCTTAT